>MNXB01000015.1 GCA_001871125.1 Elusimicrobia bacterium CG1_02_37_114
AGTTCTATACGGTCAGATTCATTTAAATTCATAATAATAAAATAATGGGGACGGAGGTAATTAATTAATTACCTCCGTCCCCATTATTGAAAAAATCCGTACTACTTTTCCTTTACTTCCTTTTTTTGTTTCTTATCCGATACTTTCCTTGTTATGGCAACGGGAACACTGGTCAATATTTTCTTTCGCTGTATTTGCTGCATTTTTTTCTTATCCTTTGAGACTTTAGATTCCCTGGGTTTAGATACGGATGGCTTTAATTCCTTGTATTTTTTCTTGAAACGTTCAACACGCCCCGCACTATCAATGAGTTTCTGTTTGCCTGTAAAAAACGGATGGCAACCGGAGCATATATCTAATTTAATCACGGGTTTTGTAGAGTATGTCTTAAAACTGTATCCACAGGCACAAGTTACCGTTGACTCAACATAATTTGGATGTATACCTTCTTTCACCTGGAAATCCCTCCTCTCATTCAATTACCCATTTTCCCTTCTTCTGAATAACAGCAATCAATTCCTTTATCCTGCCCTGTAATCCACCCGGCAGAAAACGTTTCTTGTTTCGCATAAAATCAGAAAGTAAATGTATAATAACTCTCCTGACATTTTCATCTTCTTCTTTTTTTTCTAATTCCAACAAAATCTTTACCGAGCTTGGCGGAAACCAATCTTTTACAACATTTAGAACCTCTATACGCACCCTGGGGTCTCTATCACTAAACATAACGTTTAATAATTTGGTTGCTTCATGGGGTGAACACTCATGTAACACATCTACTGCACATGCTTTCACCCTCGGGTCGCTATCATTCAAAAATGGATTGACTAACCGTACTCCGAATTCTTTACTCAAGGAGAAATCTTCTGATATCTCGGATTTTATTGATTCCAGAACACGAATCCTGGTTTCAACGTCTCCTGAAGCAACTAATTTTTCAAATTCTCTCTGGTTGTACCTTTTTTCCACTTTGGGTTCCTGAACAAACCTTAATCTTGGTATTTCTTTTTCAATCTTATCAATAATTTTCGCATAGGAAGCCTGGATAATGCCTTCTTCCTTAATTTTGACTACTTCCTGCTTAAAAGATTTCTCCCTTCGGAAAGCATAGTGTCTGCTTAAAATTATGAATACAAAGACAAAAATAAAAATTGTTACAAGAACAATAGCAGTCACCACACCGTAGGTTTGCTTGAGTTCTTTACTTCTTTTGTTAAACTCTGTCTGTAAATCTCTTATTTGAGATTCTGTCCGGGTAAGAACTAACTTATATAAATTTTCCCTTTTATTAAATTCCTCAAGCAATGCATTTCTCTCGGTCTCTGAGCGACCGAGAAGTTCTTTTGAAAGTTTTTCCTTCTGGCTCTGAAGTAACTTCTCCTGTTTTTTCATATATGATTCCATTAAAGAAATTAAAGATTCAAGTTTAACTTCTTTCTTCTCTTCCACTTTTTTCTCTTCTTCCACCTTCTTCACTGCCTCAACTGATATTTTAGCATCATTGTACATTTTGAGTATTCCCTGGTCCTCAGGTGAAATTTCAGTAAGTCTTTTCGAATACGGTAATGCTTTCTCGTAGTTACCCTTATTGTAGTATTGTTCTGCCAGGGGAATCAACCAGGTGCCCAGCATAAATTTATAAAAATCCTTGTCATCTTTTGATTCAGCAATGCCGATTGCTTTCTCCATGTCCTTTATTGCAGAATCTATGTCACCCGCAGAATATTTTTTCTCAGCCTGCTCAACATAATCGCCCGGAAGTTCGGCATAAATGCATGTATGAGAAGCAAAGAATACAATAGATACTACTATTAATCTTTTAAAACTAACCAATAACATCTTTCACCTTAGAAATAAGATCTTTTAAAGGAAAAGGTTTTTCAATAAAAGCAAACACTTTTGCTGCAACTTCGTTGAAAGCAAACATTTCTTTTAAACTACCATGGGCACTTGAAATTATAATCGGAATATCTTTTGTCTGTTCATTTTTTTTCAATTCTAAAGTAGTTGAAAAACCGTCTAACTCTGGCATCGCAATATCCATAACAATTAAGTCGGGATGCTCTTTTAATGCCAGGTTAATAGCCTTCCTGCCATTATCACACTCAATAACCCCGTATCCCTCAGATTCAAGTGACTCACGCACTACACTCCTTGTTAGTTCATTATCATCAACAATCAATATTCTTTTCATTATTTCCACCACCCTGGTGCTCTGTTACATAAATGGCTGAACACTGCTATAATTATACTATAATATTATAACGATTATCAAACATTTTTTTCTATTTTTCAAGAGACGAGAGTTCCATTGACTTCAAAAAATCCTTGTTTGACTTGGTAGATGAAATCTTTTCTATTAATAATTCCATCGCCTCAATAGGACTAAGTTGTGAAAGAACTTTTCGCAATACCCATAACTTGCTTAATTCCTCTTCGTCCAGTAACAACTCTTCCTTCCTGGTTCCTGACCTGCCAACATCAATCGCGGGAAATATTCTCCTGTCAGCGAGTTTGCGGTCTAAATATATTTCCATATTACCCGTTCCTTTGAACTCTTCAAATATGACATCGTCCATCCTGCTGCCCGTCTCAATAAGGGCTGTACCTATGATAGTTATACTGCCGCCTTCTTCAATCTTTCGTGCCGCACCGAAAAACCTTTTGGGCCGCTGAAGTGCGTTTGCATCCACACCGCCGGATAGGACACGTCCACTCGGAGGTGTAACGGTATTGTAGGCTCGTGCAAGGCGGGTTATTGAATCAAGCAGAACCACAACATCTCTCCCGTGCTCAACGAGTCTCTTTGCCTTTTCCAGAACCATCTCTGCTACCTGGATATGTCTCTCTGCTGATTCATCAAAAGTTGAAGCTATCACTTCTGCATTGACAGACCTCTGCATATCAGTCACTTCTTCAGGTCTTTCATCAATCAACAGAATAATCGGAACAATTTCAGGATGATTTTTTGTTATTGCATTGGCAAATTTCTGCAGTATAACCGTTTTACCCGTCCTCGGTGCCGCATTTATCATTGTTCGCTGTCCTTTGCCAAGAGGTGTGAGCAGATTTATTATTCTCGTTGTAACTTCATCCTGGGTTGTCTCCAAATTGATTCTCTCCTGGGGATATAATGGTGTTAAATTATCAAATAATATCCTTTCACGTATTTTTTCCGGGTCTTCTTTATTAACTGCTTTAATCTGAAGTAATGCGAAAAATCTCTCTCCCTCTTTAGGCGGTCTGACATAGCCGGAAACCGTGTCACCCTTGCGAAGGCAGAACTTCTTTATCTGGGAAGGAGAAATATAGATATCGTCCGGGCTGGGTAAGTAATTATAATTAGTTGACCTCAGAAATCCAAAGCCATCAGGTAAAATTTCAAGGACTCCTTCATTATATATATGACCGTTCTCTCTTGCCTGGGCTTCAAGAACTTTTGAAACAATTTCCTGCTTGCGCATACTTGAAGGAAAATCAATCTTTAGTTCTTTAGCCATCTTGGTTAAATTTGCCAAAGTCATCTTTTCCAACGATGTAATGTCCATTAATTCAGTCATTATTAAAAAACCTCCTACCGTAAAATTATGGAATTAAGCCTTTAATCTCTTAATCGAAGTTATTTTGGTAGCCAAATTGTTACCTATTATCTGATTAGTACTATTTACTCCTGGATTGTTTACGGAAAGAACAGATTATACTTTTTATACTTTTGAAGTGTATTAGCCTCAAAAAAATTAGAATGGAATGTGGATTAATTTTTCAAGAAGTTTTTATCTGTTGATATTATACCTATATTTTGAATTTTTGTCAAGACATTTTTCAAAAAATTTTTTGATTCGCTCTTTGGCTACAGGCAATGGCTGCGTATTATCTATCAGGTAATCTGCAAGTTTCTTTTTTGTCTTTAAAGGCATCTGGGCTGAAATCTGCTGTTTTGCCTGTTTATATGTAAGTTTATTTCTTTTTATCAATCTGTCAATTTGTAATTTTTTCGGTATCCATACCACTATTATTTTATCAACCATAGCTGTGAGCCCGGCTTCAAATAGTAACGGAGCATCTATAATTATAACCTTCCTGGTAAAACGGTTAATTTCTTTTTTTATTTCATCAATTATTACCGGGTGAGTAATCTTTTCTAATATTTTGCGTCTCTTACTGTCTGAGAAAATTATGTTTCCGAGTTTCTTGCGGTCAATTTCACGGTTTGGTCTTAGAATATATTCTCCAAAGACCCTGACTATCTTTTTATAGGCAGGGGTCCCCTTCAATATAATTCTGTGTGCAATTTCATCTGAATCAATGATTTTTGCACCTAATCTTTTGAATTCTTTCAAGACAGTTGACTTGCCGGAGGCAATCCCGCCTGTTAAACCAACTACAATTGGTCGTTTCATCATATAGGGGACGCTACTTGAAATTTGCTACTTTTTTACAAATATTCCAACGGTACCCAGTTTTTACTTATATGATATTTAATTTAAAATTGTTGGTCTGTGCTTCTTTTCTGAGAATATCGAGATTTGATTTCTGGGATTCGCTGAGATTTTGTTCTTTGAAACCGCCTGCCACAGTTAATTTTAACATAGAAACATGATTATATTTTTTACTTCCGATTTTCACGTCCTCAAGGTTACTGAATAACAGCATCTTCAACAACCCATCTTTTATATCTTCCAGTGACGGAAGACTTCCTAATTTACTATGTTTACCTTCAACTAAATATATTCTATCATCTTTTATTTCTACTTCATCAGAAGTAAAATAATAACATCCACCTAAATAGTTTGTTATTGTGATAACCGCTTTTGTCCCGGATAATCTCTCTTTTGGTTGGACTGTCATACCCTCTCTTTTCTGTGCCTGTTCTGCATACTCTCTGGAGAGTTTCATAAATTCTGTTTTACCTCTTAATAACTGGTTTATCCGTTTTTCAGCACTATTCCAGGAATGCATTTCTACTTTCAATTTCTTTGATATTTTTTGATAAGATTCCAAAGCATTCTCTCCTATTTTTCCTATCTTATCAATCCGTGAAAGATTCCAATGTAATGCATCTGATTGGTAGGAAAGTAATTGTCGTATTTCAGTTTTTATGTAATCAATATCAAATCTTTGGTTTGTAATTTTATGTCTATATCTCTGGCTCCGCTCTGCCGTATTATAATAACCAATAATTACATAAACACCTAATAAACTCATTAAAGAAACTGTATCCCATTGTAAAAAATCCCTATCTCCTTCTTTACCTTCGTCCTTTATTACAGGAATTATTGTAACTTTCTTACCACTAAAACCCAAAGAATCGTAAATCCTTGCATATGGATAAGACCTTGTTCTTTTTGCTGAAACCCACCAGCTAAGTGCAATTTTATTTTTTTGATCGATATCTAAAATAAATACGGAACTATTAGCTAAAGCTTTTCCAAGTAGTGCAAGAGTGAATGTATTAAGATTTCTACAAAGTAAGGGCGTGTATTTTATACCAGTAATTTTAGCTGATAGATCCATACTTTCCTGATTTACGATATATTATTTCAAATCTATCGTTCTTATTATTCAAAAGGTTCATTTTATTACCAAAACCTAATTTTTCCTTGATAACGGGTACAACTGACTTTTTTATCTCAATTCCTATACTGTTTCTGTAAAGGTCTCTCGCAATTTTCATCGTAGTTCCGCTACCTGCAAATGGATCCAGAACTGTTTCCCCAACATACGAGAATAATTTAATTATTCTATATGGTAATTCTTCCGGAAATGCGGCAATACCTTTTTCTAACTGTGAATTCGGTAATACATTAACCATTTCCCATAAAGTCATATACCATTTTTTATTTGAAAATTCCTTTGTATCTATTTTTGATAATTGTCTTATTTCTTCTGAAATTGAACGATAATTAAATCTACCTTTTTGAAAAATTACTATGCTTTCTAAAAGATTATCTGGGTAAAAATACATCGGGTAGGGATTTTGCAGAAGGACACCGCTACGTCTGCTTATCCTTAAATAACCATCGGGCTTTTTCCAGAGTACTCTATCTCTGTACCTAAACCCAGCATCAACAAAAATCCTGGTTGCGTCAGCAACTATAGGAAATTTATCACCATTAACAAGCATATCGTCTATATTTAAAACTGCAATTCTACCATCCTGAAGTACCCGATATATTTCCTTTGCTGCATTTTTTAATACACCCAAATACTGTTCGTAATTTTTAAAAAGTCCTTTGTAATCAAATGGAGAATTGAAATATGGGGGTGAGGTTACCATTAAATGAATACTGTTTGATGGTATTTCTTCCATACTCATACAGTTGCCCAGTATGAGTTTATGAAAAGTGGTAGGAATTTCCCCCCTTTTTATATCCTGGGTTTCCAACTGGGTAGTCGTATACATGGGTGCAAGTTCTTTAACTCTTAAAGGTTTCTTTTTAATTTAGATAACCTACCTTATAGATATCGTAGACATTATGATACTATAAATAATAAGATGTTTCAAGTTTATTACATCTCCATATCGCGCCAGTTTTTGCCGGTCTTTATATCCGCAACCAGCGGGACTATCAGACTAAATGCGTTTTCCATTTCATATTTTATTATTGGTATAATCTCATTTTTTTCACATTCGGGCACTTCAAAAAGCAAATCGTCGTGAACCTGAATCAACAGCTTCGTCTTAAATTTATATTTTAACTTTTTATCTATATTTATCATAGCTATTTTTATAATGTCGGCGGCGCTGCCCTGTATGACGGTATTTATAGCAGTCCGTTCGGCAAAAGCACGCATTTGTTTATTCTGTGAATTTATTTCCGGTAAATATCTTATACGGTTTAACAGGGTCCCGACATACCTGTCCTGGCGGGCTTTTTGGAGATTCCCTTCAGACCATTCTTTGACGCCGGAATATTTTTCAAAGTAGCTGTCTATGTATTTCTGTGCGGATTCCGGAGAAATATTTAATTGCTGGGATAAACCGTAGGCGGACATACCGTATATAACGCCAAAATTAATAGTCTTTGCAATACGGCGCAGATCAGGAGTAATTTTATCAGGCTCCAAAACGAATAGTTCACAGGCTGTTTGTGTGTGCACATCTTCGCTATTATTGAACGCTTCACATAAATTTTTGTCCCGGGATACATGCGCCAATACCCTCAAATCAATCTGCGAATAATCAGCAGATACGAATATGAAACCATCTTCACAAACAAATGCTCTGCGTATTTCTCTGCCTAATTCTGTTTTTATAGGTATGTTCTGTAAATTGGGCTCACTTGAAGAAAGTCTTCCCGTAGCGGTTACCGCCTGATTAAACGAAGTGTGTATTCTGGAAGTTTTGAAATCAGATAAATCCAGCATTGCATCTATATAAGTGGATTTTAACTTCTGCGATTCCCTGTACTCAAGTATTTTTGCTGTTAATTCACTGGTTGAACTGAGTTTCTTCAGGACTTCTTCATCAGTTGAATATCCTGTCTTGGTTTTTTTGATTACCGGCAGTCTGTGTTTTTCAAACAGAATAAATCCTAACTGTTTGGGTGAATTTATATTAAACTCCTGGCCGGCAAGTTTGTAAATGTCCCTCGTTAAATCTGTCAGTTTCTTATCAAATTCATTACTGAGTTTAATTAAATATTCTCTGTCTATTTTTATGCCGGTTTGTTCCATATCTGCCAGAATTTTCAATAACGGCATTTCTACTCCAAACATCAACCGGTCAATCTTTTTCTCCTTCAGCAATGGCATTAAAATTTCGCTTAACCTGAAAACCACATCGCTCCGGGCACAACTATATTTTGACACACTCTCAACAGGGACCTGCTCTATGCTAACCTGTTTCTTACCCCTACCTAACAAATCGGTTGACGGAATCATTTTAAGGTTCAGGTATTCAATTGCTATGTTTTCAATATCATAATTAACTTTACCGGGATTTAATAAGTAAGACGCAACCATTGAGTCAAAATATATGCCTGACAATCTTATATTATTTCTGCCCAGCTGCCATATGACGGTTTTTATATCATGACCGTACTTTTTTATTTTATCCGATTCAAGATATGGCTTCAGTCCTTTCAAAACATAATCCCTGTTAAGCTGCTCCTTTAAACCAAAATAACCCTGCCCTACCGGCATGTAATATCCTGTATACGGTTTGAATGAAATAGAGATGCCGACGATATTTTTGTCGTTTGACTGGACTTCAATGCTGACTGCAATTTCCGAAACATCTTTTAGTCTATCAAGGAATTTCTCAAATTCATCCTTGTTTATTATGGTTTTATAATCTACTGGCTGTGTTTCTTTTTCACCTGTAAACTCTTTCAGAAGACCTGTGAATTCCAGTCTGCCTGCAATCTCCCTGAGTTTCTCTACATCGGGCTCTCTGACAATACAATCCTCTATATCAATACCCAGAGGGACATTAATGTCCAGGGTAACTAATTCTTTGCTGAGCAATAAATCTTTTTCAGCACTGCGCACTTTGTCCACTTTCTTTATTATTTCATCCAGACTGCCGTATTCCTGCAATAACTTGACTGCAGTTTTTTCACCGATACCGGCCACACCTGGTATATTATCTATTTTATCACCGCTCAGGGCAAACATATCAGAAAGGTTTTCCGGATAGATACCATATTTCTCAAAAACTTTATTGCGGTCAAAAAGAATATTTTTCTGCTCATTTAAGACTTTAATTCTGTCATCTACGAGTTGCAGCATATCTTTATCCCCGCTCACTATTATAACATCAATATTTTTATTTTTTGCCCGAAGGGCAAGAGCAGCAATAATATCATCTGCCTCATAACCTTCTTTTTCTACAGCAGTCAAATTGAAACCCTTCGTTATTTCTTTTACCAGCGGTATCTGGGACTTGAGTTCCTCATCTGCGGGTTTTCTTGTAGCTTTATAGGCAGCGAATTTCTTATCTCTAAAGGTAGGTCCCGGCGTGTCAAAACAAATGGCAATATAGTCGGGTTTCTGCTGACGGAGAATTTTTAATAACATCCGTATAAAGCCATAGACAACATTGACCTGCTCCCCGCGGGAGGTTGTCAACGGGGGTAAGGCATGATAAGCCCGATGTATGTAAGAATGACCATCTATAATATAAAGTTTAGGCATAATTTTGGGTGGGTCTTTTTTTGTAGCCGTCGGGATGGTTTTTATGCCATACCCATGCTGACTCTATGATTTTGGCAATATCTGCGTACTGCGGATTCCAGTTCAGTTGTTTTTTGATTTTATCCGAACTTGCTATTAATACTGCAGGGTCACCCGCTCTGCGTCCGACTATCTTTGTTTTTATATCTTTACCGGTCACTTTCCTGGCAACATCAATTATCTGTTTTACTGAAAATCCTTTACCATTACCTAAATTGTATATTGCACTCTCACCATTGGATTCAAGTTTTTTCAATGCAAGTATGTGTGCCATTGCCAGGTCAGTGACATGGATATAATCACGGACACAGGTCCCGTCTTCTGTCGGGTAATCGTCACCGAATATACTTACACAGTCTCTTTTACCTAATGCGGACTGCAGGACGATTGGAATCAGGTGTGATTCGGGATTGTGGTCTTCCCCGATTTTGCCTGATTTATGTGCTCCCGCAGCGTTAAAATATCTGAGAGATGCGTATTTTATCCCGTAGGCTGTGTCATGCCATTTTAAAATCTTTTCAAATATTAGTTTTGATTCGCCGTATGGATTGGTTGGGATGGTGGCATTGTTTTCTTCAATAGGCACTTTTTCCGGTTCGCCGTATGTTGCAGCGGTGGAGGAAAATATTATTTTTTTCGTATTATACTTAATCATCGCGGAAAGTAAGTTCATCCCGCCGATATCATTGTTACGAAAATACTTATCGGGTTTTTCCATTGACTCTCCGACAAGGCTATCTGCGGCAAAATGTATTACCGCATCAATCGTATTTTTTTTGAATACTTTTTCAATATCCTCCTGATTCAAAAGATTGCCTTCAATAAATTCTCCGCCCAAAACGGCTTCTTTATGCCCCTTCTGGAGGCTGTCAAAAGTAATAACTTTGTGCCCCATTTCTAAAAGTTCTGCTACCGTGTGACTGCCTATGTACCCTGCCCCGCCTGCTACCAAAATTTCCATACCGTTTCTCCCTTCATATTATTTCTTTTACTCCGTCTTCAACACTACAGACATAAAACTCAGGTTTAATTTTTGTTCTTTTGTAATATCTCTCTGAAACCTGCTGTATGAAATATTCTGCTCTGTCATTTCTCACTAAACTCAACGTGCAACCGCCAAACCCAGCGCCGGTTAGACGTGAACCAAAAACGCCTTCAACCTTCAATGATTCTTCCACCATTATATCCAGTTCAGGACAACTTACTTCATATAAATCTCTTAATGAATTGTGCGATTCCATTAACAAATTACCAAAGGCATCAATATCGTTTTTCTTCAATGCGGATACTGATTTTTTTACCCGTTCGTTCTCATACACTGCATGTTCACATCTCCTGCGAATAATATCCGGCAGTTTCCCTCTGTATTCTTCAAACTGTAGCGGTGTCACATCACATAAATAGCCGACATCAAGATATTTTCTTAATATCTCTAACCCATCCTCACAATCTTTCCGCCTTTTATTATACTCCGAATTAACCAGATTGCGTTTTTTATTTGTATTGCCGACCACTATACTCACATTGTCCGTCTTAAAAGGAACCAGTTCGTAATTCAAATTCTGGCAGTTAAGGAATAAAGCATGTCCTTTTTGTCCTAAAGATATAATAAACTGGTCCATAATACCGCATCTCATTCCTACAAATTCATTCTCTGCCTTCTGACAGAGCAATGCCATATCCTCTCTTTTCATATTTATACTACATAAACTGCAAAATGCATAACAGGTTACCAATTCAATAGCGGCGGATGAAGACAACCCTGCACCTATAGGTATGTTTCCTTCATAAAGTAAATCCATGCCCTGCAACCTGTGTCCACTGTCCTGCAACAACTTCACTACACCTTTAGGATAATTTGCCCAATCGTCTTCTTTCCTGAAAGTAATATCATCTAAAGAACGGACGATTTCCTTATTAAAGTTCAACGACTTAAACTTAAGCAAGCGGTCATTCCTTATACTTGCAGAAAGAAATATACTCCTGTCAACTGCCACCGGTAACACATGACCGCCACTGTAGTCTATGTGTTCACCGATTAAATTGACCCTGCCGGGAGATTGAAAAAGGTGTATTTTTTCTTTCAGGTCTTTTTTCATGTAAAAATCATTTTTTTAAACAGGTCGGGCTATTTAGTTTCTTTGGGGAACTGGTGGTTTGTTGCGATTTTATCCTTCATCAACCTTGATTCGTTTATCACTTTTTCTTTTGCAAGACGTTCCTCTATCAA
>MNXB01000066.1 GCA_001871125.1 Elusimicrobia bacterium CG1_02_37_114
CTCAATAACCAGATTCCAGGCTATGACTGTTGCCCAGATAGGGGTTCAGCGGGATGCAAGGATGGCGCTTGAAATAATAAAAAGACAAATACGTGAAACCAAACAAACCAGTGTTATAATTGACAGGGAAAATTCCTCTCAACCATTCTGTTCAAGGATATATTTTAAAGATGCTAATGACAATGAGATATATTTCTATCAGGTGGGAAAAAAGATTTATATGAAAACAAAAAAGACCGGCTGGCCCTCCTGGAATACAAAAGAAATTGCTAAAGACCTGCGATATCTTACATTCTGTTACCAGGACACAAGAAATCCGGATTTAATTTCTGTTTCGCTGTGTTTTGAAAAAATCGCTCTCAGCAGCAATACCAAGTTTATGCATTTATCAATTGAAAAAGTGAGGTTAATGAACTGAATTTATGATAAAAAACAATAAAGGAATCGCACTTGCTATGGTGATTCTGATACTCCTCGTCGGTATGATATTCATCAGCACACTTGTTATAAATCTTACCCAGGACTCCAGAGCAACAATCAAACAGAAAAGGTCAATGACCGCATTTCATCTGGCAGAAGCAGGGGCTGACAGGGCAATTTACAAGTTAAAATCACTCGAACAATACTGGAATATGGCTTCTTCAGGAACACCGATTACAGGCTATAATGCCGATATAATACATACTGATATTGAAGGTGGAAGTTATATGATGAAAGTATTCCCCGGAACAAGCACTGAAACAACAACTGAAGTTGTGGTCATCGCTTCGGGAATGGACGATATGAACAAAGAGGTCAGGACAATACTTGTAATTCTTCAAAAAGATAAAGGTATCCCTGCTTCAATATCAGCACCGGGAGTAACTTTAGGAGGAAACGCTGATGTCCACTGGGGTCCTATGTATTCCAGAGGTGACCTGGCTTTATCTGGTTCTGTTTCTGGAAATTTATACCCGAGAAAATGGGCGTCTGGCAGTATTACTCCCAGGGACACGAATGCTTCATCTGAACCAAACGAGGGTGTAGGTAATCCCGGATTTGTGCAACTTCCGGGTACAACATGGGAACCTGGCTGGTGGGAATGGAAATCCTACGACCCAAATGTTCCAG
Source organism: Elusimicrobia bacterium CG1_02_37_114 (assembly GCA_001871125.1). GTDB lineage: Bacteria > Elusimicrobiota > Endomicrobiia > CG1-02-37-114 > CG1-02-37-114 > CG1-02-37-114. Next base: position 1,111 of record MNXB01000066.1, read on the forward strand.
AATATGACATAGACCTTGATTATTATGTTCAGGTTGCAAGTGCACAGGGTAAATATTTCACTTATAGCAGCAATACAAATTTTAGTGACCCTAATGATAGTGCTGCCGGCGGAGGAAACCTTAACATAGTTCGTTATATAAAATTTACAACCACAGGCAAGCGGTTAACCATAGCCGGTTCATCTTTTTACTCTGGTACTTTTATAGTGGATTTTCCTGGTGGGAATGGTACATTAAAATTGACTGGCACTGGTGCTGGAAATTACAATAATTATCCTGTCCCTGACAACGCCTGGGAACAATATTGTGCAATTGATACATCCGCGTCAGGTCAATGGCCAGGTGACCCCGGGGGAGGTCCTCCCTCTGATGGAGCATCCACCTATAACTTTTCGGGAGTTAAATTTCATGGGTTTGTATATTTGGTTGGATCTTATGATGCTACGGGAAACACATTAATTCATGGAACAATTATAGTAACAAAAAATGTTTCTGACTCTGGTGGAAATACATCTGTATTTTATGACCCTGTCGTCGGAGCAATGGTAAATTCGGAAAGTGATATCCAGAAAATAAAGTGGGAAGAAATTCTTCCTGTATGGCCTCTCACACCATAGATTCTATCCCTTCATTCCTGTCATAACAATACCTTTGGTAAAGAATCTCTGGTTGAATATATGGGTAACTCTTGACAGGAATTTTCTAATTATATATAATATCTATATGAAACTAAGTGACCTGATAAACCAGGTGGTCTTCTTTGAATGGGATAACGGAAATATCAATAAGAACTGGCAGAAACACAAAGTAAAACCATCAGAATGTGAAGATGTTTTTTTTAATGAACCGATTATTGAATACGACCGGCAGCATTCCCAAAAGGAAGAAAGATACTTTGCTTATGGAAAGACTATGACCGATAGACTACTTTTCATTGTATTCACAATCCGTCGCGATAAAATTAGAGTAATATCAGCAAGGGATATGGAGAGAAAAGAAAGGAGTGACTATCATGAAAAAAATACCCAAATTCAAAAATGAAGATGAAGAGTTTGAGTTTTGGTCAACACATGATTCTACTGATTATGTGAACATATCAAAAGGGAAACGGGTGAGATTTCCTAATCTTCGCCGGACTACCAAATTAGTAGCACTAAATATGCCAATATCGTTAATTGACCAGCTGAAATTCTTAGCAAACAAAAAAGATATTGCTTACCAATCCCTTATGAAATTATTTCTGATAGAACGGTTAGAAAAAGAATTAGGAATAAAATAGCGACGAAGTCGCTATTTTAAAAACTATCCCTTCATTCCTGTCATAACAATACCTTTGGTGAAGAATCTCTGGTTGAATATATAGATTACAATGACAGGTGCCAATACAATCATTGACGCTGCCATAAGCAAGGTCCAGTCAGTGGTATAAAGTCCCTGGAAAGATGCCAGTCCTACGGGTAAAGTTTTCATCTCCATAGAATTTGTAACAATCAGGGGCCACATAAATTCATTCCAGGAACCTAAAAAAACAAATGTTGCTAACGTAGCGAGTGCTGGCTTTGCTAACGGTAAAACGACTCTCCAGAAAATACCAAACCTGCTACAGCCGTCAATAATTGCTGCTTCTTCCAAATCTTTTGGTATTGTAAGAAAAAACTGCCTTAACATAAAGGTACCATAGGCAGTAAATAAACCGGGTAAAATCAATGCATAATACGTATCAATCCATCCGAGTTTTTTGATAATAATGAATACCGGTATCATTGTAACCTGACCGGGAATCATCATCGTGGCTAAATAACCCATAAACAACTTATCTCTGCCGGGAAATTTTAACCGTGCAAAACTATAAGCTGCCAGGGCTGAAGTAAAAACCTGACCTGTGGTAATGCAAACCGCTACGATTATGCTATTTATAAAAAACCTTCCAAAAGGAACAGCATTCCATGCTTCAACATAATTTCTGAACACAACCGGGTTTGGTATCCACTGGGGTGGGAATACAAATACCTGCCCTGGTTCTTTCAATGAAGTGGACAGCATCCATACAAAAGGCAACAAAAAAGTAAACCCGAGAATAGAAAGAAGCAGATATAAAAATGACTTCTTTATAAGTTCTGACCTTTTTTTTCTTTTTTGTATATATTCTTTTGTCAATTGTTTCATTTGTCAGTAATATTCCCCTGCTTTCTTACCGTATTTCCACTGCAATAAAGTAAAACCAAAAATAAAAATAAATAATACCCAGGCTATGGAAGAAGCATATCCCATTTTGAACCACTGGAATGCATTATTATAAACATAATACACGACAGTGGTGGTTGAACCTGCCGGGCCTCCCCCTGTCATAACATATTGAACACCAAACGCCTGAAACCCGCCTATAACTCCCATAACAATCACAAAGAAATTTACAAAAGACAGCATTGGCCAGGTTATTTTCCTAAACTGCTGCCATGCAGAAGCCCCGTCAATTCTCGCTGCCTCATACAAATCTTCGGGAATGCTCTGCAATGCTGCCAGGTAGAGCAGCATACTATATCCTGCACCGTTCCATATACCCATAAACATTAATGCCGGTTTAGCCCAGAGAGTAGAAGACAACCACTGAGGCTGTTGTTTTAAGAAGTATCTTAAGAAACTATTCAACAAACCAAAGTCAGGATTGTATATCCAGCGCCAGACCAATGCAATAGCAACCATTGATGAGATTACCGGTAAGAAAAATATTGTCCGAAAAATTGTTATCCCTTTAAGTTTCTGATTTACTAATATTGCAAGAAAAAGTGAAAAAGCCATACTTAAAGGTATGCCGAGCATAAAAAAGACAGTATTGTAAAGGTAATACCAGAAATCTTTGTCTTTAAAAAGTGTAATGAAATTGTTAAAACCAACAAACTTTGCCGGTGTCAGAATATCCCAGCTAAGAAATGCTAACACGAGTGATGCAATAACAGGTATGGAGGTAAAAACCAGAAACCCGGTAAAATTAGGAAGTATGAAAGTATATCCTGCAATGATATCCTGCCAGTTTTTCCTTGTTTTTGTTTTCATTATTTACCTATTATACAAAAATTCAATAAATTTTGTCAACTTCAGTAAAATCCTGAAGGATTAATTCCGGGAATTAAGGATTAGAATTAACTCCAGGGATCCCCCAATTTATTGGGGCAACTCCAGGGATCCCCCAATTTATTGGGGACGCTACGTTTAAAAAAATCATTCTAATGTTATTTTTAAAGTTCTAATCTGAAATGGCTTGAATTTTAGTTCTATAGTATCTGACGAAACTAATTTTAATTTCTCACTTATTTCTTCTTCATTTAAATTGACTGATTTTGCCTGTTTAATGTTTTTATAAAGTTTAACCTTACCGGTGGTTTCAAACGAAGAGATGTTCCATAAACGAATAATCAAATCATCTGTCCTTTCAGCTTTTTTTACCGCACTTATGAGCAGATTATCCGGTTCAACATTAACAAAGCTCATTTCTGGCAGAGCCAGAGGTAGAGTGCCTTTGTGCTGGTCTGACGTAATTCCTATCAGATGGGTATTAAAATTGTACGAATGTTTCCAGACCTTTGCATCTTCCCAGGAGCCGGAATGTAAAACAATAGAATAATTAAACCTGTTCAAACCAATACACTGTGCTTCCTGTGTAGGCAGTGAGGGTCCTGCATTGCCTTTGCGAGTCATAAAGTCATCTCTGGAAAGCCATCCGACACAGCGCAGAAGTGTCAATGCTATTGTTGAACCATTTTTCTCTTTTATAACTTCATATTCAGGCAAACCCTGATTAATAATTGTAATTCCCCTTCCTCCATCACTTATGCTGACAAACGACTGCTGGGGATTGGTGGGACAGGGTTGTTCCGACCAGTTTTTTCCTTCCGGCAGGTCAATTAATCTTTTTACTACATCAAACTGACCTTCGGCATGAGAGCAATCCGTAACAATATCCGTAGGAAACAAAACACGCAGCCGGTGGTCTCTGGCATTATTTTCAACTGTTGTTTCTATATCAATTCTCGGTGAATCGGCATAAACCTTTATGTCCGTCTCTACCGGACATTCTACTAACTTTCTGCTGCGGGATTTTCTGCTCTCTGTAAGTCCCTCGGGAAGTTTTAACTTCATATAAACTTTAAGCACCGCATAGATTGGTCCCTTTTCTACAATACTTGTTCTTGCACTGAATTTGCCGGACAGGGACAGAATTGTTAAAGACTTTTTAATCGGTGAATAATTGTATTCATCTCCTGCATCTTCTGTATCTTCAAATAAAAGAAAATTTTTGTAAACCGCATTATTTATTTTATCCATTATTGTCAAACTGCCTTTTGAATTCACTTCAAGTCTTAAATATCTGTTTTCAATGTAATTTTTACCTGTCTTGATATTTCCGGTTGCTACTGTTTTTGACTTTGCTGTTGCCGTTGCTGTTGCAGCAACAAGATGGAATACTTTATAACCACAGGGGGGAATGTCTTTAGCCATAACTGAAACCCGTTCACCGCCTCTTTTATATTGAATTTCATAACTCCTACCATTCTCATCTTTTAACACATATTTTGGGGCGTGTTTTTCAGCCTGTTGCGGCTTTGAGACTAAATCAATATCTACGACCTCGGACCTTGACCAACCCAAAGTATTGAATACTATCAATGGAATAGCTTTTTTATTTGAAGATTCTGTATTGATTCTCTGAATTAGATATTCTATACTCTGATTGATAAGAACATTTGAAATTTCCTGTGACCAGGATAACCGTCTCATTACATCCTGATGCACTTCATCAATACTGCATCCGCAGATACTGTCGTGTGGATGGCATTGAATCAGATATTTCCACGCCTGTTCCAGAAAGACGTCGGGATATTTATTGCCCTCCAAAAATGCAAAAGTAGAGAGCGGTTCTGCAAACTTTTCAATAACTGTCTGTGCCCTTTCATTTGCCTGCTTTAGATACATTCTGGCAGATAAAACTCCCGGAAGTAACGGAGCAAAACGCGCACCCCTCAATTCACCATTATACTTCTGGAGTTCGGGGTTGGCTGATTTTATTTTTTCTATCAGATTTTCATAATGGCTATGAATAACATAGGCATCGGAAAGTTTTTCATTCAGATAATTTATAACCTGCGGTATTTCCGGCTGTGGTTCAAGATGGTCAACACCATTATTAAAAAGGAGATATTTTGTGTGGGAGTATTTTAACATCTTTTTAATATTAGAATTAGCTCTCTCCAGAGCATTTTCAAGGTCTAACGGTTTTTGGGTATTACCGGTTGCATCCCAATCAGTGTATCCCAATCCCGCTGCATTGCCATAAGCGCCGATAATCTGATGTAGAGCAAGAATTTTAGACCCATCAGGTGATTCCCACATAAACTCCTGCCCTAATTTTTCTCCTTCGTCCCCTAATCCTCTTGAAAAAATCACCGAATCAATACCAAAACCTGAAAGTATCTGGGGGAGTTGTGAAATGTGGCCAAAAGGGTCAGGAATATATCCCGCTTTCATTACATGACCAAACTTTTCTGCTATCTTATGTCCTATCAACAAATTCCTTATTGTGGATTCACCGCTTACCAAAAATTCATCGGGTAGAATATACCATGGTCCAACAAACAATCTCCCTTCCCTGACATATTTTTCCAGTTCATTCCTTTTTTCAGGTCTGATTTCCAAATAATCTTCCAGTACAACTGTCTGGCCGTCAAGAACAAAGTATTTGTAATCCGGAATTGTCTCAAAAATGGACAGTAACTTGTCTATAAGTTGGACAAGCCGTATCCTGAATTCCTGAAAAGTGCCATACCATTCCCTGTCCCAGTGTGTGTGTGATACCAGATGAATTTCATATTTCTTACTATCTCTGTTAACTTCACTATTTCCCATTTTACTCCTCTTTCTTATTAGTATCTATTTTGGCTTATTATTATACAAATTAAAAAAAATATTTCAAACTTGTTAAATTTGGTTAATTTTTATATAATTACTTTATTAAGTAAAGATTCCGGGGTGGTGTAATGGTAACACAGAAGACTTTGGATCTTCTATTCATGGTTCGAATCCATGCCCCGGAGGATTTTCAGAATTACCCTTTACGGGTGGTTCTGGAAATCCTGTGTGGTACCGGGATTTAACCTTTTGGATTTTGTCTTGTAAATCCAAAGGTACGATTAAACTTTTTTGCGTTTTTGTTTATAAAACGCATAAAAAGTAATCCCGATGTCTTTTATCGGGGCTCCATGCCCCGGAGAAAAAATGGCATCCCATTTATGGGGTGTCATTTTTTATTTTTGCAAAACACTTGACATTACACATTATAAGATGTATAATAATATTAAACAATGTATAAATACTACTTTTACCAGACTCCACGTGGAGATGTCCCTGTAAAAGATTTTATTATAAGTCTACAGGAAGATGTCCAAGGTAAAATATTAAAATGGATTTCGTTACTTCAGGAACATGGTCCGGCATTGAAACGCCCATATGCAGATAAGTTAAGAGATAAGATTTATGAGTTGCGATTATCTTTTGGTAGGTTAGAGATTCGGATATTATATTTCTTTTGGAATAATAATATTATTTTTATAAATGGTTTCTTAAAAAAGACTCAAAAAATCGTCCAGTTAAAACTGGACGCTACAAAAATGTAGCGTCCCAATTTATTGGGACGAATTGTTTTATAATTTCCTAAGCTCTAAAAAAATGAAAAACGCAGTGTCTTTTGATAGTATAAAAAAAGAATTATTAAAAAATTCCAAAGTAAAATCCGCATATGAAAAAGAACATGCTCGTGCAATGGTATCATTACAAGTTGCAGAATTGAGAGAAGAATACCATATATCACAAAAAAATCTTGCAAAACGTTTACACACAACACAGCAAACTGTATCGAAGATTGAAAATCCTGACAATAATATAACAATTGGAACTCTTGAAAAGATAGCCGGTGTTTTCAATAGAAAACTTATAGTAAAATTTGCAAAGTAACTAATGCAACTGTTTATCCCAGGATTCAAACACAGTCATTATATTCTCCACCGGGTCTTTAATACCGAATTCACACTGGGCTATTATCCCGCCTTCTTTTAAATACAAAGTATTTTTTATTCTTTCCACAGATTTCCTGATTTCCTCTTTTGTCCCAAACGGCAAGAGATGCTGCCTGTCTATTTCACCCCAGAATGTTATTTTTCCTCTATATTTTTTACCTGTTTCTTCTATATTCATACAAAACAGCTGTGAGTTTAATGCATCTATCCCTATCTCTATCAATTCCGGCAATATTGACTCTATGTTGCCGTCAGAATGAAAAAACACATATTTGCCTCGGGAATGTATTAAATCACAGTAATCCTTATACATCGGTTTAAAAATCTCTCTCCACATATCAGGTGATATCAATAGACTGTTCTGGGAGCCCCAGTCATCCATAAATGAAATACCATCCACATCAGTCTTTATCCATAACTCCAACTCTTTCATAAAAAATTCATGAAGTATATCTTTTAATTTATATATTTCTTTCGTTCCATATCCGAGTTCTACATATAACTTTTCTGAACCCAACAAGAACTGCATCCTTTCAAATGGTCTTATTGTTATTGTTGTCCCTGTTAATACGAATTTCTCGGTTTTCCCGCAACTTTCGTTAACTTTTGTAAAATCTGCATTTTTTAAAATCTCATAAGGTGTTTTGAAATGATTTATTTCTGAAATTTCTTTTATCCTGGGATTTTTAACCTCTCCTACAATTCCATCTTCAGCAACAAACCATTCGCATCCCCATTCATCTATGTAAGTCCCTTTAACATACGGTGTTCCTTTTGCTAATTCTGATTTGCCGTACTGAAATTCCGGAGAGACAAAATCGGTAGGATATTTTTTTAAAATCTCATCTAACTCATGTTTCCTGAACATAGATATCCCGGGTAATGCCCATAAATCCCTCGCGGGTCTATCCGGACAACTAAATTCCAGTGTCTTTTTTACTCTTTCCCTGCTATTCATCTGTTATTAGTTTTTAAAAAAATAAAAAAATGGGGACGGAGGAAACTATTTGAAGAAAATGGGATGTGTCCCTATTTAACAATTTAACAATTACACTAAGCCCTGGGACATCATAGCACGCGCTACTTTCAGAAAACCTGCAATATTGGCACCGCAAACCAAATTACCGACACCGTATTCTTCCGATGCTTCCTTGCAGGCACTATGAATATTTATCATAATGTTGTGCAATTTTTTATCAACTTCTTCAAACGTCCAGGATAATCTTTGAGAGTTTTGAGACATCTCAAGACCGGAAGTTGCCACACCGCCGGCATTTGCCGCCTTACCGCAGCCCACCGAGACATTGTTACTTATGAATACTTTCAGTGCCTCAGGAGTACAGGGCATATTGGCGCCTTCAGCCACAGCAATGCATCCGTTCTTGACTAATGTTTTTGCTGCTTTCTCATCCAATTCGTTCTGTGTTGCACAGGGCAGAGCAACATCACACTTGATATTCCATATGTCTTTATAACCCTCAGAATATTTTGCAGATTTGTGCTCTGTGACATATTCCTTAATACGTTTACGTTCTACTTCTTTCAATCGTTTAATTGTATGAATATTGACTCCCTCTTCGTCATAGATAAATCCATTGGAGTCGGACATTGTTACCACTTTTGCGCCTAACTGTGTCGCTTTCTCATGAGCATATATAGCGACATTGCCGGACCCGGATATAACCACAGTCTTACCATCAAATGATGTCCTGCGGTCCTTAAGCATCTCCTCACAAAAATATACACAGCCGTATCCAGTAGCTTCTGTTCGGACAAGAGAACCGCCGAAATCGAGCCCTTTGCCTGTGAGCACACCATTAAATAATCCGGTGAGTTTTTTCCATTGTCCAAACATATAACCAATTTCCCGTCCGCCAACACCTATGTCACCGGCAGGAACATCAGTATCCGCGCCTATGTGGCGGTAAAGTTCATTCATAAAACTCTGGCAGAACCTCATTATCTCACCTTCAGACTTACCCTTGGGGTCAAAGTCTGAACCTCCCTTGGCACCGCCCATCATTAATCCTGTAAGAGAATTTTTAAAAATTTGTTCAAAGCCCAGAAATTTTATAATCCCTATATAGACTGAAGGGTGAAACCTGAGTCCGCCTTTGTAAGGACCAATCGCAGAGTTAAATTGGACCCTGAAGCCTCGGTTTACCTGTATTTTACCGCCGTCATCCTGCCAGGGAACCCTGAAAATAATCTGACGTTCCGGTTCCACTATTCTCTCAAGTATAGATGACTCTTCAAATTCAGGATGTTTTTCTAAAACAGGTTTGATTGAATTCAAAACTTCCTCTACCGCCTGATGAAATTCCGGTTCTACCGGATTTCTTTTTTTTACGATTTCAAGAACTTTTTCAATGTATTTATCTGCTTTAATTACGTGTACCATATATACTACCTCCCCGTAGCATATTCTCGATGTACTGCGACATTACTCTGTCAGTCACTATCTTTTTTGAAAAACGACTCTGTCTTCCAAAAACGAATCCAAAACTTAATTATTTTACACGGACTCCGTTGCCCGTAAAGACGATTGTTCGTGACTCCAGTTTTGCAGGAGTTATTTTATTAAAAAATCATTAAACTGTCAAATTTGACAATCGTTCTGTTTGTTATAATTTGAAATGTTAAAGTTTTTGTTTTTTTGAAATGTTAAACTTTTCTGAAAGTCTTTTTGTAAAATAACATGTAAAAGGAGGCTTTCAGAAATGAACGAATCAAAAATAATAGTTACAATGAAAGACATACAAAGATACAAAGTATTACAAGATGTAGTTGAAAGACGATTAACAGGACTAAAAGCTGCTGAAATACTTGGTTTAACTAATGTACACATATCCAGGCTCAAAGAAAGACTATCAACTGGTGGTTTTGATGCACTTTTAAGGAAACTAC
>MNXB01000123.1 GCA_001871125.1 Elusimicrobia bacterium CG1_02_37_114
GTTATTTCCGACTTTTTGTTGCCATTAATAAAGTCAATATTGCTGCCAATGGAAGTCTTATCAAAAAATATCGACTGAGAAAACCTTAGCCAGAAATCGCAATTTTTCATCACATCCCAATGAAAAAGCAAATAATATCGTTGGCCTTTGTAGTAATATCCTGGCACCGAAAATTTATAGAGCACATCACTTTCGTAAGCATAAATCCTTGTGTCGTAATCATCGGTGCTAAAAATTGCATAGCGAAAACTAAAATCCAAGGGCAAATTTTGAGACTTATACTTAACATCCTGATAAATAGCATATCCAAACTTTTTTACATTAGTCTGCTGATGATAAGAAGAAGCTTCAACCCTCGATTTTAGAGTTACTTCATTGCTTGCAATATAGCGCGCATTGAACCTAAGACTTTGCTTCTCCACTGGCGATGGAGAAATAATTCCTTCTGTTTGTAAGCTATTATTCAGCATTTTAGTTTCAGATTTCAGCAAAATATAGAAGTTAAAATATCGTGAAACTTCGTAGTTGAACTGAGCCAGAAATTCATTGAACCTTTAATATTAGGGTCTGATGAAGTTTCTTTTATCTTTAAAAACACTTTTTCTGCCCTGTCATATTCTTTCGCTAAATGATAAAGTGCACCAATATGTGACAGTAGTGATAAATTATCGGGGTCAAATTGAAGACACTCCTCATACTGCTGGATTGACTTCAAATAATCGTTCTCTAATTCGTAAATTTCTGCTATCGCCAGCCTCGGAAGAATGTTTTCCCTGTCTTTGTCGATTGCCTTCTGCAGGTTATCTTTGGCATCCGCAACTCTCTTTAACTTCAAAAGGACTAAACTTTTCTGATAATACCCGTCTGATAAGTCTTTGTTAAATGAAATAAATTTATCCCAGTAGTCCAGGGACTTTTCCGGATTAATGGTGGCATAAATACCTGCAAGCAAAACCGTTGCTTCAGTATTTTCCGGTTCTTTAGTCAAAACATTCTCATAAATATTTACTGCTGTCGTAGTATCACCCAAGAGTGTATATAAACCACCCAGGAAAAGCTGTGTCTGGACAGAATTATCTTTTTTACGGATTTCTTCTGCTATGCTAATCGCATCATTTATACGGCCAGTCTGTGTGTAAATCAAAATCAATTCCCTGTAAGCAGCATAAGCAGCAGGGTCAAGTTGAATTGTTTTCTCATATTCTTTTTGTGCCATAAGAATATTGCCGTAACGTTGGTAAATAAGGGCTTGAAGATAGTGATAGTACCTCTCGTAATCTTCATAAGAAGTTCCGGCAGATGATAGGTTGGTAAAAAATAATGCAATAATTAAAACAAAATAAAAACACTTAATAATTTGCCTGTATTTCATACCCTGCCTAGTCTGGATGCAATTTCAATTGCTTTTATCATACTTGTCGGGTCAGCACAACCTTTACCGGCGATATCAAATGCTGTCCCATGTGCCGGGGAAACGCGGATAAACGGCAAACCGCAGGTTAAATTAACAAATTTTCTGCCGCACAATAATCTCAATGACACCATTGCCTGGTCATGATAAGCACAGACAATAAGACAATTGTCAATAGATAAAGCATAATCTACATTAACAGGTCCAAAAACATCAAATCCCTCGTGTTGTAACTGTCCAATTGCAGGAATTATAATTTTCTTTTCTTCACTGCCAACAAAACTGTCCTGTCCACCATGCGGATTCAGGGGACACAGATATATCCTTGGTTTGTCCAGGTTGAAATATCTTTTCAAAGCAACTGATGCAGTATTTATCTGGTCAAGAATAAGTTTTTTTGATATATTTTTACCTATCTCCTTCAACGGGATGTGTCTGGTGAGCAGGAGAACTTTATATCTGTCTGACACCATAAGCATTGCTACATTTTTGACTTTTGTAACTTTCGCAAGATACTCTGTATGACCTTTGAAGTCTATCCCTGCCCTGACTATTGACTCTTTGGATACCGGAGCAGTTACAATTGAAAATCTATATCCCCTGTTTTTTCTCAGGAGATTAACCGCGTAATCAATATATGCTAAAGATGCTTTACCATACGATGCGGACACCCTGCCATATTTGAATTTTTTCAGGTTAACATTACACAAATCAATAACATACAAGATTCGGTTCGAAAGACACCCTATTCTATTAGTATCCTTAGAATCAATTTTTACAACAGGTACGTGTCCCTGCTCAAACTTTTTTATAACTCCAAAATCACCTATAACGAAAGGTCGGCACAGGTTAAACAGTCCCGGTTTTTGGACAAAAGAATTTATTATTACCTCAGGGCCTATCCCGGAAGGGTCACCCATCGTGATGAGTAATGGAGGTTTGTTGTCAATCAATGGGATTAATCTTTATTGCAGACTTAGCACGAAGTTCCACTATCCAATCCCCGTACTTTTTTTCTGCTTTTTTTTCAAAAATATAGTTCATTAAATCATTTTTTACTTCATCGTAATTTACTTTCCTGGATGCTTTTTTTGCTTCAACCTTTATTATGTGATAACCGAATTCTGTTTCAATAATATCTGATGTGCTTCCAACATTCAATGAAAAAGCAACTTTTTCAAATTCAGGAACCATTTCATCTCTGCCGAAAAATCCAAGGTCACCACCATTCTGGCTTGAGCCGGGGTCGTCAGAATATTTCATTGCTAAATCGCCAAAATCCTCGCCTTTATCAAGTTTTTGCTTGATTTCTTCTGTTGTTTTCTTCGCATTAATTTTTTCTTTCATTGAACTGTTTCTGGGAACTGCTATAAGTATATGTCTCGCATGCACAAGGTCACCAAAGGCGCGTTTTATAAGCTTCGCCAATCCTTCAATATCTTTTGAGTTGTATTTTGTTGCAGGAATATCCCTACCATCAATTTTTTTCATTATTATATCAAACAGTTCTTTTGTTTCCTCTTCAGTCGGCAGTCCCACCTTCCCCTTGATTTCTTTATTAATAAACTTCGTTGCCATCAGGTATTCTTTTATTTTATCTTCAAATTCTTTTTTTGTAATTTCACCCTTTAAAAATTCTGCTTTTAAACCATCTTCCGAAGGCAATTTTTCCTTGAGTTCTTCCATTTCTCGCTGGGTTACAGCCAACTTTTGTTTTTTCGCCTCCTGAACTATAATTTTTTCGTTTATCATCTGGTCAAGTATTTCTTTCTTCAATTCTTTAATTTTTTCAGAAGTCTGGTCTTTACTGGACACAAATGTTTTGTACTGCTCCACCGTAGAATTACAGACTTTTTCAAAATCCGATAACAAAATATTTTCGCCGTTAACAATTGCTACTGTACGGTCAACGACTTTAGCCGAAATGCGCTGTGCCGGAATTGCAATACTGAAAAGAAATGCTAAAACGATAATTTTTTTCATCAACATAACCTCATTTAAATGTTGAAACAAGTTTTAATGCATCATAATCCACTTTAATATTGAGTTTATTCTTTTCCGCTGCCAACCAGTCATCAAATTTCTTTTTGATTAACATCATTTTTATTTCACGGGTGCTCTCGTTAAAAGATTGTGACGGCAATCTTCTCTCTCCGGTCTTTTTTATTATGTGGTAGCCATAAGGTGTACTTATGACATCGGATACTGTCCCAACCTTTAATTTTGAAACGATATCTCTGAATTCCGGCAGCAATTCTGATTTTTTAAATGACCCCATGGCACCGCCCCTGATACTGCTTTCTGTATCTATTGAGACTGCTTTTGCTAATTCAGAAAAACCCTCGCCGGATTTTATACGTTTTAGTGCATTTTCTGCCTCGTCTTCGGTTGACAGGAGTATATGACTTATATCAAACTTTACCGGTGTTAAAAAATCTCCCCTATGGTCTTCGTAATAACCCCTGACTTCCTCTTCTGGAACATTTAATTTCTTTTCCTCTAATTCCGAGAGATATGTCTGCAATATAAGATTTTCTTCATACTCCTTTAGTTTCTTCTTATAATTTTTTTTATAGTCATCAAATATATCAGTGATTTCCTTACGTTTACCGATTCCTTCTTTTCTTGCTGCATTGAGAATTATTCGCTCACGTATTAACAGGTCAATTAACTGTTTCCTCCCGGCATCGCTTGCCATGAATTCACTGTAATTGGCAGACAGGCTTTTGAGTCTGTATGCAATGTCACTAACAGTGAGTTTTTCCGCTCCAACTTTTAAAATAGTCTTGTTACCGACGTTTCTACCGCAACCAATAAGAAATAAAAATACTCCAGCAAAACATAAACATTTTTTCATAATTATAACCATCCTTTGGCTAAATTATACCATATTCTCTACCTGATTGCAATATTATTAAAAAATATTTGGAGAAATTGTATGGGGGGTTCGGTGAGATTGCTTTTGATTATCCTTAGACCGTTTTCATCATTTATGAACTCCACAGCATAACCGAATTTATCAATTAAAAATTTTAACATTCTATCGGAAAAAAATGCTCTGTTTTTAAATATAATCTCAATATGTGTTCCTGTCTCATTCAGTTCGTTTATTCCCAATTTCTTCATTGAGAGTTGCAACTCCACAATCTTGCCAAGCATTTCAACGGGTTCTGTAAACCTACCAAACCTGTCAAGGAGTTCATTTTTCAGTGCTTCCAGTTCTGGATTTGAATTAACGGACAGAAATTTACGATAAAACAGAACCCTGATATCATCCTGCGGTATATATTCCTCAGGCAAATATGCAGGCAGATTAATATTAATCTTTGGTATCACCTCTTCCTTTAATTCCTCTCCTTTTAAATTTGCTATCTCTTTGGATATAAACTGGGCATAGAGGTCTAAACCAACCTGCACAATGAAGCCATGTTGTTGGGAACCGAGCACTTCTCCGGCACCCCTTATTTCCAAATCACGCAATGCTAATCTATAACCTGAACCAACACAGGTAAATTCCTGGATTGCGGAAAGACGCTTTTCTGCTACCTCAGTTAAATTCCCTGATGAATAAAATAAATAACAGTATGCTTCTCTCCGGCTGCGTCCGACTCTTCCTCTCAACTGATATAACTGTGCCAGACCAAACTCTTCTGCTTTTTCAATTATGATTGTGTTTGCATTGGGTATATCAAGGCCTGATTCAATTATTGTTGTAGCAACCAGACAATCAACTTTTCTGTGTCCAAATTCCAGCATGGTCTTTTCTATCTCATCGGGTTTCATCTGACCGTGTATAATGGAAAATCTTACCTCGGGGAGAAGTTTCTGCAAATATTTCATCCTGGCATTTATGCTCCGGACATAATTGTGAACATAGAACACCTGGCCACTGCGTTTAAGTTCATTCCGGATAGCATGCACAACAGCTCTTTCGTCATATTCACCTGTGTAGGTTTCAATACTCAACCTTCCCTCCGGCGGTGTCTCAATCAGAGACATATCCCTTATACCGGATAGTGCCAGGGAGAGCGTCCTCGGGATGGGCGTTGCGGTGAGCATAAGTACATCCACGTTTTGTTTGAACAATTTTATCTTTTCTTTCTGTTTTACGCCAAACCTGTGTTCATCGTCAACTAATAACAGACCCAAATCTTTAAATAAAATGTCTTTCTGGAGTAACCTGTGCGTCCCGATTACAATGTCCGCCAGGCCTTTTTTTATATCAATCGCAATTTTTTGCTGTTCTTTTTTAGACTGAAACCGTGTCAGCAGAGCAATATTGACAGGAAAAGTTTTTAACCGTTCATTGAATGTCCTGTAATGCTGTTCAGCAAGAACGGTTGTCGGACAGAGTAAAGCAACCTGTTTTGAGTCAATTACGCATTTCAATGCTGTGCGGACTGCTATCTCTGTTTTACCGAAACCGACATCACCCAGCACTAAACGGTCCATCGGATAGGGTTTTTGCATATCACTCTGGACCTCTTCTATTGCACGTTTCTGGTCAGACGTCTCTTCATACAAAAATGATGCAGCCAGAGTAGTTTCAAGTTCAGGCTCTCCCTTGAAACTGTGTCCTGCGATTTTTTTTCTCTGTGTGTATATCTGATAAAGTTTTTTTGCCATTTCAGATGCACCCTTACGGGCATGCTGTTTCGCGTGTTCCCAGGCCACGGTATCAAGCGAATATAACCTCGGTCTTTTACCCTCTATCCCGATATACTTCTGGACCTTGCGAAAATCGCTTACAGGAACAAAAAGCCTGTCATTCCCACGGTATTCTATAAACAAATAATCGGTTTTATTTTCACCAATGGCTATCTGTTTGAGTCCGCAGTATTTACCTATACCATGTTTTTCGTGAACTACATAATCACCGGGGGTTATCTCCCATAAACCTTCCAGAACCCTCCCTGATTTAAATTTTGGCAATTTTATCGGTTTATCGTAAGCACTGAAGATTTCATTAAAACTTACAACAACAATTTTCTTCTGGGACTGATAAAAACCGTTATTTAACTGTGCAGTCAGTATTTCTATATTTCCTTTATCTAATAAATCATTTCTTTCATCCAGCATTTCTGCCAACCTCTTCTTTTCACCATCATTACTGCATAAAATGAACATTTGCATATCTTTAGCAAACCATTCACGGACATTCCTGATAAAAATATCAAAATTACCGCAATATTTTGTAACGGGATAAAATCCTAAATTATTTTCTGACAGGGGTTCTATTCTTATTGAGGGATAATGGTTGAGCCAGGAGGGTAATGTCTCCACAGGGACATTTTCATCAATAAAACTCGTAATGTTCTCGGGCAGGAATTCTTTTAAGGTTCCGCCGGATTCTAATTCCTTAGCCGGTATAAGCGAGCATTTTTCAGCAGTTTTTTTTGACCTCTGTGATTCAAAATTAAATTCTCTTATTGATTCAATCCTGTCATCATAAAAGACGAGCCTGTAAGGCAGTTCTGTCTGGGGCGACCAGGCATCAACTATCTCCCCGCGGACAGCATATTGTCCTGCTGAATCAACATAATCCACTCTCTCATAACCTGTCTCTACTAAGTATTTAATAACACTGTCTCTTTCATAATTTCTACCGGAAGATAAATCCAATATTTTAAAACTTTCCTTTCTCAATGTTAAATTGTTTATCGTCTCCTGTGTGGTCAATATAAAATCAATCCCGCCATTAATCATAGAGTAGAGTGCAGTCATACGTTCAGCTGTGTCATTAGTAAACGAAGCTATTTTGGCATTGCCTGTCATCTTTACCATACCCATAGCATTTAGTTCTTCCAAAAAAGTCTCACAATCTTCACTATTGCTAAAAATGCACAGGCATGGCTGTATCTTTTGGTCAATTAAATAAAATGCTTTTGCACCGCTTGTTGGTAAACCGGAAACAAGGCTGGTTTTACTCATTTTTCAGTGATGTTCTGGTTACTACAGGAACCTACTCCTGGTGAGTTGTTCTATTTTCCTTCGTGCAGTAGATTCTACTCCGAACAAACGTTCTTTCTGGATAATGGTTTTGGCGAGTGTATCTATCTGATTGCTCTTCAATTGAATTAACCTGTCAAGTTCGTTGATTTGCTGTAAGTATCTATTCTCCGCTTCTTCAATTTCTTTCTGAATTCTATCACCTTCCTGGTCAAGTTTATTGACTAAGATTTTTTCATCTTCAACGTTCCTCTGGGTTTTTTTTAGTTCACTCTGCAGTAACACTATCTGGTTCTGGCATGCTTCCTTTTCATAAACTGTTTTAAGACTCTCCTCTGTATTGCTTTTATTTAAACCGTCTATCATAACCCCTAACTTCTCAATAAATTTCTCCTGGCTTTTCTTCCGTTGTTCTGAATCGGTCCTGAGCCTGTCTTCCCTTATGCTCAGTTTCACTTTAAGTCTGTATATCTCATCATTTTTTTCTTTGAGTTTGGATTTTAATTCTTCTGCCTGTTTATTAAACTTTCCTTTTAATCCACTTAGTTCGGACAATACTTTTTCCTTTATATGCTTTTCTTTATTCTGTACTCCCTCATTTAATTTATTGAATTGGTTCTCTTTGTTTTTCAACTGTGCTCTCAAAAGATTAATCTGGCGTTCCTGTTCAGTTTTTGTCTTCTCGCTTATTATCCCTGATTTTTCCTTATCAGCATTCAATTTTCTTATCTCTTCTTCAAGTTTTAGCTGTTTTTCACTTAAATCAGCACTCTCTTTTTCCTGTCTTTCCTTTATGCTTTTCTCCCTGGATTCGGACTCCAGCATAACTTTATTCAGTTCTTTATTCCTTTGATTTATTTCCTCATTGTATTTTTCTTCCTGTCCTTTAATATTTCTCTTTGTTTCCTCTATTCCCTCTTCTAATTTTTTGTGTTCCAGCATAATCTGACTGACAGAATTTATGTCTCTCTCCGCTTTTATTATCTGTTCTTTTAAATATTCCGTTTCCTGATTATATTTTTTATCCTGCTGGTTTATTTCGTTTTCTTTATTCCCGTAATCTTCTTTCAATTTAAGAATTTCATTCTCCAAACCAACGTTTCTCTGCACAAGTGAATTTATATACTGAATCTTTTGCTGTTCAATCACTCTTATTTTCTCTTCCACCTCTGACTGCAGTTTTGCATAATCATTTACCTTACTGGTAAATATCTCTTTCTGGAATTCCTGTTGCTTTTTTAACTGAGAATTATTTTTCTTCAGCCCCGACACAACATCTTTCAATACATCCACCTGCTGGCACTTATTTTTCAGGTTTTGAAGGGTTGTCTTAAGGTTATTTATTTCCGTCTCGCCGGCAGAAAATTCCTGCTCCCTGCATTTTTTCAGTTCATCTAACTGTATTTCAAGGCTCTGTTTCTCTTTTGATAAACGAATATTATCAGCGTTTAACTGGTTTTCTTTCTGAATTATTTTTTCTTCAATATTTTTAATAAGTTCCCTGAGCTCTGTTCTTAAATCATCTTTAACATTAATTTTATCCACTATTTCGGATTCAATTTCTTTTATTTCAATCTTGAGTTTATCTAAATCCTGCTGTGAGATATTTTCCTGGAATGTAACAAACGAATTAAGGATTTTATTTATATTCTCAAATCTTTCCAGGATATAAGGATAACTTACGGGTTTTGGGATTTCCTTCTTGGACTTATTTCTGTTTTGCTGAAATAAATATGTAAAAGAAAATACCAGTGCAATGCACGAAACACAGAAGAATATTAAAATTGATAGATTATATCTGTCCATTTTTAAAATAAAACGACTATTTTAATTTTCAACCGGAAATTTATAGAACGTCATCATCGGACGTAGGGGTTCAAAATCATATATATTTGCCTGCGGATTCACTCCATACAGTCCGTGAATATATACATTGTTACGGGGTGGTTTTGATAACCTAATAACTATTTTATTACTGCCTTCAATTCTAACCTCTTTCAATTCAATTAATCCTTTTTCATCTTCAATAGTGAAACTTTTTTCCATACCACAGGAATCGTTTATCGGAAACAGGGCGCTCTCAACATTTTCAAACTCAAGTGTAATTGAAAGTTTATCTCTTGAAAGAACCGCTGATTTTATCTCAGGCGATTTATACGTTGATTTTGTTTTATATATTTCCGTTAACGCACAATCGGCTAATCTGTTTCCTAAAACTATGTTTCCGGCAACAGAATTATGTACCTGGTCGGATAAAGGTAAATCTATTGCTACAACCATATATACACGTGATACTTTATGAGATATCTGTCTCTGTTGTTCCCTGACTACACTCCAGTAAACAGGAAACGCATCTTGTTCCGTAGTAAATCTATTCAATTGCACTGTAATAAAAGGTAAATCCGGGGTATCCAGGTCTTTTCTTGTCTGTTTAACAAAATTTTCAAACCGGGGAAAATAAGTTTCAGCCTGTGTTTTATCAGTGTCAGAACACCCCTGGTACCACAGGATACCTTTTATTTTCCCGCCGGCAAGATTTATACAGTGTATCATATTTTTATAAAGGACCGCTTCACCGTCTCCCGGGTTCCACGCACTTAAAGGTGACCCGCCGAGTGATGTTTGAATAAATCCGACAGGAACCCCGGATTCATTTTTTATCCTTTTACCAAAAATAAGAAATGGAGAATGCTGCGGCCCTCCTTCCCTGTTAACGGGATGAGCCGTTCTTGTAGCATCGTTTAAAGGATGCATTGCAAGAGCCCATTTTTCTTCGTTACGGAAAACATGAACACCGAATTCAGGTAAATCCTCTATCTCACCTCTTCCAATACCGGATGCATTACTCTGTCCTGCAATAACCCATAAATCACCGACATATATATTATGCACTGTTTCACAAAAAATAATATCTTTAAGTCTTGTTTCTATTCTGTAAGGACCGCCGCAGGGCACATTTTTCATGACTATTTTCCAGGTATTATTTTTATTTATCTCTGCATCCTGCCAGTTAAGATGTGCCCGGACAGCCGCGCTTGTTGATTCTCTGGTAATCCTTACCTGTACAATGCATTCTTTTTCAAATTCCCATGTTCCTTCTAATTCAATATTTATATTTCCATTTTCATTTCTCTGATAAACCTGCCAATCCATAGCTCCTTTTGTAATGATACATCCATTCATTTTTTTATTTCACCTTTCTTATTGTAATAGTTTAGCTATCCTGAAAGCTTTCTACTAACATTATTTCCTACCAATATTGTAATAGTTTAGCTATCCTGAAAGCTTTCTACTAACATTATTTCCTACCAATATTAGTAATAGT
>MNXB01000087.1 GCA_001871125.1 Elusimicrobia bacterium CG1_02_37_114
ATGGTTCTTTTAAGTTTTTAGCACGTGTAGAAATAATTAATTCTGATTCCGTCCATTTTTCTTTTTCTCTGTTCTGGTCCAAAGTCCCGTAAATCTCTCTGAATTGCTGATTAGATTGTAAATGTCCCTTTATCTCATGCAGAAACTTTTTAGAATTGTTAAATGTCTCACTATCTATAAGTATTCTAATATTAGGGTTTTTAAGCATTGAAAAAATAGAATAACCTATTGTAACACAGGAGGACTTAAAACTTCCCCTGGGCATAAGAATTAATTTCCGTTTACCTTCTTTTTGCACTAATTGACAAAGTTCCCCATGTAAACTCGGGGTCATATCCTTATAACCCAATATTTCTCTATCAAAGAAATAAAGGTCATTCAGTCCCGCTCTCTTTTTTAATTCTGTTTTCAAAAGGAGCCGGGATATTAACCCCTTCCGCCCTTGCTCTGTCAATAAGCTCTCTGTCTGATAAGATTGTGTACTCATTTGTTACCTGTCCCTGAATCTGCGCTAAATTTATGTTTACTCCTGTTTTCTTTCGGTCATAAAATAGTTTTACCCAGTCTAATAAATCTTTTGTACTGCTCCCTTCTTTTTGCCTTATATTCCTGCGTATAATCCTTAAAATCTCCGCCTCTTCTGTCTGTTCTTTTTCAAATGTCAGCTTATCTACATACTTAGCAAATTCAGAATTCTTCAGTAACTTAGAAATATATGGTTGTGTATTGTTATTTTCTTTTGCTATTTCTTCTTGCGTGTACCCTTCACTTAATCCCTGTGCAATCTTTTTTTGTAATGGTGTTAGTTTCATAAATACCCTTTGAAAATATAACTAATTATATACCCTTTTACAATTAAAAGAGTAGTTATATGGTTATGGACAAAAATCGCTTAAATTAGCCTTTAACATCTTTAACATAGAGAAATTATACTATAATAGGACTTTTAACCTTTCCTGGCTTAAATAAACCGCCTTCTTACCCTATCCCTGTATAACCTGTCAAAGCCTTCTACAATCAATTCCTTGTAGTGCCAGGCAACATCAGTAAGCGTATTCCTGAGCTGTAAGGTTCCGGGTAAGGTTATAAGTAACCCCATAGTTTGAAAAAGAGCAAATTTTTGAATTTTTCCAAAAATTATTCTTAAATTCTTAACAAATTCTTAAAGACTTAAAACCCTAAAAACATAACATATAAACCTTTTTCTCTTATAAGCATAATAGAATACTAATAGAAACGCTCTTTTTAAGAGAGCATTTTTAAGCAAGTTTATTGACTGTAAAGAAGCTCAAAAACTTACTCTAAAGTTTGTCGCCAGGGTGTATGTAGTTTGTCGCCAGGGTGTATGTAGTTTGTAAATAAACCCATTTAAACCCATGATTTGTCAAAGAGCTTAATCTGTAGTCCTGGGATTCCAAGTTGCTTGTCCCGGGTGTTTAATAAAGTATTCCGTAAGGTCCTTAATCCCTTCCGGGAGATTCGTTATTTTTGCTTCTTTATCCGCTACTGCTCTAAATATATCGGCTATCTTATACCTTTGCTTTCGGCCTGGCTCATCATTGTCTAAGAGTATAAATAAGTCATAGTCCCTTAAGCGTTTAATCATTTCCGGGTTATAATTGCTAACCCCCAGGAGTCCTATTGCTTTAAGTCCGTTTTGTCCGGCTATCATAGTGTCAAATTCCCCCTCGCATAAATAAAGCCTCTCTCCAGGCCTCATTATAAGCAGCATATCTGCATTAAAAAACCTTCCAGTAATACCCTTTAAGCTCTCATATTTCGGGTATGTATAAGTCTTGCTTTGTAATTGCTCCGGGTTATCCTGTCCGTTATCAAAAAATCTTGCTCTTAAAGATACTATTCTGCTATTCTCAATTACTGGTATTACAATCTTGTTTTTAGTAAATACAAACCTGTTTTTGCTATTTATTATCCCTGCTTGTTTTAGCTCGTCCATACTAAAATGTTCCATTAAGAAGTCTTTAGTTTTCTTGTAATCCTATATATCAAAAATCTTAAACTGCTTTATTGTCTCCAGGGTTAGCCCTCTTTTAACCCCCGTAAGATAAGTTAAACTCTCGGCTGAGAGCTCCCCGCAAAAATTCCGCAAGGCTTCTAATATCGGCATGTAATTGTCAACATTAGTATAACTCTTGGTCTCTTTGACTTCTGGGCCGCTGTTAGTAAGCTTTACCTGGGGACTAAACACTTTTTTTAGGTTAAGTTTCTCGGTTAATTCTCTTATAGCTTGGTCGTTATTTATGTTGTGGAGTTTTGCATAAAAATTTATAACGTCCCCATTTTCACTACAAGCGTAACAATTAAAAGTATTACTATTGGTATATAAAAATAAATTCGGTGTTTTAACATCATTATGAAAAATACACTTTGCTTTATAAGTATTACTGCCCTGTTTTACAAGTTTAAGTCCGGACTCTCTCGCCAGGTCAATTATATTTATTCTGCTTTTAATGTCATCAATTAGCGTAATATAACCCCCTTTCTATCCCGGTAGAAAGTCGCCCTCTATATAGTCTATCTGTTCCCGCTCCTGGTACCTGTTCCCAATCTCTTTTAATACAATGGTATTAAAACTTATAAAAGTTTCCCGTATATCATCAGTTTCTAAATTTCTTAAAATATCGGTCTTAAATTGTTCATATCTAATATTTTTAAATATGCTCAAGTCTTTAATAATCTTAGGAGTGTCCTTACTACTTTTTAAAAACCTTACTTCGGTTAAAATGTTCTCGTAATTATCGGCTACATAATTAATACACTCGGCTAATACTTTAAAAGCTTCTTGCGGTCTTTCTTTAGCCCGGCCCCCTATTTTAATGTTATCTAATAGTGTCGCAATTTTTTCTTGTGTCCTGAATCCAGTCCCCGGGTTATTGCTAAGTCTTAAAACTTCTTTTAAGAAAAAATATAAATAACCCTTTTTATCATTTGTGCTTTTATCTCCTATTGCTTTTAATATAATCGGGTAATAATCTCGTTTACTATCTAAAATAATACTTGCATAAGGTTCGTTAAACCATATCCCCCATTTCCCCTGGCTTTTAGTTTTCGGGATTCCTATTCCGTAGAGATTATTTATTATAATCTTTTTTTTGCTCTCTAAAATAAACCTTGTTATGCCCATACTTATTAAATCTTTTCTAAGTTCGTTATTAAACTTCCCGCCCCGTGATATTTCTTTATCTGAATAACCTCGTATTTTTGCATAATCTCTAAAATAAAACTCAAGCATGGCTGTCTTTTCCTCTCCCAGTTTAACTCTTTTTTTGTTTGCCTTTTCTAATAGGACTATAATCGTGTCTATATTCTTAGCCTGGCTTACTGCTATCTTAGGCGGTGTCGGTATCAATTCCCCCTGGTCCGGATTTATCTTTCTCCCAGTTCCTAAAAATGGTAAATCCTTTTCTCTTACTAAAGCGGTCAGGGTGTCCATACTCCACATAGCTTCACGCTCTCCGCTCTCCCCTGTAAATCCTTTAAAATGTTCATCTCTAATCCCTTTGTTTTGAATTACTGCTTCAGTTAGTTTTGCTAATGCTTTGGGATTTTTAGCTATTTCCAGGTCTTGTTTTCGTACTTTCTCTTTAAGTCTTTCTATCTCTTTTCTAAGATGGTCAATTTCCTCAGTGCTTTCCCTGATATATTTTTCTCTTAATATGTATAACTCTTTTATTTTTTCCCACTCTTCGGATGTAAATTCAACTGCGTCTATTTCTTTTTGTAATTCGTAAAATTTTTCAACATTAACTTGTTTATATAGTTCGTTTCTAAATGCTTCTCCAGTAGTACCAGTCTTTGCTAAAAAATCAACTGTTTCCGCATATTTTTTATGCAATTCTTTAAATTCTCTTTGTTTTTCTTCTGGTAACCTATGTAATGCTACCCAGTCCTCTGGTATTAGAGACCAAAGGTCAGCTCCATATTTCTTCGTTAATCCTTTTGCTACTTTTCTACCCAGTTCTTTTGCTTCATCACCTCGTACCCACTTCAGAACTTCGCAGAGTCTTAAATTTCTTTTAATTTTCTCTTTCTGTTCCTGTGTAGTAGCTTGCTCCAATTCTTTATTAAGTTTTTCTATGTCCTCGTTTAGTTTTTCTATATATTTTTCTTTTGTCATAATATCCTCTTATTTTCTCCTTTCTAAATTCCCGTAGTTATATTTAATTTTTTCTACTGTTCTGTTTTTCTACTTCTATACTTTTATATTTTTTTATCAATGGACTTCTTTAACAAACGTTTTCTTTCTAATAAACTCTCAATTTCTTTTATCAGATAATCATATCTTTCTGCGTCATTTAACATTTCCATTATAGTATCATAACCCTTTGCTAAAGTTATTTTTTCTTCTGTATCTTTTACTTCTACAGTAATAGATTCGTTTATATTGTCCACTATTACTTTTTTCATCACTCATCATCAATACCCTTTCTATACGTTTTTATCACAGCCCACTGCTGGTTTCGTGGTGCCAGGGGGTATAACCATACATTACCTCGCTCAAGCCAGTCCAGGTATCACATAGAACGCTTGTAATAGCCCTTGTATAGCACCCTAACCCTTATTACAGGGACCACAGCATAACTATTGCGTCTATCTGCCTTAAATTTGCTTTTAACATAGATTTATACCACTTTTGATTTTTAATCGCAAATTCGGGCTTATTTGTGTATGTGATACACCGTTCAAGTTATTCCTGCCATCCCTTGCCATTAACATAAGTCCATAAAGGGACACCAGCCTCAAAATACAATCCTCAATTATCGCACAATGCGATAATTAGATCCTTTAACCCTTATCACAGGGACAGACCAAGCCTCAAATACCCCTTATTATAGCAAAATAACTGCATTTTAAGGTCAAAATTGCTCCTGTTTGAAAGTTTATAAATCATCAATTCTTATATTCTCCGTCAATCTTATCTTTGAAATGTCGTTAAATGTTGTTCTGCGACCTGTTGACCTGTTCCGTAAAGTGCCTTTTGCTTGTCTTGTAGGGAAGGCTGAGTATATACAAAGGTTGAATTTATGTTTGTATGTCCTAAAATACCAGCAACTACCTGAATCGGGACATTATCCCTTATCAACTCTATTGCCCTGGTATGCCTGAAACAATGCGGATGGAAGGATCGCTCCAGCCCGGCTAACTTAACATACCGGTCAACAAGTCTTTGAATCTGTCTGCCGGTAATAGTAAACAATGGGGACCGCGGGTGGACGTGTTCACCCTGGCTTTTCTTATAGTCAAGATATTTCTTTAACTGCTCCTGTAAATCCCTGCTGATAGGTAAATCGTTTGTCTTTATCTTTTTTTGTTTTAATACTCTATATGTCAGGATAGATTTATCTTTTACCTGTTCAACGTTCAGACTTACCATCTCTCCTAATCTCAGCCCGGTAGTAAATAAGAAGTGCATAATCATTTTATCTCTTTCGTTTCCTTCCCGGTCAACCGCTTCTAAAAACCTTCTCTTTTCTTCCGGCATAAATGACTTTAGACGTTCTCCAATAATTCTTCTACTCATATCAATTACCCCCTTCTACTACTATTATACATAATAAAAGGAAGTTTGTCAATAGTTTTCTATAAATATATTTTTCTAATGTTCTACTACTCTTGATATGGAGAAAGGAGTAAAGGGTTTTAATGTTGTTAAATAAGGTCTTTTAGAGTAGCTAGATTCCAGGAGGTAATTTTTCTTCTGTGGGATTATTTGTTTTTATTCCTAATGCCTTCGCTACATCTTGTTGGTTTTTATCAGCAGTTACTAAATACAAATTAGAAAAAAACATTTGATTAAGTTCATATGCCATAGCAATTACTAATTTGTCAATCATATCAATGGGTTTCCTCATAGGGAAACATTTTGCATGAATCAAATCACAATCAATAACATGATGTCTATTTAAGTCATACGGAAAAAATAATCTTTTATTAACTACATCATTCAAAAAACTATCTCTTAATATGGTTCTTTCTTGTAAGGATATTTTGATTCGTTTCCCTGTTGTTTTATCCTTGTTTCCTATATAGTGCATATATTCAAAGATTGCCAAAACTTCTGGAACGCAAAAATTAGGAATTAATGCTCTTGATTCAGGGTAAGTTATAATAGCATCTACAATCTTACTACCAGACTCTTTTTTATAGTGTTTAACTACTGCCGAAGTGTCAAATAGGAAGAAAATCATTAGACAAGTTTGTATTCTGGATGCCGGAGTTTCAAAACCACATCTGATAAAGATTCGGGAAATTTAGCGGTAATTTTTCTGACTTCTTTAATTGATTTAGCATGTTTATAATTACCATTGTCTAAATCAATTTTTGATTTCTTTTTTGTTTTAATCTGCATTTTAATCTCCTGTTCAATATATCTATAACATAATATCGCTATTTTATCAAGTGTAGGTCAATCGGTGAAATTTTTTCTGTTAGTAATATCAAATTCCCCTAATCAAATTTTCTTTTCTATCCGGCTTAACTTATTCTCTACAATTTCCATATTCTATTTTTCTTTTAGTTCCTGTAGGTCAATGTATGTTATTATTTCTGGTATGTTTTGTTTCAAGCAGTCGCTGAGCGGAACAAAAATACCCACTAATACTAAATCTGGGTCTTCTCCTTTATTCTCAAGGAAGTTATAAAAAGAAACCCCTTGCTTAAACTTAAATAAGATTTCTTCTTCCCTATCTTCTTCCTCACTATTCCACCACTCTTCAAACAACTCTGGAAATTTTTCTTGGAGCAATTTTGCACCAAACTTCAACACTTCCCAGAAACTATCTGTTACTAATGTATTTTGTCCTATGTTAGAAAATGGGTCAAGCCGGTATACTCGCTTTTCATTTTCACCTTTTCCTGAATACCATCTTGTATTAATACTAAAAAGAGTTAAAGTGCCACTTATACAAATAAAAGGTTCTAATGTTTTCAAGTAATTCTTTTCAAATTCAGTAAGGTCTCTAACTCTTTTTACTGATTTAAAACAATTTTCATAATGAAGTGGATATATTTTCTCTTCTTCCGATTGATATTCCATATTCCTATTTCCCCTCTATTCAGTCAAAACAATGTATCCTTAACTATTGAAAATTTTTTATCTAATATATCCTGGACGCCTACAAGTTCAATTCCTGTTCAATTCCCGTTTTTATTGAGGCTTTTTTTAAAACTTCTACTGTAGGAATATTTAATCTTGCACCGTTTAGCACTTTTTCAATTGTAATAATATCTATAACAGGGTATCTCGTCCCAGTTAATTTATAAGTATAAAACCCTGCACTTTTAGCTTCTGCAATCATAGGCTTTGTCGGTGATTCTAATGTTAAAAATATACCCATAACCGCACCCTCTCTCTGCATAGTTCCTTTTAAATCTCTTATGTCTCCTGATTTTATTTGTTCCCCTGATTTAACTGAAAAAAGTATTTTTTTATATTCGTTTTTCTTTAATTCCTCTTCCCAGTCCCCCCCCAGAACAAAAGCAATTCCATCTATACCTTTATCTGTCCCTTTCTTTTCGTTAATTATTGCTCTATTGTTTGTATAAGTTAAGATAGCCCATTTTTCAAATTCTTTTCTTAGTCTGTCATCTTCATTGTTTGCTAAAGCCCTTGCCGATTCTATGTCTTTAGGTATTCCATCTAAATGAATATTATCTAAAATGTTTTTACCAAAATTATCTTCAAGCCGTCTTAAAATAATACTAATACTCTGATAGGTAATATCAATCCCGACCCACTTTCTTTTTAACCTTTCTGCTACAAAAATAGAAGTACCACACCCACAGTAAGCATCCAATATAATATCTCCCTCATTACTACTTGCTTTGATAATTCTTTCAAGTAATGTTTCTGGCTTCTGCGTGGGATAACCTAACCATTCTTTTTGATAACTTGTTAATTTAGGAAAATCGTCCCACCAATCATTGACAGGAGTTCCCTTTTTCATATCCAATTTTTCGCCTCCGCTTGTTAAACTATGTCTGGGTTCAAATGTTTTTGTCCATTTACCATAGGGTCTATATTCAACATTAAAAATATAATCTTCTGTCTTTGTATATCTAAAAATTGTATCGTGTTTTCTGGGAAAATCTTTTTTAGGAATACCCCCACCAGCATAGCACCATATAATTTCATTCTGAAAATCCCCACCCCTAGGGCAAAATATTGCATCTAAAATCAATTTCAAATAATGACTTGCCGTAGGGTCGCAGTGTAAATAAAAACTCCCCGTTGGTTTTAATATTCTTTGAATTTCTACAATTCGTAAAGTCATACTAACTAAATAAGCTAATAAACTTTCTTTCCCTAAAACTTTTGATAACCCTTGTATCAAATCAATACTTTGTGCAGTGAAAATTCCATTGTAATTTTCCATTATTTGCTCAAAGCCTTCATTCGCTCTATCATTCCATTCCCAAGTATCAATAAATACCTGTGTTTGTGCTTTATCTTCTTCACCTTTATTAAGATAAATTTGATTATAGGTTCTCTTTGAATTAAAAGGTGGGTCAATATAGCATAAATCAATACTATTATCTTTAATTTTTTTTCTGAGTATTTCTAAATTATCACCATAATAAAGTTTATTAGCCAGAAATAAATCTTGTTTATTATTTTTCATACTTTGTCCCTTGCTTTCCCTAATAAAAAAGGGCGGCGTCTATTTTTCCTATTATTGATTTTACGGTAATTGCAAGATAAAATGTTCATAAACATACACGGTATATATTGATAGATTTATATTTTTTTACTAAGCACTAAATTAAATCTATTGTATTTATTTGTAAGTTTTATATCTAAATCGTGTTTTTTGAAAATAGAATTACATAAAATAGCAAAACCTATATTCCCTATAATGATACCAGCACATCCCATTGTTTCATTTTTAGTTTTATAAGATACATAAGTAACTTTTTCATAATATATGTAATTCTCTTCATCTATTTTTGTCTCAATGTAATCTTGCTTTTTATCAATTACTTGACTAAATCCATCCCGATACATCAAAACTCCACTAACAGTCAATATTGCACCCCAGATAAACTTATTAGAAGCACTGTAACATTTATTTCCTATTAGACACAAAAAATAAATTGTTACAAGCAGTAAAGTATGTTTTTTCGTACTATTATCTCCTCAATACCGGAGACCTATCACGAAGTCCGATAATGACTGTTACCCCTTACTACGCAAAAAGCGTAGCAAAAAGAACAGCCTTCTCCTTAGTGATAGGTCAGAGGTTAATCCTCTTTAAGAATCAGGCCGTTTATTGTTTATTTTATACTTAATTTATTAAATAGGCATTACTCCTTTATGGTGTCATTTTATTATAGCAAAATTTTATTTCCTTTTTATACGCTGTTCTGTCCAAACCTTGCTACACTGTGGCAAAGTTAAATCTGTCCTTTAAAACGGTATAATTTACTTTTTCCGTCAATGTTCGTTCCGCCACGCTTTCATATTTAACCTACAACGAATTTTTACATACCTCCCTTGACAAATCCTAAAAAAAATGCTATATTATGTATGATGAAAAAATTACTTCTTTTTCTTTCTTTGCTATTCTATTCAAACTTTCTTATTGCTGGTGATGTCTGGGTAAATGATTATTTCCGTAAAAACGGGACTTATGTTCGAGGACATTACAGAACAAGCCCTAATAAAACCGCCTGGGATAATTACACCACCTACCCAAACATAAATCCCTATACAGGCACACAAGGAACAAAATATAAATACAATTATTATTCCGTTCCAAAATTTAATTACTACACTCCAAAATCTTACAGCACTGATTATTGGGATTGGTAAGCCTCTCCTTAAAACTCAAATATGAGCGATTTTTGATAAAAGTCCGTTTTTCCGTCAATATTCCTTCCGCCACGCTTTCATATTTGCCCTACAGCGAACGAAAACAAGTCGGGTCAATACTTTATACCCCCCTGTTTCTACTTATTATCATTACTCCAGATGACTCGGTAAACCCCGCCCTGAAAGTGCAGTATTACCCCACTTTCAAGCAACCAAATTCCAGGTAAACAAAATCAGTCCTAAAAAGCCAGAATATTCCTTTTTAGCCCTAAAATGTCCCTAAAAAACCCATTTTCTTGTTTTTTCTCGTCAGTATCCCTGTTTTTATTCATTATCATAAGTCCTGTTATATCTGCCTTCTGGGATTTCATATATTTACTGCAGTCATACCGATAGCCATCACAACTCAGGCAAGGTTGAGGTATCCCTGGAGTTTCAAAACTTGCCCTGACATACTTCCAGAAGCATTTCTTATAATATATTTTCATAACGGGGTACGTGTTCACTCAAGGACCAACTTGAAAATGAACCGCCACCCCGCTATTAATTAGCGGGATAGTTGTTGGTCCTTGAAGTTATATTTTTCTACTGTTCTATTTTACTTCTCTTTCCTTACAGTTAGAGAATTTATCTCTTAAAGAGACTAATATCTTAAATATCTATTTTTCTACTGTTCTATTTTTCTACTTATTTACATTACTCCAGATGACTCGGTAAACCCCGCCCTGAAAGTGCAGTATTACCCCACTTTCAAGCAACCAAATTCCAGGTAAACAAAATCAGTCCTAAAAAGCCAGAATATTCCTTTTTAGCCCTAAAATGTCCCTAAAAAACCCATTTTCTTGTTTTTTCTCGTCAGTATCCCTGTTTTTATTCATTATCATAAGTCCTGTTATATCTGCCTTCTGGGATTTCATATATTTACTGCAGTCATACCGATAGCCATCACAACTCAGGCAAGGTTGAGGTATCCCTGGAGTTTCAAAACTTGCCCTGACATACTTCCAGAAGCATTTCTTATAATATATTTTCATAACGGGGTACGT
>MNXB01000070.1 GCA_001871125.1 Elusimicrobia bacterium CG1_02_37_114
GATTACACCCTGCATCCCGGGGTGGAGAAATGGTTAGCAAAAAAGGCATTAGGTTTAAGGACAAGTTTTGGTATAGGCAGCAGGGAATACAAGATGTTCAGTTTAGGAGCAAGTTACAGGCACAGTGATTTATTCCAGGTAGATTATGCATTGATATATCCTCTGTCCGGTATAAAGAACATCAGTGGTACCCACAGGTTGACATTAACATTGAGGTTTGGACCGGAAGTAGTTGCACTTGATACAGAGAAGTTAAAGGCAGAGATAGAAGAAGAGCGGAAGATGCGTAAATCTGCCGAGAAAGAGATACTGGATTTAAAGAAGAAAATAGATGAATTGTTAAGCAGACCAGAGTCAGTTATACCGCTGAGAGAGGAGCAGGAAAAGATGTACAGGAAGAGTATGGAATATTACAGTACGATGGTGAAAAAAGGTGTATCACTTACGACAAGGACAGGGACAGTCCAGCAGATAATAAAGAAATACAAACCTTACGGGATAGATATAAAGGAAGCGAATAAGGCGCTTTTAGATATAAGCGAAGAGCATTATACGGAAGGGTTTAAATATTATTCAGAAAAATCTCTTGATAAAGCTATAAAAGAGTGGGAAAGTTGTTTAAAATTAAATCCCGAGCATGAGAAGGCGCGTGCATCGTTGAAAAAAGCCAAACTGGAACGAGGGAAATAAAAATTAACGGATAAGCAGTATTTTCGTGAATATTCACTGATTATGTGTCATTCCATGCCTGCAGACTGTGTCATAATCCCATTGGAATCCCGCGAGGAATCCAGTATGGAATCCCGAACTTGTTCGGGTAGTACTATCAAGTTTTGCAAATGTTTCGTTTTAATATTTTTGGTGTTTTCAATTACAGGTATTGCCTGGCCATTTGGGGTGACGGTGAGATTTGTCGGCCATCCGATTGATAATCTTGAATTGGGTAAAGAATATTCTTTTCCAATGGTTGTGACAAACACGAGCAAATCGTCCAGGAACATAGCCATGAGGGTTGAAAAACCCGTGAATCCAAAAGATGGTTACGAGAGTTTACCCGAACTCAATTTGATAAAAGTAATGCCTGACAAATTTAATTTGAAATCCGGCGGAAGTGTTAGTTGTGAAGTAAAGTTAGTTATACCAAAAGACGAAAAGTATAATAAAAGAAATTATGAAGCGATTATTATATCAAAAGCACTACCGGATGAATTTTTTGGTGGATTGGCATTGGGAGTAGAGGTGGAATCAAGCGTGAGGTTTACCATTGGAGGGATGTGTCCGGAAACATTAAATAAAATAAAGAAAAACTTTGAGTTACAGCCATCCACATTGTCCGTCAGAGGCATACGGTTGGGTAAGAATATAAACATTAAGCAGTCCAATGGGGAAACATTAAAAATAACAAATAGAGGAAATGAAGAAGTTACGTTAAAGTGGACAAGTGTTGAGTGGAAGAAAAAATTTTCATTACCGGCTGGATGCGAAATTCCACCCGGGCTCAATTATTTAGAAATAAAAAACAGTGAGATAAAACTTGAAGCAGGGGATACAAAAGAAGTCAATCTCGCTATAAAATTTCCTAAAAACCCGGATTATAAAAATAAGAAGTATGCATTTCTTGTTAAAGGTGAAACAATAGGGACCGGCATACCAATTGAAATATATGCAATAGTAGTTGTTGAAACAAAATAAAATTAGGCTTCACGAGGCTAAAGCCTCTATTCCAAACATACTTCGGTAGTTACAATTACGAACCCCCATTGACCGAGTAGGTCAACCTAACGGTTGACCAAGTAGGTCAACCTAACGGTTGACAAATAGATGGTAATTTTGCTATACTAAATAACAAAGGACGCTAAAAGGTGGAAAATACGGGGGGGAGTCCATATGTATCTTAAATCTATGGGATTGTGTGGTTTTAAATCTTTCGCTCAAAAGACCAAACTTGAAATCGGTTCAGGAATAAACGCTGTTGTTGGTCCTAACGGTTGCGGGAAATCAAATATTGTTGATGCGTTAAGATGGACACTTGGTGAACAGAGCGCCTATTCTTTAAGGAGCCGGCAGATGATGGATGTGGTTTTCAATGGCTCTATGTCACGTCCTCCGATGAATTTAGCTGAGGTTTCACTTACATTTGATAATTCCGAAAATAAACTACCCATTGATTACAGTGAAGTAACCGTCCAAAGAAAACTTTTCAGATCAGGGGAAAGCGAGTATTTCATAAATAAGACACAGTGCAGGTTAAAAGATGTCCGTGACCTGTTCCTGGATACAGGAGTTGGTGCTGAAGGATACTCAATATTTGAACAGGGTAAAGTGGAATTTATTACGACTGCAAAACCCGAGGAACGTAGAGAATTGTTTGAAGAGGCTGCCGGGGTCTCAAAGTATAAAGTGCGTCGCGAGGAAACTTTGCGTAAACTTGACAGGGTTCATAACGATATGAATCGCGTGAATGATATTTTAAATGTTATAAAAGAACAAATAGATTCCTTAGAGAAGGACGTGCGTAAAGCAAAACTCTACCAGAAATATCAGGAAGAATTGCACACGTTAGAAATTGCAGAAATTGTAAAAAAGATTTATGAGTTAAATACCGAACTGGACGGTCTAAATAAAACGGTTACTCACTTAGCCAATGCGTTTACAGAAAAAACCACGCAATCTGACGGACTTGATTCAGAACTTACAAAAATGCAGATGGAACAATCCGAAGTTGAAAAAGAGCTGTCAGATAGACAGGGCAGGATAAACGAAATGGATACAAAGATTGCGGTAAGCGAGAATAACAAGGTCAATGCTGAAAAATGGATAGAAGACCGCAGGGAAAGGAAAAATGCGCTGGAGAAGGAACTGTCTCAGTATCGCAGGGATGGGATAGCTATAGACGAATTTATAAAAAATATTGCAGTCCAGATAGATGAACTTGAAAAAACCGTCCGGGAATTATCAAAAAAAAGCAATGAAAAAGAAACAGCACTGGACAGTATAAAAGACAATGTCTCGGAAGGAGAGGGAAAACTAAAAAAACTGCGTGATGAACAGTTTGAGCGTATTAACAGTCAATCTTCCCTGAATAATGAATCAGCAAAATTAGGTTCCCGGCTCACGGCCAGCCAGACAAATCTGATTGTATTAAAACGAGACCTGGCAAAAACAAAACAGTTAAAATTAGAGTCAGGGAATAGAATACAGAATATGAAAACCTCCGGGGTAGAAGAACTGGAAGGGAAAATATCATCTATTGAGGAAGTTTTACAGAACCTCCGCGTCCAACAGGACAGGTTTTCGGAGGAATTTAAAAACACTGAGATACAAATTGGTAAGACAAAAGATAATTACTATAAATCGGAAGCAAGAATGTCTGCATTGAAAAAAATACAGGAGGGGAGTCCGCAGCTGCGGGCCATAAGGAGTTTAATCACGCAAGCATTGCCGGGAATACATGGCAGTGTGGGTAGTATAATAGATATCTCACCCCAGCACACAGAAATTGTTATGCGGGCAATGGGTGAAAAAATTAACTATTTAATTTGTGATACTCTTAAAGATGCGCAGGAGGCAATAGAATATTTATGTAATAACAAATCAGGTTGGGCTACTTTTATAATACTTGACAGGTTACCCGCCATACCGGAAAAAAACTTTGTTGGTAAGTTGTATGGAGAAAAACCTGTTATCTCTTATATTTCTTATGAACAAAAATGGGACAGGGTTATAAAGTTCTTAGTCAGTGGAACTTATTCTTACAATAACATGGTTTGTGCAGAAGGCTTAATGTCGGGAGGCAGCGAAGAAATACATCAGTTCCCTGCGGGACCCGCTCCAGCGGGAAGCAAATCACTTGAAGAAGAAGTCGTATCTCTGAAGAGTGAAGTCAGCAAATTAGAAGTTAATCTCTCCGGCAACAGGGATGAGATATACAGGATAAAAATACAAATTGATGCTAAACAGCATGAAGTTCAAAAATTAGAGTTGGAACTTGATATGGTAAAGAGATTGATGGATAAAGAAATAGTAGATGAAAAGATTAAAGAACAGGAACTGGATGTTATACAGAATGAAATCACTAAATTAGTTAATGAAGAAAAGGAAACCACTCTAAAGATATCTGAAGTTGAAGGGGAGAAAATAAAAGTAAAAGAAATCTTAAATAACCTGCATGCTCAAACAGAGGAGATAGAAAACTCCAATTCTGAGTTGAAGAAACAGGCGGAAGGGTTGAATACCGAATTAATAGACATTAAGTCGGTGCTATCAAGGTATCAGGAACGGCTCAGTTCTTCCGGTCAGAACTATGATAAATTAATGGGCTCAATAAAAGAAATAGAAGAATTGGGTAAGAAAATTGAAGAGTATCGGTCTTTATGTGAGTATGAGAAAAAACAGATAGATGAGTTATACGATAAAAAGATTCATCTGGATAAGGATATGGAATCGATACATGGCAAACGCAGGGTTTTATATGAAAAAATTGATAATAAAAGAAAATCCATTGATGAAATAAGACATGAAATTGAGTCCCTGCGGGAGGAACTTCATAAAGAAGAGGTGCAACAGAAAACAAAGAACGTTGAAAGAAATAACTTAGAAAGCAGGTTGCAGGAGTTTGGAATCAATTACGGCGATGTCCGGGACGATTATATGGCTATTGAGTCTGACCCTGAACATATAAAGAAACTGCACTCCAGGGTTGAATCTATGGGCTCCGTAAATCTTTCTGCTCCCGAACAATATTCGCAGCTTGAGCAAAGACATAATTTTTTGCTTTCGCAACAGCAGGATTTGTTGAAGGCAGAAGAAGATTTACGTCAGGCAATAAACAAAATTAATCATAACATACGGGACACTTTTCAGGAGACATTTGAAAAGGTAAGAGAGAATTTCAGGACCATATTTCATCAGTTATTTGAAGGCGGCGAGGCAGACCTTTTATTAACTGATGAGAACAATTTACTTGAATCAGGCGTTGAAATTATTGCTCAACCACCCGGCAAGAAGTTACAGGTAATAACGTTGTTTTCAGGTGGTGAAAAGGCACTTATTGCCATTGCATTACTGTTTGCATTTTTTATGGTTAAACCTTCACCGATTTGCGTGCTTGATGAAGCTGATGCACCGCTTGACGACGCAAATATAGGGAGGTTTATTAATTTGATAAAATCATTTTCTGAAAAATCCCAGTTTATAGTGATTACGCATAATAAACGCACCATTGAGGCAGCAAATACGATTTATGGTATAACCATGGAAGAATACGGAGTGTCAAAAGTAATTTCACTCAGGTTACAGAAAATACCGCAGGGCGTGCCTTCCGAACTGGTTAACGTATAAATGGTTCCATATGCATAGATTACAAATCGGTCTTCTTCCGGTTGATGTCCCTGATAAAAACAGAGTGCTGAGCGAAACGAAGTGCGAAGTGCTGAATACTATAGAGAGTTTTATATACAAAAACTGTCCTCATCAGGTAGTGACTCTGAATTCGTTAATGTACAATAATTCTGTTTATGACATAGAGTTGAGAAAAGTAATATCCTCCGCACAACTTGTTTTGCCTGATTCTGCAGGCATTGTTCTCGCAACATACCTTCTTACAGGTCATAAGACTAAACGAATTGCAGGAATTGACTTAATGTTAGACTTGTGTCACCTTGCCGAAATCAAAAAATATAAAATATTCCTGTTAGGGACCAGGGAGAACATATTAACCTCTGCAGTGTCCAATCTGAAAAAAAAATTTCCCGGATTGGATGTCTGCGGTTATCATCATGGATATTTTTCTAAGGTGAATGAACAAACAGTGCTGGAACAGATTAAGGATTGCAAGCCGGAAATACTTTTTGTTGGTCTGCTGGTTCCGGAACAGGAAAAATGGATATGCAGTCATTTAAAAGAATTAAGAGTGCCCGTAGTAATGGGTGTGGGCGGAAGTTTTGATGTTATTGCGGGCAGACTGAAACGCGCTCCCGAACTATTGCAGGCGATTGGTTTTGAATGGCTGTTTAGATTTGGACAGCAGCCCCGGCGTATAGCAGGGTTCGGACACATGGTGATGTTTGTTTTTTATATATTGCAAAAAAAGAATGAAAAAGAATGGGGACGGTTCTAATACTTCTGAGAAAAATGTGAAGCGTCCCCATTTTGGGATATTCAGTGACGTTCATTCTAACCTGGAAGCACTGAGTGTAGTATTGGAGCACCTTGAACACCAGGGAGTGAATTCTTATCTGTGCTGCGGAGATATTGTCGGTTATGGGCCAAATCCGAATGAATGTGTGGAAAAAGTCAGAAGCATCAAGGATTGTTTTGTTGTTATGGGTAACCATGATGCGGCATCCTGTGGTCTAAAGGATACAGCCTGGTTCAATAAATATGCCAGGGCGACACTACATTGGACAGAGAATGTTCTAAAGGAAGAAAACCGTGATTATCTTTACCGGTTGCCCAGAATGATTACCGGGGATAATTATACCATCGTTCATGGTTCACCCCGTGACCCCCTAAATGAATATCTTCTTGAGGAAAAACAATTTTTGGAAAATTTAGGTTATTTTGGGACACAGGTTTGTTTTATCGGACACAGTCATATACCTTTTGTGGTTTTGAGTCAGAGCAGTAAAGGTGGAATTGAAATTAAACGTTTGAGAGAAAACGAAACCATAAAATTATTACCTGAGAATAGATATATAATAAATGTTGGTTCGGTGGGACAACCGCGGGATAAAGACCCCAGGGCCTGTTGTGCGGTTTTTAATTCGGAAGAAACAGAATTCAATTTTTTTCGTCTTGAATACGAGATAAATAAAACACAGGAAAAGATGCATGAAGCAAAATTGCTATGGAAAAGATACCAGACCTGAATGAGTTGACTATTGAAGAAATAAATGCTATCCTGACACATAAGTGGTATTTGAGTGAAAAAGCAGGTTATGATGTCGGGATGGAGTTTACCAAGGATGATTTCTTTAAGCATCATTCAAAAAAATGGCGTATTCAACAAATACAAAAAGATTATGAAAAACAAAAAGAGGAGATTTTGAAACATAAATATTATTTATCACAAAAACGTGGTTGTGAAGTGGATATACAGGAAGCAGCGCTTGACTGGATAAATTCCGGTTATGCTGAACACTGGCGATATCATACAGGTCCGTATGAGAACCGCAAATGACCTAAATTATCTCTTCGGGGTGAGGTGAAATTCCTCAACTGGTGGTAATAGTCCACGAATCCCCCCCATCCCGATTCAATTCATCGGGATAAGCGGGGGGATGAACATGGTGAAATTCCAGTACCAACGGTAGAGTCCGGATGGAAGAAGAGAAATAAATAACTAATAGTACCCCGAAGATATGAACTAACGTTTCGGGGTTTTTTTATTTAAGTAAAGGAAAGTATAAAAGGGTAAACCCTTAATTCCTGGAATTTACCCTTTAGGGTTTTATCCTTCAGGATTTTTCTTGATGGAAAATAAACACAGAAAATATATGGAGTTAGTAATTGAACTTGCCCGGAAGGGGCTGGGGAAAGTCAGTCCTAACCCGATGGTGGGATGCGTTATTGTAAAAAATGGAGTTATTATCGGGAAAGGTTATCACTGCTATTTTGGAGGACCTCATGCAGAAGCAGAATCTTTGAAATCCGCCGGGGAAAGGGCTAATCAAGCAACAATGTACGTTAACCTTGAACCGTGCTGTCACACAGAT
This sequence comes from Elusimicrobia bacterium CG1_02_37_114, assembly GCA_001871125.1. Taxonomy (GTDB): domain Bacteria; phylum Elusimicrobiota; class Endomicrobiia; order CG1-02-37-114; family CG1-02-37-114; genus CG1-02-37-114. The sequence continues at coordinate 7,716 of MNXB01000070.1, forward strand.
AAAAAAACCCCGCCCTGTGTACCTAAAATAATAAATGCAGGTATAAAAGAAGTTATCGTTGCTATGAAAGACCCAAACCCTGAGGTTAGCGGTAAGGGTATAAAAACATTGAGACATTATGGAATAAAGTGTAAGGTTGGCCTGTTACAGAAAAATGCAGAGGAGTTAAACAGGGCATATATAAAGTGGATAACAAAAAAAATGCCGTTCGTTATATTGAAATCCGCGGTTTCACTGGATGGTAAAATAGCTACAAGAACAGGCGATTCTAAATGGATAACTTCCAGGCAGTCACGGGAAGTAGTATATAGACTCAGGAGTCAGGTTGATTCTGTCCTTGTCGGTGCCAATACCATAATCAAAGATAACCCGTCTTTAACAGCACATAGAAGGGGACGCAACCCGGTTAGAATAGTTATTGACCCCAAACTAAAGATACCTCTGTCTGCAAAAATATTTAATACTAATCTGTCTCAAACTATATTGATTACCAAAGAGCAAAACAAACAATCTGCATATTTGAAGAGACTGGAAAGCAGGGGAGTAAGACTCTTGAAATTTTTAACAAAAAATGGTAGAATTAACTTCAAGCAAATTATGTATGAGTTAGCAAAGGACAATATTGCGTCTGTACTGGTTGAAGGAGGCGGAGAAACAAACGCACTTGCATTAGAAGATGGTGTCGTTGATGAAGTTATGTTTTTCATTGCCCCCAAAATCATAGGCGGACGGGCAGCAAAGACACCTGTTGAAGGTGAGGGGATAGATAGAATTTCTCAGGCAATAAATTTTAAATTCACAGAAATTAAACGATTGGGTTCAGATGTATTAGTTCATGGGCAACTGCAATGATTTGGTTTAAATTCATAAAATCAATAATTAGAGTTTTAAGTTCAAATATCTCGCCGAAACAAATTTCAGGAGCAGTCGTTTTAGGACTGTTTATCGGTTTGAATCCATACTTCACACTTCATAGTTTAGTGTTCCTTGTGTTAATATATTTCCTGCAGGTGCACGTTGCCACAGCGTTTCTGTCTATAGCGATATGGAAAATTATAGGATATTTAGTTGACCCGTTGTCACATGCAATCGGTTATTGGTTGCTGGTTAAAATAGATTCACTGAATCCTTTCTGGACAAATTTATACAACACCTCAATCATTCCGTTCACGAAATTTTACAATACCGTTGTTTTAGGGAGTTTTGTAATTTCATTGATACTAACTATTCCTGTTTTTATCTTCTGCCAGAAATTTATAGTTTTTTATCGTGCAAATGTCCGGAAGAAAGTAGAAAACCTTAAGATAGTGAAATTGTTTAAGTTATCAAATATATATAAAATTTATTCAAGGTTCAAAGGGTGAACTCTGCACTTTTGGATATCTTTGTGTTTTAGGTATGGATAAACTTTGGAATAAAGAAGTTGAAAAAAGATTCTTCAGTGAAGCGATCAAATTCTGTAGCCCGGAACAACTATTCTATACAACTGATGATAATAAATATCTGGCGTATTGGCCAAAAGGATACGAAGGAGAAAAAAGTACACTTCAAAGCAGAAATTCACTGATTGGGAAATTCACTGAAAAATGGACAGCAGATCTTTTACAGACAGTTATTAAAGAAAAAGAATTATTCGCAGTTCCTGGAGCCATTTGTGAAGAAATTGCCTTAACGAAAATGTCTCCTGCCGATGTTGCTATATCAAGGAATAAAAACATCACCCAAAAACCGGAAGATATTGTAGCTATAATTGAAGTAAAAATGAGTATTGTCTGGAATTGGGGATTCAAGAAAGGGAACGTATTAAATTGTATTGGTGATTACAAAAAACATACCGGAAATCCTGGTTTATTGAGATCAGATACAATGTTAAAAGCTATTGGCAAAAGTATAAATATAAGAGTATCAAGTTTCAAAGCCGCAAAAATACCAATCATTATAATGGGAAATACTCCTATAACTGATAGTTACTATGCAAAAGTTGACCAATTGAAAATTTCCGGTATTATACAAGGTTTTTGGTCAGTTAATCCAAATCCTTTAGACGATAACGAAAAAAACATTAAGGAGACAACTAAAAGAGGTTTTTATAGGTTTGATAATATCAAGGAACTTACCGATTCTTTTACAACCATTCTAAGTGAAAAACAAGATTTCTTTTCAAGCATGAAAAACAGAAAAGAATTAGGTCGTATAATTGAAATAGCAAATAAAGAATCTACTTACGAGAAAAAAGCCGAAATGTTTCTGAAACTAATAAGGGAGTAAAATGGTTAGACACGGCGGTACACAAACAAGTTCCTTTGGGACTCCTGGAAGAATAAATCATGATTCTTCAAAGTTCTATAGTAGTAGATTATATGATAATTTTAAGCACTCTGAGAAAATATCCTTCACTGAAAATCCAATTCCCGAAGGGCGTTTGGATAAAATATATTGTACTACTAGTGAAATCATGAACGAAATTCCGGATTATAGCATACATCTCATGATTACCTCCCCACCATATAATGTGACAAAAGAATATGACAATAATTTATCATTAAAAGAATACAGGGAATTATTGAAAACTGTTTTCAAAGAGACTTATAAAAAATTAGTTACCGGAGGAAGGGCATGCGTTAATATTGCAAATTTGGGAAGAAAACCATATATCCCCATCCATAGTTATATAATAGAGGATATGCTTGAAATCGGTTATTTGATGAGAGGCGAAATAATCTGGAATAAGGCTTCTAGTGCAAGTTCTTCTACAGCCTGGGGAAGTTGGTTGTCTGCTAAAAATCCTGTTTTACGAGATATTCATGAATATATATTAATTTTTTCTAAGGATTCTTTTACACGAGAGTTTAACCAAAAAAGGAATACTATAAAAAAAGAAGAATTTTTAG
>MNXB01000011.1 GCA_001871125.1 Elusimicrobia bacterium CG1_02_37_114
TACATTTATGTTCCAGTAAATCCTTGGCATCATTTCCCAAAAGTTTTAAAATCTTGTCCGACATAGTTCTCTCTCCTCCTTCATATAAATTTTTTAGTTACTAATTATAATATATAAAAAAATAATTATCAAATCCGGACAGATATATTCCTCTCCATAAGGTATTCCTTTGCCTGTCGGACTGTGTATTCTTTATAATGGAACAATGATGCCACCAATACTGCATCAGCATTACCTTTAACTATTGCCTCGTATAAATGCTCAAGTTTTCCCGCACCGCCTGAAGCAATAACGGGTATACCGACTGAATCAGAAATTTTTCTTGTAAGTTCAATGTCATAACCAAGTTTTGTTCCGTCACAGTCCATTGAAGTCAACAGAATCTCGCCCGCGCCACGTTGTTCGCATTCCTTTGCCCATTTTACCGCATCGAGTTCTGTCGGTGTCCTGCCCCCGTTTATATATACTTTCCATTTATTATTGTCTATACGTTTTGCATCTATCGCTACAACAATACACTGGCTGCCAAACATCTCTGAAGACTTGTTTATCAAATCAGGATTTTTCACTGCGGATGTATTTATTGAAACCTTGTCGGCTCCGCTGTTTAACAATTCTCTTATGTCATCGTTAGTTCGTATCCCACCGCCTACGGTAAAAGGAATAAAGATTTGTTCGGCAACCCTTTTCACTACGTCCACCATAATTTTCCTTTTATCCGAGGAAGCGGTTATATCAAGGAATACAAGTTCGTCTGCCTGCTCTTTATCATAAATCCTGGCATTCTCCGCCGGGTCGCCGGCATCTTTCAAATTTACAAAATTTATGCCCTTAACAACCCTGCCGTCTTTAACATCAAGACATGGTATTATTCTTTTTGCAAGCATAGATAAAATTATTAATTAACTTCAGTCCGACACTCTGACTTTTTTCTGGATGAAATTGCACTCCGTATATATTGTCTCCAGCAATTGCTGAAGCAAACTTAATACCATACTCTGTCTCTCCAACAATTATTGATTTATCCAGGGGACCCACATAATAAGAATGAACAAAATAAAAAAATGATTCATCAGGAATGTCTTCAAACAGATTGTTTCTGGATTTTTTCCTGACGGTATTCCAACCCATATGAGGCACTTTCAGACTGTGCTTGAATCTTTTTACTTTTCCTTTCAATATGCCAAGCCCCGACGTATTGCCTTCCTCGCTTTTCTCAAAAAGCACCTGCATACCAAGACATATGCCCAAAAACGGCTTTTTTGATTTAATTTCGCTTACGATTGTGTCAACAAGATTAAGTTTTCTTAAATTGTCCATTGCTGATTTAAAAGAACCCACACCGGGTAAAATAATGGCATCGGAGTTTTTTATATCGTCAATATTATCGCTGATTTTTACCTGTTGATTCATTGACGCCAATGCTTTTTCAACATTGCGCAGGTTACCCATTCCATAATTAATTATTATAATCATAGTCAAGAAAAATCCTGAAGGATAAAACCCTAAAGGGTAAATTCCAGGGATTAAGGGTTTACCCTTTTATAATTTAAATTCCTGGAATTAAGGGTTTACCCTTTTATAATTTCCTGTATACGCTAAAATAATTATAACTCACTGAAGAGTTCAGTGACATAGATACAAACAATTCGTTATTATATCATAAAATTAAATTAGATTGCAAACTTTATTTGTCGGCACCCCTAACGTTTGACAATACAGGTGTGATTTTATACACTTATGGGTAATGATTTTTCTATGAAAATTACGGAAATATTTTTTTCTTATCAGGGCGAAGGCATCTATCTTGGAATGCCACAGGTTTTTATAAGGTTTGCGGGGTGCAACCTGCGGTGCAGGTATTGCGATACCGTGGAAAGCCAGAATGCTGACGAAGGAATGAAATTGACAACCGATGAGGTTATTGATGAAATTTACTCTGTGCTAAAAACTTCCACGCCTTCAAAGAAAGTTAAATATGTTTCTTTGACAGGAGGCGAGCCCCTGCTTCAGACAAATTTCCTTCTGGATTTAATACCAAAACTGAAAAGAAACAGACTGAAGATATATTTAGAGACAAACGGAACACTGCCGGACAAACTAAAAAAGGTTATAGATTTAGTTGATATCGTTGCAATGGATATAAAATTGCCGTCAGATTGTAAGAGAAATTTCTGGCAGGGACACAGACAGTTTCTAAAGATATCCAGTGAAAAGAAGGTTTTTATTAAGTTAGTTCTGACTAAAAACACAGAGAATAAAGAAGTCTATAAATCTATCAATCTGATAAAAAGTATTGATAGGAATATACCGTTAGTTCTTCAGCCTGTGACAGCGAACGTTAATAGCAGGGCTAAACCGGAAAACATATTTAGATGGTTTTCTTATGCTCAGCAGAACCTTAAAAGTGTATTTTTGACACCGCAGATGCAAAAATACTGGCAAATTAGATAAGGAAATGACAAAGAATATTTTTATTACAGCTAAACCCGGAATTGGTAAAACGACTTTGATAAGAGAAATAACCCTGCCATACCTGGAACGTATTGGCGGTTTTTATACTGAAGAAATCAGAGAGAAGAATAAAAGGAAGGGGTTTGTATTAAAAACGTTCTCAGGGCAGGAAGGTATAATGGCGCTCAAGGGATTCCGGAGTGAACATAAACTCAATAAATACGGTATTGACATGAAAGTCATTGAGGGGATAGGTGTTAACTCCCTGCTGGAGGCGGTTGAAAAAAAAGATATAGTCGTTATTGATGAAATAGGCACAATGGAATGTATATCACAGTTATTTAATGAAAGTGTTGTTAAATGCCTGAACTCTGAAAAGAGAATTCTGGCAACAATACGGTATAATTCCCAGCCGTTCAGTGATGAAATAAAAAAAATGAGTAATACGAAGACACTGGTCCTTACGAGAGAAAATTATCCTGATATAAAAACGGAATTACAGAAATGGTTAGGGAAATAGGACCCACCTCATTTAATTTGATTTACATCAGTTCCGATAAAATTTTGACTACTTGACAATCCAGGTGTAATTTTATACACTTATAGGTGTAACTAATTACACCACGCCCTTTATAAAAGGAATTAAAATATGATTCCACTGACTTCCAAGGTTACTAAAACTCTTTTGAGCTATTTCTTTCTTCATGATAATGATAGTTTATATGCGAATGAAATGACAAGAAAATTTGACATAGATAAACGAAACCTGGTTAAAAAATTAAAAGAACTTGAACAGGAAACATTATTTAAAACTGAAAAAAAAGGAAATGGAATATACTATTCTGTTAACAAAAAACATCCTCTTTTCCAAGAATATAGAAAAATTGTACTTAAAACATATGGCATAGAAAATCAGCTAAGAGAAATATTACAGCGTATTACTGGAATTGATGAAGCATATATTATAGGTTCATATGTTAAGGATAAAATGGATGTTCACAGTGACATAGATGTTCTTGTAATAGGAGATGTCAGTATAGTTGAATTACATAAAAAAATATCAGATTTACAGAAAAACATAAGCAGAGAAATCAATGTAATCAATATGGATAAAAAAGAGATGGAAAAAAAGAAAAAAGAAAAAGACTCTTTCGTTAAACAGGTATTCAGAGATAAAAAAATCAGAATTATATGAATGAAAATGATAGTTTCAGGAAATTTCAATTTACCACACACCAGATAAAATCATATCTTAATAATGCCTTCAGGGACCTAAGAATTGCTAAAGAAAGTTCAATAAAAGAAGTAAAGTTTAGTTTTTCATATAATGCTCTGTTAAAATCAGGGATTGCTTTAATATCTGGAGTGAAGGGTATGAAAGTTCGCAGTGTTCCGGGACATCATATAGCCATTTTAAAAACAATGAGTGAAATATTAAAAGATGACTCAATTTTTGCTGTGGGCAATGCTATGAGAATGAAAAGGAACACTGATTTATATTCAGGTGGTATTTTTATCTCAGAAAAAGAAACCAATGATTATTATAACTTTGTAGAAGAAACGTTTAAAAAGATAAAAAATATTCTTTCAACAAAAAGACAAAAATAGGACAACACATCCTAATTTATCGGAGCTCCACTTAAAAAAAGAAGTAAAAATAAATATTCTAATGATGATCTGTTTGCAGAAATGGAAAGAATTTGGAATTTAGTTGGACATAGACCTTCACGAATTGAATGGGAAATATCACAAGCCCAAATAAGTCTCAACACATACAAAAAAAGATTTGGTAGTTGGGTAAAAGCATGTTTGAAATTTATTGAATATAAAATGGGTTAGGTTAAAAGTTATTCAAAGAGATGGTTTTAGATGTGTTGTGTGTGGCAAAAGCCCAGCAATTACTACAGGAGTAGTGTTACATATTGACCATAAATTACCTATAGCAAAAGGTGGAACAACATCATTTGAGAATTTACAGACTTTATGTAGAGAATGCAATCTAGGTAAAAGCGACAAAACATTGTAAGAAAAAGATGATGGGGGGAAGACGGGAGTCAACAGTAACAATGAGTTTGATAGTATTAATGAGTGATTTTGGGGTGGAAGATAATTATGTCGGGGTTATGAAAGGAGTTATGAAAAACATTAACCCGGATGCGGATATTATTGACTTAAATCATAACATTGAACCACAGAACATAAAACAGGCGGGATTTTGTCTTTCCGGTTCGTATAAGTTTTTTCCAAAAGGGACAATATTTGTATGTGTTGTTGACCCCGGAGTCGGCTCTGAGAGAAAAATCATACTGCTCAAGACAAAGAAACATTACTTTATAGCGCCTGATAATGGTATTATCAGCGATGTGGTGAAAAATGAAAAAGTAGAAAAGATTACATGGGTAAATAACGGGAAATATTTCTTAACTCCTGTGAGTAATACTTTTCACAGCAGAGACATATTTTCGCCGGTGAGCGGATGGCTGTCGCTTGGCACTGATATAAATAAATTCGGTCCTGCAATCACAATAGAGAATATTGTAAAAATTAGGTATAATAAACCTTACAGGAGAGAAAATATATGTTAAAAAAAATTAAGACCATACATATGGTTGGTATAGGCGGTTCCGGGATGTCGGGCATTGCGGAAGTTTTACTGAATTTAGGGTATAAGGTAACAGGTTCTGATTTAAAACACAGCGATGTTACGAATAGGCTGGAAGAACTCGGAGCAGAGATATACTATGGACATAAAAGTGAAAATGTCGGTAAGGTGGATGTAGTGGTGATTTCAAGTGCCGTAAGCGAGAGTAACCCGGAAGTATTAAAGGCGCATAAAAATGCAATACCCGTTATACCCCGCGCTGAAATGCTTGCCGAACTCGCCAGGATGAAATACACAATTACAATTGCAGGGACACACGGTAAGACCACCACCACTTCAATGGTAGCACTGGTACTGCAGGTAGGCGGGTTAGACCCTACGGTAATCATTGGGGGCAGGCTGAAGAATTTTAGTTCAGGTGCGAAACTCGGTAAAGGCGACTTTATGGTGGCTGAAGCTGACGAATCAGACGGTTCTTTCCTGAAATTGTCACCGACAATTGCTGTTGTGACAAATATTGACGATGACCACCTTGACCATTACGGAAAAATGGAAGTATTGAATCAGGCATTTGTTGACCATGTTAATAAAGTGCCGTTTTACGGTTGTTCAATATTGTGCGGAGACGACAGCGGTGTGCAGTCAATACTCGGGAAAATCCAGAGACAGTATTATACTTACGGGCTGGATTCAAAAACAAATATTACAGCCCGGAATATAGTCAGGACTGATAGCGGTTATAAATTTAATATCGTATATAACAATAAAAACATCGGGCAGATAAAACTTAATGTTTCAGGCAGACATAATATACAAAATGCGCTGGCAGCAGTATGCTGCGGTATTGAATTGGACATACCTTTTGAAAAAATAAAAAATGCGCTGGAAGAATTCAGCGGTGTCAGCAGGAGGTTGGAATTTAAGGGTGAAACTAAAGGGATAATTTTTCTTGATGATTACGGGCACCATCCGACCGAGATAATATCTACGCTGAAAGCCGTGCGGGAGAAATATCCTGAAAGAAAATCCATTGTTATATTCCAGCCTCACAGGTTTACCCGGACGAAAATATTACACAAGAAGTTTGGTCCTGCATTTAAGGATGCGGATATGGTGAAACTTATGGAAATTTATCCTGCGGGTGAGAAAAGTATTTCCGGAATTTCTTCTAAATTAATATTGAAAGAAATTTTGAAATACAATAAAAACGCATCAATCTTTAATCCCGCCAAAGAACTTGAGAAATTCGCAATGGACTTAAAACCCAACACCGTTGTGCTGACTTTAGGTGCAGGTGATGTGTGGAAATTAGATGAGAAAATAATTGAGTATTTATGAAAGAAACAATCGGACAGAAACTGCAAAAACTTAACATAAAAGCAAAGTTTCAGGAACCCCTGTCAAAATATACCACTTTGAGGATAGGCGGACCTGCTGAATATTATATTGAGGTGCGGACAGTTGACCAGTTCAGAGAAACAATGGAAATTGCTAAAGAAAATAATGTTTCAGTTTTCATATTAGGGTGGGGTTCTAATCTTCTTGTTGCTGATGAAGTATTTGAAGGTTTTGTTGTCCGGCTCAAGGGTGATTTTGAAAAAATGGTGTTTGAAGACTCCGTCGATGAATGTATTGTTACTGCAGGTGCCGGAGTGAGACTCCCGTTCCTGTTGAATCGTTCCATAAACGACGGGTATTCAGGGTTTGAGCCATTAGCAGGTATCCCCGGGACAGTCGGTGGAGCATTGGTAATTAACGCTGGTGGGAAATGGGGGACAATATCTGATTGTGTTATTGATGTGAAGGTTAGCGATTTTTCCGGAGACATTAAGGTATTAAGGAAAAAAGATATAACTTTTGGATACAGGACTTCAAGCCTTGAAGGACTGATAATGCTTGAAGCGAAATTCAGGATAAATAAGTCATCTAAAGATAAAGTATTGAAGAAAGTTACTGGTTATCTTAAAAAGCGTGCCGAAACACAGCCTATAGGAACATACAATGCCGGGTCAATATTTAAAAATCCCGGGAAGAAAAGCGCAGCAAAACTTATTGATGAATGCGGTCTTAAAGGTCTGAAAATCGGCGGTGTCCAGGTGAGTGAAAAACATGCGAATTTCATTGTTAATAACGGCAAGGGGACTGCTGATGACGTTCATAAACTTATCTCTGAAATAAAGAATAAAGTGAAGGAAAAATTCGGCATATCACTTGAACTTGAAATAAAACTCATTAAATAGCATTAAATAGGCATTAAATAGGGACAGCGACCATTTAATTTATGGGGTTATATAGTTCTTTCGCATATCAGAAATACATTTTATTGCATTCACTTCATAAAATGTATTTCCTGTAGTGGTCGCATTGCTATTGGCTTTTTACAAAAAATGGAGAAGATCCTAATATTTTTACAAGATTTTAGAAAGATTGACTTTTGTTTTGATGGTGATTTGTGGAAAGATGGAGTAATCAAAATATGAAAAGGGCTTTTGTGCTGCTTTTTATTTCATTCTTTGTACTCACCTGTTTTCAATCTTCGTATCTTTTTGCCAATCAAAAGAATACTCGTAAAAGAGTTGAAAAACGGGCAAACACAGCAGCAGTGTTTTCTGGTTTAATACCAGGGCTCGGTCAAGTCTATAATAGAGAGTATGGGAAAGGTTGTCTTCTATTTGCTGGTACATCTCTTGGGCTTTATTTATGGGTAATGGGATCTCCGGGAGGCGTGGGATTTTTAGGAGGTATACTGACTGTAACATGTTATTACGTAGGCATCCATGATGCTTACGAGAATGGACGTAGAATTGGCAGAGAAGAAGTTTTACTGGAATAAAAAGATATTAGATTATGATAGGTTTAGTGTTTTTTACAGTAATCATTTTGAGCTAAACAGTGTGGATTTTGAAAATTTTTAGAAACGGATGGGTATAGGGGCAGGGTTGAAATTTTATAATCGTGTGTATGATTTACAACAATTGATGTAATATTTACAACAATATTTGGGGGTAGGTCTTGAAATTTGAAAAAACTATCACCGGGATTTGAAAGAAAGGAAGATAAACGATGAAAGCAATAATTCCTCAAGAGATAATAGAGAAAAAGATTTTTATGATTCATGGACAGAAGGTTATGATAGACAAAGATTTAGCGTATCTTTATCAGGTAAAACCCATTGCTTTGAGGCAACAGGTAAAAAGAAATAAGGAAAGATTTCCTGATGATTTTATGTTTCAACTTACAAAAAAAGAAGTAGAAATTTTGGTATCACAAAATGTGATACCTTCCAGGAGAAGTCTTGGCGGATATATGCCGTATGCATTTACTGAACAAGGGGTTGCTATGTTATCTGGTGTTTTACATAGTAAAAGGGCAATTCAGGTAAATATTGCTGTAATGCGTGCATTTGTAAAACTCAGACAGATTCTTTCAACACATAAAAAACTTGCATATAAATTAAATGAACTTGAAAAAAAGATTCAAAAACACGATATAGAAATAAAATCAATTTTTGAAGCAATACGACAATTGATGGCTCCGCCTCAAAAACCAAAGCATAAGATTGGATTTCGTGTTTAGTAACAGTATTTATATGGCTAAAATGAATTTAAAAAATAAAAGAATCGGGGTGCTTTACGGCGGGTGGTCTGCCGAGAGAGAAATAAGCATAAAGAGCGGGCTTAATGTCATTGCCATACTCAAGGAAGCAGGATATAATGCTGTGCCGATAGATATCGGCAGGAATTTTATACAGAAGATAAAGAGAGCAAAGATTGATATTGCATTCATTGCTCTGCACGGACCTTTTGGTGAAGACGGGACAATCCAGGCGATTCTGGAGAAACTGAAAATTCCATATACGGGTTCAGGTATCCTGGCAAGTGCACTGGCAATAAACAAGATTCTTACGAAGAAAATACTGCAGTGGTACAAATTACCCACACCTGAATGGGAACCAGTAACAAAATCAGCGATAAATAGTTTTAGCCTTAAATTGAAATACCCTGTTGTAGTGAAACCGTCCAGACAGGGTTCAACAATAGGTATAAGTATTGTGAATTCTAAAGACAGGTTGGAGTCAGCTTTAAGAAAGGCGTTCAGGTACGATAAGCAGTTGCTAATTGAAAAATATATCTCTGGCAGGGAGTTGACTGTTGGAATACTTAACGGCAAAGCATTACCCGTAGTTGAAATTCTGCCGACAATAAGCAAGTTCTACGATTACTCAGCCAAGTATATTGTCGGAGGGTCAAAACATATTGTCCCTGCACAGTTGCCTAAAAAGATTTATAAGTCTGCCCAGAGAGTTGCTGAACAGGCATTTAAGGTAATTGGATGCACTGCTGTTGCACGCGTTGATTTGATGTTAGGTAACAATGGGAAGATATGTATTCTTGAGATTAATACTATTCCTGGTATGACCGAAACTTCACTTTTACCTGAAGCAGGAAAAGCAGATGGTATAAGTCCCCGGGATTTAATTTTAAAAATAACAGAGAGTTCGCTAAAAGCAAGATAGATGAGAAGAATAAAAAAAATAAAATACAAACGTTACGCCGGCGGACGCACCAGGTGGAAACATCATTTTAAAACAAGACCGAAAGTACAAAAAAAAAGATTTTTCAAATTTAAAAAAGTATTCTCCTTCCTGTTCTTAATTATTGTTGTTGGCGGAACCGCGTTTTTTATCGGCAAAAAAGCATACTGGTTTTGTTTCTCTTCACCGACATTTCACATTAAAAAAATAGATGTTTCCGGACTTCAGACAATATCCAGCCAGCAGTTTATGGATGTTCTGCCTGTAAAGATAAACGATAGTCTGATAAAAACATATTTCATTAACTTTTCCAGGGAACTGAAGCAATTGTTCCCGGAGATAAAATCAATAAGAATAAAACATGGGTTACCTGACCATCTTATACTTGAAATAACCGAAAGGAAACCGGTCGCATGTTTGAGAAGCAAAGGTAAGCTGTATGCGGTTGATGGAGAAAATGTTTTGTTTTCCTTGAAAGTCAGTTCCGCAACTCTGCCAGAAATAATTGACTCTGGTTTTTGCAATGTTACCGAGAATAGTGTTTTAAGAAATGATATCGTATGCCTGCTTGGGTATTCGCAAAAAAATTATGAGCCACTTTACAAACAAATCCTAAAGTTGTATTATAAGAGTAACAACGAAATCATAATTCTAAACAGGAGCGATATGGTTATTCAATGGGGAAAATACAGAGAGAATGAAGTTGGGAAAAAACTTAAGTACTTAAATATTGTATTAGACGATGTAGGAAAGAAATATTCAAAAGTGGTTTATATTGATTTGAAGCTTTTTGAAAGAGGCAGAATTATTCTAAAACCCGTACTATAGGGGGAAACAATGGCTATTAAAGAAGAAATTGTTTGTGGTCTGGATATTGGTTCAAGCCAGATTGTCTGTGTATTAGGAAAGTACGACACCAACCGTAACACAATAGAAATAATTGCAAGCGGAAGGAATTCATGTAAGGGTGTAAAGGGTGGCGTTGTCGTAAGTATTCATGAGACAGCGTATTCAATAAAATCCGCAATTGAAGAGGCAGAGGAACAGACTGATGAAGTGGTAAACAAAGTATACTTAGGTATCCGCGGGGAACACATTGAGACACTCAATAACCGCGGGGTGGTGAGCATATCACGCACAGATAAAGAAATTACTGCTGACGATGTAGAGCAGGCTATTGATAATGCTAAGGCGATACAGATATCCCCCGATAGAGACATAATAGATACTATACCGCAGGAATTTTCGCTTGACAGGCAGAAGGGTGTTCCTAATCCCATAGGGATGGACGGACATTATCTGGAAGTATATGTTCATATAGTGACCGCGGGTATGAATCATCTGACCAATATTTATAAGTCGGTTTCGCAAGCAGGTTTTTCTGTAGTTGAACCTATCTATGGAATAATGGCATTGGGCGATATTGTCGTTCTGGATGAGGAAAAGGATGTGGGATGTTTATTGATAGATTTTGGCGGTCAAACAACAGGAATGGCAATTTATTCAGAAGGCAGTATAAGATTTAGTAGAGAAATATCTTGCGGGAGTGACTTGATTACAAGAGATATCGCACATGCTCTCCATACTTCACTTGCACAGGCACAGCTTGTTAAAGAAAAATACGGTGTTACGATACCGAACCTGGTTAAAGAGGATAAAGAGATAGAGTTTATAGGAGTTGATGGTCATAATGTACATAAAACAACCCGGAAAAGATTAGCGGATATAATCGCTCCACGACTTGAAGAAATATCTGAAAGAATAAATGATGAAATACAAAACTCAACCTATGCAGATGCAATAGTTCCGGGTGGTATAATACTTACCGGTGGAGGTGCAAAACTACAAAATTGTGCGGAGGCTTTTGAGCGCGTAATTGGTATCTCAACAAGAATGGGATTACCCCAGAACATAATGGGGTCAAACGAAATAATTTCTAATCCCGTATATGCTACTGCAATAGGAGTATTGAGATATCGGCCACATCCTGAAACGTCGCGTATAAAAAGGATTATGAAAAGGATACCGCTCTGGAAAAGAGTGAGAGATTTATTTTGAGGATGAATTATGACATTAAGATTAAAATTCAGTGAGGATTTTCAGGAGCAGCCAGTAAAAATAAAAGTTATTGGTATAGGCGGGGGCGGTGGTAATGCGGTTAACAGAATGATACAGGGCGGTATAAAGAATGTTGAAATGGTTGCCGTCAATACAGACACT
>MNXB01000080.1 GCA_001871125.1 Elusimicrobia bacterium CG1_02_37_114
GATGCAGTTGGTATTGAAAAACCTAATTCACCAGCGACCCCTGGTTGCTCATTCTGCGTCCTGCCTTCCTTCAAAAATTGGTATTTTATACCAATAATTAAATCACTGATACCGGTTTTTGAACCCGCTGAAATTATTCCCAGACTTCCTCCAGTTTCCATATTTTTCCCTGCACCATATGTAAAAATTACCGGTATTTCAAAAAAATTATCTGAATTATTACTGACTCGTCTTGTTCCCAGGCACAAGTCAGCAGATAAGTAATAAGAATTCATCTTAGTTATATTTAAGTCAACCTGTGGTTTCCAGGGTTCAATCATGTTTATACCGGCAGATATTATAGTAGCAAGATTTATCAGGCATAAAATGCCAACTGAAAGTTTTTTAATCATCTGTTAGTTCCCTCCCGACAATCATAAGCACCACAACAATAGACAGTATAGATAAAGATTGAATCAACAAAATAATTGAACCTTTGGAGCCCGACTCACGGATAGTCAGCGAAGCAAGCCCGAAACACAGGTTTATAAGTATTATGAAACCAACTGTCCATGGGACTGACAAACCAATTTTAATTAACCTGTGGTGTAAATGGTCTTTACCAACATAATCAAGCCATTGTTTTAGAGTCTTCACATGGCCATTTTTTATCCTTGAAATTGTAATGTAGGTCATATCAAATATGGGGACGGCAAGGATAAGCAAAGGCGTGGATAACGCTACGAGTGAATTATTCTCTGCCCAGCCACCCATTACAGCCATACCGGCAAGTAAAAAACCGATGAGTGTAGAGCCGGAATCGCCTAAGAAGATTTTTGCTTTTGACCAGTTATATGGTAAAAAACCTGCACAGGAACCTATTAGAGATATATTCATATAGGCAAGAAATTTTTGTTCTGTAGGCCAGGCTATAAGGAAAAAGATAAGTGAACAGAATATTCCAAAAGACGTAACGAGGCCATCAATACCGTCAAGAAAATTGACTGCATTGGTTATACCGATAAACCAGACAATTGTTATCACTGCTTCAATAAGTGTCTCTAAAGGCCAGCCGTGCGGTATAAATGTTATTACAACCCCCATCTTAACAGCTATCAATGCTGCTATAATTTGCACAATCATTCTAACTGTCGTTGACAACTTTCGGATATCGTCGATAAAACTCACCAAAAATATAAGGGTACAGCCAATCATCAGTCCTGTTAATTCTTTTGAAAATTGCAAATTACGACTGATTGTTATAACTAATGCAATATATATGGCCAATCCCCCTATCCTCGGGACAGGGTGTTCGTGAACTTTTCTCTCTTCAGGGTAATCAAGTAGTTTAAACTTATGACATAACTTTATACTTAGTGGGGTTAATAAATTTGTAATCCCAAAACTGATAAGAAAAATATACAACCATCTCACGTTAAGTAAATACGCCCAGGTACCACCTTTGGGTTGAAGTAAAGCTATTAATACAACGGCCAACAAAACATAGTAAAGATGGACGCTACTGTAGCGTCCAGTTTTAACTGGACGATTCTTAATATTGTTGTTCATAAATTAAAATCAAGCGCCAATCTCAAAGGCACGAAGCCTTCTGCGTGCTTCACGCGATTCTGAAAGCCGCGGAATATTGAAGATGAACCTGCGCTTTCTAATATAGAAAGTTCTGCAACACGGGTAAGATGAACCTGCGATTTATGCGATTCAAGCAGTTTTAACTTTTTCCCCTTAATTTTCCCGATATCAACGAAAACAGTCGGTGAAAAATTAACTGTTGTCGGGACTTCATAAAACAGTACATTACGAATATATCTTGTTGCAGTAATGGTTGCCTGGCTGACATTTCTATGGTCCTGGTGCGTATCTTCCAGGTGATGCACGAATATTAATGTAGGATTAACTTTTCTTATGACATTTTCAATAGAATTAATTAATTTCTTTGATAATACTATTTCGGTATCCTTAAAATCTCCCAGGTAGAGTTTTGCCTTGAGTATTTTCGCTGACCGCTGCTGTTCTTTTATTCTTGCTTTTGGGTCCCCCCCTATTTCGCCTGCTGAAAGAACAAAAAGTGACACCTTATTGCCTCTTGCAGATAATTTTAACAGTGTTCCGCCGCAGCCGTATTCTAAATCGTCAGGATGTGAGCCTATTGCTAAAATATTCATAATATTTCCTCCAAGACGTGGTGACAGTCTTTACTTATTTACATTTACAGCGAGAGACTTTTTATAGTTTCTTTCACTATACTGCTGTCTATCGTATCAACTCCTTTACCATAACCCATCAATAATGCAGAATCACAGATTTGATTTATCTTCCGTGGTATACCGCCTGAACGTTCCTGGACAACAGATATCGCATCGGGTAAAAACACTTGTTTTTCAGCACCTGCAATTCTTAATCTGTGATTTATATATTTAGATGTCTCATTTGCACTCAGTGCTTCCAGATGAAATCTCATAGCCATACGTTGGTTTAATTGTTTTATTGCTTCAACTTTTTCCTTCAATTCAGGTTGTCCTATCAGTATTAACGAAAGCAAAAATTTATCATCCTGCTGGAAATTCAGTAACAACCTTATTTCTTCAAAAATATTTCTATCTTCAATAACATGTGCTTCATCAACCACAACTATGGTTTTTTTACCGTCAGCAAGATTGTTTATGAGCATCTTTTCAAGGGCAATAAGCACATCAGCCTTTCTTGTAGGTAATACATCCGTGCCTAAACTGTGTGTTATCATTCTCAACATTTCTATATCGTCAAGACGGGGATTTGTTATTATGGCAACTTTATATATATCCAGTTCTAATTCACGCATTAATGCCCGCGACAACAATGTCTTCCCGCAGCCATAAACACCTGTCAGAAGACCGGCACCCTTACCTTCCTTAATCACATATAGCATTCTTGTAAGACCTTCCTCGTGCTGAGGTGAATTATAAAAGAACTTAGGGTCAGGTGTGTTTTCAAAAGGTTTAAGTTTCAGTTTCCAGTATTCTTCGTACATAGTAATATGCTTTCTTTTCCACAGTTGAACAATAAATCAATTACTGACATATATGGTTCAAACGGAGAGAATCTTTGCTTGTAAACAGGATGTTCAAAATTTTGATACATAAGTTTGATTTTTTCTTTTTCAAACAATGATTCATCCATATAATCTTTGCCGCCGGCACCAGAAAGATATGTATCGGCGCCGAGCCGTTTACAGATATCTATTATTCGCTGTGTGGACTCCGTTACGATATCCAGCGAAGATTCAAACTTAACAGGTGTTTTTATTTCAAGTGTCTCCAATAAGTAGTTTATTATATGAACGTTTAACTCTATAAGTTTTGCCCATTCCCTGCTATATGTTTTTCTGAAAAAATCTATATACTCATCAAAATGTTCTGTCCCCGAATAATTAAACTCCAGACTTTTTAAGTGCTGAGCTCTCCAGTCGCTTTCATTTTCTATTTCAACTTCGGATATCTTTTGAGTATATTTCCCTTTCGTGATAACCGGGACAGTCAACCACATAGAACCGTCTTTTGTCCTTATTTTGTTTCGGTTCTGAAATTCCCGTTTTTTATACTGGACGTTGTCAAGAAAAACAAACAAATCACTCTTATAAATCTTATCAAAATATCCGAGCCAGGGCAAGTACTGCGGCTGATGAACCGAAACAATCATAATACATTATACAAAAAAAGGGGTCAGGTCTCAACATTCAACATTTTTTCTACTACTGATATTAATTCATCTAATCTTCTATTTTGTTTCCTTTCATTTTCCATCCGTAAATATAACCGGCTTACTCCTGCATCACTTATTCTTCCATAATATTCTGCAATTTCATTTAATTTTTTCCCACTATATTTACGTACAAGATATATCCCGATTTTCCTTCGCTTTTTCTCATCCGTTATTTGTTGATTTACCTTACCTTGAATTTCTTCAATACTACTACTTGGAATCTTTATATACTTTACTTCAGGTATTTCTCTTGCATCTTTATTATTTACAAAATTACTTCTTAATCCATCCGACAAAATCCGTGGTTCCAAGAATAAATCCTCCTGTAATGTTTTCCTTAATTACTTCGGTTTCGTTTCCTATGTTGTCTTCAATGAATTCTCTGTATAAATTTTTGGCTTTCTTCATGTCTCCACTAAACATTGACAATATGTCTTCTGTGATTAAGAAACCATTATTCATTTTATCAGAAAGAAAATATATATAACTAGACCACGGATAATCATGGGGAACTTTTACTATATTAGCTCTTACTGGATTCAGATGTATGTACCGCGATAAATAATGAAGATAAGCATCTTTCTGTACCAATATACTCTTATATCTCCCTTTAGTCCTTTTCTGTTCTAAAAATTTCTTTTTTTTCATTACCACGAGAAAGTACGTGGTAAAATGCTCCTGGATATTCTACTCTCAAAGGTCTTGACATTAAACGCTCCTTTCATATCAGATAGATTTTATTCATTTTGTTGAATGTTGACCTGTCCCCGAGTTTTGATTTGTTTTATAAATCATTGTGGGAGACCTGACCCCCAAAATATGGGGTTGGTGACTATTTTGGCGCCTGAGTCCGATATCAGTTCTATCCTGTAGTATGATTTTTGTCCCTGAATTCCCTCACCCTCAGATGTTTTATCCATATAAGTGTATTCTGCCGGAGTTAGTATCTTATCTGATTTGACAATTTCTCCATTCCTGATTATGTTTATATTTATTTTGTGGGATTTTGAATCGCCGGTTGTAATACATAGAGTTAATTTCGGTGTTGACTTACATTTTAATATTTCTCCCATTTGAGCAGTACTGTTTTCTGATTCAAGGACAAGTTTTTTTATTATTGCAGGAAAGTTATCCGGTTTTGTTTTGTATAAAACATAGAATCTTCCCGTTTTCAAACAATCTATTACAGATGTTTCTGTAAAATCTTTTAACAGAAGAATATTCTGCACAGTATCTATTTCTCCGCTCTCTTTATCATTTATATAATCAAGTTCACCTATTGCCCAGACAGGACGATTCCTTTTGCCGGCACAGAACTCGCCAAGTACCTCATCCCATAGCCCGCCGGGCTTACCAGCATCCCTGTACCCTTCACGAAAATATGCAAATCCGGTATAATCATAGGTTTGAAGTAATGAATTGGTGCAAGGTTTTGTCCGGACGGACACCGGACCAATTTGGACGGGGTTAGACCAGTTTATCGCTTCAGGATGTGCATAAAATATCAAACCATTGTTTTTATTCACATAATTTATTAAATTCTGGTATGGCAACTCGCCATAATCTTTATAATTATCAAAGGGCAGGCTCTTAAATGGAAAATTATATATTATTGAACCAATTCCGATAAAAATAATAATCCATGCTTTTTTCCAATAACTGAGTAAATATATTCCCAAGATAAGTATAATACCACCCCACAATTTTGAAGCATCAAATTTACCGCTATTGGATTCATTTCCGGAAATTGGCAATTCCCTGTACTGGGCAGGTTCTGAAAGTCCTACAATAAGGAAATGCTTATGCCAGTTTTGCATTGTGAGGTTTTCCTTAAAGGGATTGCCTGTCCACCGGTAAAACGCTGTTGTTTCTATACCCGGGATAATGAGCATATCTTTATTTTTTTCGTTCAGTATTTTAATTTCATTTAAATATTTCTCCGAACCTATTTTAAGAACAGAAACTTCTTCTATCTTTTTCTTGATAATCTTTCTGAATGGAAATATACCGTATTCTGCCTCAGTCAAGGCATCGTCAGTAGGTATAACAACTTTGACGCCTTTTTCCTTTGCCTTTTCAACCACCTGTTCAAGCGTAAGTGACCCATCTATACTGAATGTAGTATCAATATGTATTATGCAGGGTATATTCTGGTAGGAGTTAGCGCAGGCATAGTTAGCACTATGGTTGGCAATGAATATCAAAAGTAAGGCAAGGATGCAAAAAATCGCACCACTACTGTAGCGTCCCGATTTATCCGCAGGATTATCTAATTTATCGGGACGATTTCTTGGTGAAGATTGTGTCATATAATTCTGTCAATAAATGTATCATTCTTTCTTCACTAAATCTCCGGTAACCGTTAATGGATTCAGTTGCCCATTTTTTCGAATTACCGGCTATTTTTTCCCTCAGTTCCTTATTTTTAACCAGCTCAACGATTGCTTCGGCTAACTTTTGAGGATTTTTGGGCGGGACCAGAAGCCCTCTCTCGCGGTCTTTAATTAAAGAAGGTATCCCCTGAACTTTTGTTCCTATAATAGGTTTACCGAGAAACTGTGCGAAAACAATAGTTATGCCCATCCCTTCATTGAGTGACGGTTGAACATATATGTCCATAGCAGAAATGAGGTCAGGAACATCGCCTCTCATTCCTGTAAGTATTACTTTGTCTTTTGCTCCTGATTTGTTTATGATAGCTTCAATTTTTTTTCTCTCAGAACCGTCTCCGACAATAAGAAATTTGCAGGTCAAAGAGGGATATTTCATGTCAATTACTCTTATTGCCTCGGCGAAATATTTAACTCCTTTTACAGGTTCAAGCCGTGCCACCGTTCCGATAATTAAATCGTCTTTGGAAATTTTCAGTTTCTCACGCACGTCCGACAGCTTTTCCGGCAATGATTTCACTCCGCCGTGTATTATATCCCATTGTCCTATTTTCCCTATACCGTAATTGAGTGATTCATCCCGTTCCCCTTCTGTAATTGCAACAAGTCTGTCAGTAATCTTTGCAGTCATTCTTTCAAGAGCAACATATATAGAACTTTTAAATCTTCCAAAATAACCGTAAAAAACATGCCCGTGCGGAGTATGAATAATTTTCACATTCTTATTTTGAGTAATATTATACAGCCAGCCTGCCCAGCGTCCTAAAAACCCTGCTTTTGATGAATGCGTGTGGATTATATCGGGTTGTTCTTTCTTTATTATCCCGTAAATTTTAAAAAAAGCATTTAAATCTTC
The DNA here is from genome assembly GCA_001871125.1 of Elusimicrobia bacterium CG1_02_37_114. Classification (GTDB taxonomy): domain Bacteria; phylum Elusimicrobiota; class Endomicrobiia; order CG1-02-37-114; family CG1-02-37-114; genus CG1-02-37-114. The sequence continues at coordinate 6,985 of MNXB01000080.1, forward strand.
CAGCGGAGAAATATTTCTGACGAGTTCCGGGATTATCCGGGTACTGTAGTATTTATCTAAATTTTCAGCTTTTTCTCCATAACCACAGACAAGTATTGATTCGTATTTTTGTTTATCAGAATTTTTACAGATTGATAGAACAACTTCAGAGGAGCCCCCCATATCAAGACGGGTAATTATTTCTAATATTTTCTTTATTTTTGACGGCTTTTTTGCATATACGGTCAAAGCAGAACTGATAAATAGTTTATCCAGACTGATAACCTGTATAATTTCGCTCAACACATACAGGGAAGACTTAACTAACCGGACAAACCATTCACCCAAATATTTACTGGTTTTATACGGGTCGCCTGCAGTTGGTTTTGAGTTTGAGATACTGATGTCCGTAAAGTTACATTTTTCCAATAATCTCTTAAAAGTATCCGCACTGAAACCGTAGTTATGCAGCAGGGCAGGTGAAAAACCAAACATTCTGAATATTTTTTCCTTCTTTTTTAAAGGCAACTGGTATACAATGTTATGTACACGAAAGAAAATCACACCCCCCGGTCTGATTATCCGCCATGTTTCTTCTAAGTCTTTATCCGGGTAAGACAGGACATCAATAACATTCCAGAATGTTATACAATCAAAATATTCATCGGGAAAATTTATCTCGCGGATTGGTTTATCATATACTGTTAAACCTAAATTTTCCCTAGCAAATTCAGCTGCTATCTGTGAAACTTCTATACCCACCACTTCCTTAAAACCGAACTCTTTAGCCATCTTCGGGAATAACCCGTGGCCGCAACCTATATCAAGGAGTTTCCTTTTTTCGGGAAGCAGGTTATTAATCAATTTTAATCCTTCTTGAAAGAGTTTAATTTTAGAGTCATTCCACACCTGTTCAATATGTTCGGCCGAGTCAATTTTACTGAAATATTGCACTTCTTTTTTTTCGCTTTCCCTCGGATTCTTGTAGATTAGCCCGCATTTTTTACATTTGACAATGCCCGGCAGGACAGTTATGGTATCATCAACACCACATATTATGCATTTTATAAATTCTATTTCCGGATTCATAGGAAATTATAAACCAATCCGTCCTAATAAATTAGGACGCTACAGTAGCGTCCAGTTTTAACTGGACGGCTTTCTTGTCACACTATAAAATAATTCTTCAATTTTTTGGATAATTCTTTCCCAGGAGAAATTTTCAACAGCGTAGTCCCGGCATTTTTTTCTCAATGTTTCTAATTCACTCTGCGGCAATTCGATGAACTCTTTTATCCTTTTAGCCATAGCTTCCGGAGTATTAGATTCAAATAATAAATTCAGTTTTAAAAGAATTTCTGTTGTGGCTCCGATGGGTGTTCCCAGCACAGGTGTCCCGCAGGATAATGATTCTATTGTGACCAGTCCAAATCCTTCAAGTGCAAGTGTTGGCAGAACAAACAGGTTGGATGCCTGATAGTATTTTGGTAACAATTCATCAGGTATATACCCTGTAAACTTCACATATTCTGTGAGTCCAAGTTCAGAGCTCATGCTTTTCAGTTTCTCCTCTAAAAACCCTCTTCCACCAATAACAAGGCATACTTTTTTATTTTCCCCAACCACTTTAGAAAAAGCGAGCAAAAGGTTTTCCAATCCCATACGCGGGGCCAGGTTCCTTACTGTAAAAACAATCATTTTATCAGAAGGTAATCCCAACTCCTTTCTGAGTAAAAGACTATCTGCTATAGGACAGAATCTTTCAGTATCAACGGAACCGGGTATAATATTAATTCTATCGCTTGGAATACTGTGGTAGTTTTTTAATACATCCTTCATATACTCACTTAAAACGATAATTTTATCGCAGGTTTTCAATACACTATTTTCTATTTTTCTTCTCACCGCTGATTGCAATTTCGTAGACAGATAGGAAACATTTTTTTGTTTTGCCCTGATTTCATATTCAATGTGCCATGGAGACTGAAAATGATATATCCGTGGAATCGTGCTTAATTTTCCCGAGATATTTACTAAATATGCCGACTGTGGATTGTGAAAATCCAGGATATCAATGGAAGTCTTCCTGCATATATTTTCTATTATATTTTTTGCGTCTAAATATGACCCGAAAAGGTTTAGTCCTTTGAATTTATACCTGAATATTTCACGCTTACCTATTTTTTCGGTTTTTGAAAACCCTGTTTTGCGTCGTGAAAAATTATATATTTTATGGCCCCTTTCCGATAACCTATTGGAAATTTCAGATGCAATCCGGGCAGCTCCTCCTTCTTCGTCTTCAAAAATCGCATCAGAAACAACAAGTATATTTAGTTTTCTATTATTCATAGGGATTGGTCATATAAATATTCGTACTGTCTGACTATTTTACTGAAATCAAATTTTTCTTCAACAATTCTTCTTGCATTAATTCCCATCTGCCTGCGTTTATTTTCGTCTTTTACTAATGAAATAATGGTATCTGCAAGTAACTTAGGATTTTTAGGCGGGGCCAACAGACCCGACACTCCATTCACAACAGTTTCATTAATCCCTTCAATATCAGTAGCAACAATAGCTTTACCCACTGCCATACCTTCAAGCAGAATCATCGGCTGTCCCTCAAGAACTGATGCCATAACAAGTAAATCCAACGCACATAGTATTTCTTTGATGTCCTTTCTAAATCCAGCAAAAATGACCCTGTTAGTCAACCCCAGATTTTTAACCCTTATTTCCAGATTCTTTCGCATGGGACCTTCTCCCACTACTAAAAATTTGACGTTCTGGTTTAAATCTGTGAATTTCTGTGATAAAATATCAACAGCATCAATGAAATATTCTAATCCTTTCTGCCACACTAAACGGCCGATTGTCCCTATCAGAACAGTATCTTTTTCTATACCTAATTCCGCACGTATTTTTTCGGCAGCTTCATTATTATATTCATACTCGCCTGTTTCAATTCCATTATTGATTAGTTTAACTCTATTAATAGGAATTTTATGTATTTCTATAAGGCATTTTTCTAATGCCTTTGACACAACTGTGAACCTATCAACAAA
>MNXB01000063.1 GCA_001871125.1 Elusimicrobia bacterium CG1_02_37_114
TTCTTGCAAAAATTTTTCATTAGAGGAACTAACTTATGGAAATTCAAGATAAAAAATTAGAAAAATGTAATAATAGTAAACAGTTTTTTAAAAAATTTAATTATTTTTTACAAAAAAGTAATTATTTCTATAGTCAGCTATTTTTCTTAGTTGTTTTAGGATTATTCTCTGCCTTCAGTCTTTGTGGTATTTTTTTATATAAGAATGCGCTGTTTTTTCGGGATAGAACATCTTTTTACAGTTTCTTTTATGACATCCTTCATTCTTTAAATTATTTTGGTGAAATTCCTTTCTGGAACCCTGCACAACAGAATGGTTTTCCACAGTATTATACTTCTATTCTTGGTCTCTATTACACAAACCCTTTGTTTTCTTTGATTGCAGCAATATGTTGGTTTTTAGGGCAATTCAATATCTATATAACATCGTTTGTAAGGATATATGTAATCTATTATGGTATTTTAATTCCATTTGTGTTTTTAATTGGATTATGGCTTTTAGCACGACAGCTATTTAAAAGCAATTTTAGTATTTTATTAATTTTAATTTTGGGCAGTTTCTCGCCAGGATTAATTATCAATATTACCGATATTGGATTTGAACAAACTGCCTACGGTTTAATTTTTGCCGCCGCTTTTCTGAAGTTTTTTAAAGAACCTAAAAAAACTACATTTTTAGGATTATTTTTTTCATCATTGTTATTAGCAATTTCATTAAATTATATGTTTCTGTTTTGGAACGTTATTTTTATTCCAATATTTGTAATTTTGGTTGTTATTTTTAATTACCATAATTACCGTACAAAAAAAACAAACGTTCCCAGATTTTATTGGATACTACTATTTTTATCAATTGTCCTTTGTAGTTTGCCGACAATGTTTACTTTTTCACAGGGAAAGGGCATCATCAGGAAATATCTACCTACTCTATCAACTGAATACTTTCGCTTTGGCCCCGGGAACCCCCTGCAATTTCTTACAGTATCAACTCCCGGCGTAGGTTTTGGATCTGTTGGAGAACCGGTTGGGGAAAAACCATCTGTATTTTTTCAGCCACTAAGTTACGAAGAAAAAACAAACTTTTCATATAATTACATGGGGATATTAACTTTACCATTGGTAATTATTGGCTTAATTTTTGGGAAACGTAACTGGAGGTACGTTTTCTTTATATTATTAGCGGCAAGTTGTTTGATTATCAATTTATCAGGTTATAGTCCTATTCTTTTTTTACTTCTTACATTAAGAACTCCTCTAAGTGTGATGTCGCATTATGGAGATTTGTTTTTTCAGGAAGGCGCCTTTTGCCTGTTAATTTTTTCTGCTGCTATGGGTTTTGAAGTGCTCGTTCGTTATAGAAGAAGAGTTTACTTTCTGGCATTTATCACTTTATTTATAATTTCTTCTCTTTTTTCAGTAATGTTTTTTATCCATTTGTATAAAACCCCTTTTTCATGGCCTATTTTTGGTTTTGCATTGGCAATGATATTCTTTTACCTGATAATTTTAATATGGTTATTGTTTAATAAAAACCCTCAAAAAGCAAACCCCATTTTTGTTTTGCTTTTATTTTTTATTTTAATAGATGTCTCAACTGTTGCTTTTTGGCATATGAGGGAAAAGATATGGTATGCGGTATATAAAAATAATTTAATGGATTTCAGAGACCCTCCTGTGGAATCTATAGGTATACCCAATAATGACGACAGAAGTTGGTATGCACGCACTTTCCTGAGTATTGCCGACATACTGAATACAGAGAGTATGGGTATTGATTTTGATTCATTTCCATTACTTGGATTTTATACTCCAAGGATTATGGCAGGATTGTCAAAAGGTAATGGTTTTGAACAAATCAGAAATATTAAACAATATCGGGAATATGATAAAATACAACCGATTAAATTTTATTTTACTGATATAAATGGTGATAAAAAAACAGATATTTTGTTCTATGATAATTCTCGTAATGTTTGGGTTGAGACCTATGCTGATAAAGGTTATACAAAACCTCAAAAATTGTTAAAGTTTGATAGTCCCGGTGTCTTGCAATTGGGAGATGTTAACGGGGATAACTTAAATGATGTATTGTATCTTGATATTCAGGGAAATTTTTATGTGGCACTGTCTAATGGAAATAAATTTCTAACACCTTCCCAACAATTACAATTACATCCATATTTTCACAAATTTATACAATGCGCAGATATAAATGGAGATGGGAAACAGGATGTTTTTTTCTATGATATGCAAAAGGAAGGTATTTTTGTGAGTTTTTCTGATGGAACAGGTTTTTCTGCTCTACAGAAGTGTTTTAAAATAGAGGGGAAATCCCTATATAAAAAAGATTTTATGCCAAGTACTAACCAAATTCGTCTGGCTGATGTAAACGGGGACAGGAAAGCGGATTTTTTGTTTATTGACCTTTCGGGAAATATTTTAGTGGCTCTATCAAATGGAGAAGGTTTTAACAAATCGGAAAAATGGATTAAATTGCCAGTTTCTGCCTCAGAACAAGTGTGGTTTGCGGACGTAAATGGTGATATGAAAGCGGAAATTATATATATGGACGATGCTGGTAGTGTTTACGTGGGATTATCAAGAGGAAATAGTTTTTCAACCCCTATTAAATGGTTACAATGTAAAGGTATTAAACCTAAACAGATACAATTTATTTATATAAACCAGGACAAAAAAAATGATATCTTAATATCTAATTTCTTCTCGGGGCAGGAAGACATAAAGATTACCAAAAAAACATATAATAATATTCAGTTAAGAGTAACAGCAACTGAAAAATCCCTGTTGTTTTATTGTGATGCGTATTACCCACCTTACTGGTATTCTACTGTTAATGGGAAAGCAACTAAAATTGAGAAAATGTTTTTAGGATTTAAGGGAGTTGTTGTGCCAGCCGGTAACTCAGAAATTGTTTTCAAATATAAACCTCCTTTTCTATTTTATTCGTTAATATTAGCATATCTTGCTATTCTAACTGCTGCAGTTATATGGATTATAGTTTACTTGAAGGAAAAAATTAGGGAAAACTTGGTTTTAGATAACTGATAAAAATGTAGTGCGATGATTCATTCATCGCAAACTATTAGTAACCACAAAAATGAAAATTATATCAATAGTCGGAAGTAAAGGCGGGTGCGGGCAGACTGTAATTGCCGCAAATCTGGCAGTTGCACTCACCAGAAAACTCAAACAGCCAGTGGGATTAATTGATTTCTGTCTGGACGGGTCATCGGGAGACATTGAAAGTATTCTCAACATCCAGTCAAAAAAGACATTTGCTGATTTAATACCAAGCATCAACCAGATTGATTCGCAGTTATTAAAGGGATATTTAGACAAACATTCATCAGGGGTGAATTATCTGAAAAGTGGGTTATCAGGAAACCCCCTCACCCCACCCTCTCCCACGAGGGGAGAGGCCTGTCCTGAGCGAAGCCGAAGGAATAAAGGAGAGGGTGACATTGTGAAATTCATAAATATACTGCGCGAAACTTTTCCATATGTAACCATTGATTTAGAAAGGGGTTTTTCAGATACATCTCTAACTATACTTGATGAAAGTGATTTAGTGCTATTGGTAATGACTCCTGATGTGCTCGGATTTAACCAGGTAAAACACTATATTGAAGAATTCACAAAACATCATTTTCCTCTGTCAATTTTGAAAATTGTAGTCAATATGAGTACAATCGCTCATTCTTTAGGTAAAGAAAGAATAAAATCATTTCTCAAACAGGATGTCTTCTTTGAAATACCTTATGATTTGGAAAATGTTTTATCAGCAGTCAACCAGGGTATTCCTGTTGTTATAAAAAATTCAAGGGCTGAATTTTCAAAAGCTATTTATCAACTGGCTGATTTGCTGACAACAAGGGAAGATTTGTATGTAAGTGAAGGGAAGAGAAATGAGATTCTTCTCCCGCCACGACGGGATCAGAATGACAATCTAATGGGTCAGAATGACAAACCAACAGAACTCAGGACAGGGGTTCGCGAAATGCAAGATACCGAATATTCAACCATTGCTACGCAGGAAATTATTGGGTTAAAACAAAAGTTACACAAGGAACTATTGCAGGAAGTGGACTTGCAGTCAATAAACTTAAAAACACCAGAAGCACAGAAAGAAACAAAAGAATCTATAAAAACAACTTTAGAAAAACTAATCGCAAAGGAAAAACTTTCTGATTCAATAGACCGCGAACAACGGACACAAATAATTTATGAATTGTTAGATGAAGTGTTAGGATTAGGACCGCTTGAACAATTCTTAAGAGACCCTTCTATTTCCGAAATAATGGTCATAGGGACTGATAAGATTTACATTGAACGGACAGGAAAACTTGTCCTGACAGACAAAAAATTTGCCAGCGATAAACAGCTGATGACTGTAATAGAAAGAATCGTCGCACCCATAGGACGTAGAGTTGATGAGAGTATGCCTCTCTGTGATGCACGGTTACAGGATGGTTCACGGGTAAATATTGTGATACCACCATTGGCATTAGATGGTCCTATGATAACAATAAGGAAGTTTTCTGAAAAGAAACTTTCTGTAAATGACTTAATAAACTATGGTTCTTTATCAAAAGAAATGGCTGAATTCTTGAAAATCTGTGTTACTTTAAGAAAAAATATAATTGTTTCAGGGGGAACCGGTTCAGGAAAAACAACTCTACTCAATATAATTTCATCCTTTATATCCGAGACAGAGCGGATTGTCACGATTGAAGATTCGGCAGAACTTAAACTCCAGCAGGAGCATGTTGTCCGTCTTGAAAGCAGGCCAGCTAATATTGAAGGCACCGGTGAAATTCCTATAAGAAAACTTGTAATTAACGCTTTAAGAATGAGGCCTGACAGAATAGTCGTCGGTGAATGCAGGAGCGGGGAAACACTGGATATGCTCCAGGCAATGAATACCGGACATGATGGTTCTATCACAACTGTCCATTCCAATTCACCGCGTGATACATTGAACCGTATTGAAACAATGGTATTAATGTCAGGAATGGAACTACCGATACGTGCTATCAGGGAACAGATTAAGAGTGCAATAGACATAATTGTTCACCAGACACGCTTTTCCGACGGTGCACGAAAAATAGTCTCCATTACTGAAGTTACCGGTATGGAAGGAGATATTATCACCACTCAGGATATTTTTAAGTTTCAACAAACCGGTATGGATTCCACGGGTAAAATACTGGGAGAATATAGGGCAACGGGTTTGATACCGACTTTTGCTGAAGAATCTAAGACAAAAGGAATAAGACTAAATTTAGATATCTTTAAATGATAAAACTATTGTTGTGTCTTCTTGTGTTTTTAATGATTTTCTGTGTGGTTTATTATTTTATTAATTTAGTCATGATTAAATTTATGAAAAAATATGGGAAAAATTTTATATTTGCCAGTGAACAACGTGTTGAGCGAAACAAATTAAAAACAAAATTTAATTGGAAAAGTATTCTTGCTGAAAAAAAACTCACACTGAAATTTACTTCCGCTCTAACAATATTCATAATATCATATCTCGGGACATATAGATTATTGATTTCCCTGCCTTTTGCTATACTGGGATTTTTTCTACCGGATTATATATCAAAATACCTTTTGAAAAAGGAACTGGAACAATTTGAAAACCAACTCACTGATGGACTTATACTTTTGGCAAATTCTCTCCGGGCGGGGGCTAGTTTCCCTCAGGCAATTGAGTTACTGGCAAATGATTCCAAACCTCCGTTATCTGAAGAATTTGCTAAGGTTACTTATGAAATAAGGCTTGGTATACCATTGATACAAGCACTGTTAAATCTTAAAGAAAGAGTAAAAAGTAAAGAACTGGGCATGTTTGTCACTGCAGTCAGCATAGGTCATGAAACAGGTGGAAATATACCGGAATTATTAATTGCTATCTCAAATACATTAAGGGAACGCAACAAAATTCAGGGAAAAATAAAAGCATTAACATCACAGGGAAAAATGTCCGGCTATATAGTCGGTGCTATGCCATTTATCCTGATAATAACGCTTTACCTTATGGATCCCGGATTGATTGAACCAATGTTCAATACAATCATCGGACAGTTAATGCTTGTAGTTGTACTGATTATGATTACAGTAGGTGCAATATTAATAAGAAAGATTGTTGACATAGACATATAAAAATGGGGACACATCCCATTTTTTCATTATCTGTAGCGTCATTTATCCTTATCTGTAGCGTCCAGTTTCAACTGGACGAAAGTGTAAAATGTAGCGTCCCGATTTATCGGGACGAATATTTTCAATGATATTATTCATTTCTTTTTTGATTTTTATATGTGTTACCCTGCTCGTTTCCTTATTATATCACTCATTGCAGGAGAAAATAATATCAGCAAATCTGGAGAAACTCACAATCAAAGAAACCATCAAAAAGAAAAAAGAATTGTCCACAATCCTCAAACACCTGTTTAACCCTCTGGCAAACGCTCAATCACCTGTAATTAAAAAATACCGCAAATATATTGAACAACAGATAAAATTATCGGGAATACAGTCGGGTATGGATTTTGTAACATTTCTTATGATACAGACCCTGATGGCAGTAATTGCAGTGTTTTTCCTGCTGGTATTTTTTGAAACATCCAACGTTCTGTTTCTCATAACAGGCGGCATATCTGGTTTTGTTCTGCCCCTGATATGGCTGAAAACAAAAATTACACAACGGCACAGGACGATTTTACGTTCATTACCGGATGCGATTGACTTATTAGTTCTGTCAATGCAGGCAGGACTTGATTTCAATGCCGCTCTAAACAAATACCTGGAGAAAGGCGAGAAAGGCCCTTTAAGGGATGAATTCCATTTAATGTCCCAGGAAATACAGATGGGAAAAACAAGAATTGACTCGCTTAATAATATGTCAGAAAGAATAAAATCTTCTGCGATTAATAGTTTAATAAGTTCACTCACGCAGGGGATAAGGTCCGGAGCAAGTCTTGGAAATATACTGAAATTACAATCGCAGGACCTCCGTACACAGAGATTCCAGATGGCTGAAAAACTCGCTGCCGAAGCACCGTTGAAATTATTATTTCCTCTGTTGTTTTTTATATTTCCAACGGTATTTATTATTCTTTTCGGACCAATAGTTTTGTCGTTTATAAAATGATAGGAGTAAAATAAATGAAACTAATCAACAAAGTTAAGGGAAGCATAAGATTAAAATTTTCTGTTTTTACAGGTATATTTTTAATATTGCTTCTGGCGGTTCTTTCCGTATATATTTACAGGACAAAAGAAAAACTGTTATATCAGAATCTACTCAGCAGGGGAGGGAATCTTGTCCGCATATACAATCCTCTCGTTTCACGAGCAATGCAGTTTAAAGATGATTTAACCCTGATATCCTATATGCAAAACATTATTGAACAGCCGGATGTAATACATACGATGCTAATTGATTCTAACGGAACTGTCCTTGCTCATAATATGGTGGGCGAGGCAGGCAAAAACTACAGCAATGATTATGTTAACCAGCTATTGAAATTAGATGGATTAAAAACTTTCAGAATAAGAATAGAAGGACATAAATATGTAGTATATGACTTCTGCATTCCACTGTTTGTCCAGGGTGTCAAAGCAGGAATCCTTAGAGTTGGGTTTTCTACGAGAGAAATAAAATTATCATTAGGAAAATACATTGAAAATATCCTGCTGGTCTGTATAATTGTATTGTTTTTTGGAATTCTGGGAAGTTACCTGTTTGCTAATATTATATTAGCACCGCTTAACCGCGTCAAGGAGATAGTGGAAGATTTAAACAAGGGGAATCCGCTCGGTGAAATAACCATAAAAACACAGGATGAATTCAGTGAACTGGTTAACCTTATCAAAGAACTTACCAAAAAAATAAATGACAACTATCAAAAACATCAACAGGATATTGATACTTTAAAGAAGAATTTTTATGCTTATCTTCAGAAGACTGGTTCAAGTATGACAGGTGAAGTTATATTGACAGACGAAGAAAACAAAATAGTATATATAAATGACACAGGAAAAACATTACTTCACGCAAACCAGGAGGATATCACCGGCAGACACATACTTGAGATAGCGAGAAATGTAGAATTCGTTGAATTGTTAAAGAAAGCAATGAAAAACCCTGATATACCTGTCGTAGAAGAACTTAAAAGTACAAACCACAAGGTAAAAATACTTGCAATACAGAACGAATCAAAAGATCTCCTCGGAATTGTAGTTACATCTAATTAATCTTTTCTATTTTAATTTGTTTGTAAAATCTTTCAATATCTTTTTTGTCGCAGTGTCCCGGTTTAACCGTGAGAGTATTTGCTGTACCCGCAGACACGCCCAGTCGCAAAGCTTTTATGGGGTCCTTTTCTTTTGTCCAGGCATAGGCAAACCCGGCAACAAATGCATCTCCGGAACCCACACTATTCACTACCTTAACACGGGGCGGAACTGCCCTCCAGGAACCATTTCTGCTTGTCAGCAAAACACCTTTCTCGCCTAAAGAAACCGCAACTATTTCAATACCCGAACGGACTAAATTTCTTGACACCTTTTTTATTTGCTCTAAAGAAGTAAGTCTTCTGTCTAAAATATATTCTAATTCGGTTAAATTTGGCTTAATCATAAAAGGCTTCTTAGAGAGACCGACTTTAAATTTCTCTCCGCTTGTATCCAATATTACGGGAATACGCTGGCGATGACATATCCGGATAAACTCTGCATAAATGTCGTTTTTTATTCCAGCGGGTGTGGTGCCGCTGAGTATTATTATCTGTTTATTTTTTATGAATTCATTAAATGCTGTTTTCACTTTTTTTATTTCATTAAAAGAAACTTTCGGACCAATTTCGTTGATTACTGTCTGTTTATGGGTTATAGGGTCCAGGACAAGCGTGCAGACCCGGGATGAACCTGCTATTTTTACTATATGTGTTTTTAAGCTTTCCCTTTTAAGGTCTTCTTTTATCTTTTTTCCTGTAGTCCCTCCTAAAAGTAATAATAACTGATTTTTTTTACCTAAAATTTTTAATGTCCGGGCAATATTTACTCCCTTGCCGCCGCTCACAGAGTATTCCGTATGAGGACGGAAAACATGACCTGCGGAAAAATTCTCAATTTCATAAACCTTATCTATTGTCGGGTTCATACCGACAATACCGATTTTATCATAAGAATTAAATTTTCTGGTTTTCATTACGGTAAGTTTATCAAAAAAAATTTAAATTATCAAATTCAAGTTTACAAAAACCAACCCTTATTTTACATCGTTTTTGGGGTATCGTTTTTGATGAAAAACTAGAGCAGTTTTACTCTAAGAAAATGGTGAGATGTGTCATAAATCTTTTTATCTGCAGTTATTAATTGACAATTTAATTTAATTGCTAATGCTATATAGAAACAATCATATATAGTTAGGTGAGTACGATAAGAAAAATGGATGGCTTCATTAAGTATAGATTCGGACGGATAAAATAATTCCAATCTTAACATAATAATAGATTTCAAAGATTCTCTTGTGGCTATTTCTGTAAAATCTTTTTTAAATCTGAGGACATTAGATACCTCGTAAATCAAAAGGTCAGGAGCGACAATTGTAATTTCTCCATGTTCATATCTTGTTTTAAATTCAAGTGCCTCAGTAGTTCCTTCTTCATCAAGAAACCATTTCAGAATCACCGATGTATCTAATACGTAAATCATTTTGATTTTGAATCTCTAATTTTACGAAGTATTTCTGTGGAATTAAATCCTTTTTCGTATTTGCCATACTTTTCTCTAATTTTATCAATATTGTGACTCGCTTTAACAATGGATTCTTTATCTTTAACTCGGGATTCTAAAATATTAGTCAAAAAATCTTCTTTTATCTTAGACATTTTTCACCTCTTTGCTAAAAATTTATTAACTTGTTTACTAAAATATTATACAACAAATACGGGAGAAAGTCAAAGAATTCTTGAATTTTATTCTTGAATTTGGAATGAATATACATCAATAAGCCTGTCAAATCATCTAAGAATG
>MNXB01000128.1 GCA_001871125.1 Elusimicrobia bacterium CG1_02_37_114
TATTATATGAGGCAGAAACAGCAAATAAATTCGATGAGATAAGAGAAAAGCTAAGAAAAGGAGATACTAAGGGTCTTCGTTTACTTGGTAAATGTTATGCCATGTAATTTTTGTAAAATAGCAAGTTCTTGTTTTTCATAGTTTTATCCAGTCTTCCAAAATATAACTCCGAGTCTTATCGGAATTTATAGAAACGCAAATCCAAGAATTTCGAGTTTACCACCAATGAAAATTGAAATTTTTGAAAAAATATGATATACTTCAATATAAGAGAAAATAGGCAGAAAAAGTTGTTACTGAATTAATCAAAAAGAGGTTAGAAAAATGAATGAACTTATGTGGTTATCTAAGCATAAAAAATTAGCAGAAAAACATTCTGGTGAATGGATAGCAGTATTGGATAATAAAATTATTTCAAGTGGTAATTCAGCAAAAGATGTGTTGAAATTAGTTAAGGAAAAAGGAATAAAAAAAATGCCTTTAGTGACAAAAGTTCCACGTAAAGATGAAAAAATGTACATATTATGACAGAATATCACTTATACTTGGTAAATGTTATGCCATGTAATTTTTGTAAAACAGCAAGTTCTTATTTTTCATAGAAAGATTTAGTTTCTGCCCTCAGAATAAACCATCCAAACAACTCCCGAAAATCATGAGAAACATCTTCGGTAAAACCCTATATTATTAGAATCAAAAACCTTCGTGTATATCTAAATATAACATTTGCAGAATATTTGTTTATATAATATAATGATATTTAGAGGATATAAGAAAATTAGGACTTTTTATGAAAAATAAATACTTACTTGTTATTTTACTTATTGCAGCAGTAGGGGGAACAATTGGTACCAATATTGCAAAAGATATTATTAGACAATTCAACAAAAAGTCAATCTCAATAAAAAATTGGAATATTTATAAAATAGGTACTTCGGGATTGAGAATTGAATTACCTGGAAAACCTGATACATCACCTTTAAATTTACCTGACAGTGTTAGGAACTTAATTAGAAACACCGAATCATTTCAATTTAAAAAAAATAACATCGAAGTTGGAATTAACTATGTTTTATATATTGATAGTTTACATCCCGAGCCTAGAAATGCAGCCTTAGGGTCAATACAAAATATAAAAACCTTAAATGGTGTAAAGGATGTTAATTACTCTTTTGAAAATACTATTCATTCAAATTTTAAAGAAATTGTTATGCGTGGAAATTTTTTACGTTTTAATAAGAATGTATCTTTTGCAAATGCTATAATTGCAAGAAATTCCGAGATGTGGTCAATTCAAATAATATATACGCAAGATATTGAAAATGCTGAAGTTATTATCCAGAAGATATTCAATTCCATTAATATTCATGAGTAAATATTTCAATCATGCTCTATTAGTCAATAAAAAAGGTGAACATTTTGGATAATTATATAGTTGCTTATATTGATATTTTGGGGTATATAGAATTAGTTAATAAATCGTATAGAGACAGTAATATAATAAAAAACATTGAAGAGATACTTAAAAATATATTGACTGAAATAGAAGATTATAGTAAAAGACCTGATAGCACTGATTTCATAAAAGCTGTTAAACAAGTATATAAAAAAATCAATATAAAAATATTTTCGGATACAATGTTAATTACATTACCATTATCTAATCTAAACTTTTCTGATGATTTACAGAGTGAACACGGAGAAGACATAAAAGATGAGCTTGTTTTTTTATTGGTGTATTTTTGGACTGTATCACAGATTATTTTAAAGTTTTCTTCGCTTGTTGGATATTTTTTTCGAGGATGTATTTCTTTAGGACAGTATTATGAAAATAATTTAGATAATCATGGCAATAAATTTATGGGGGTATCCGCTTGACTCCACCACATCTAATATTTAATAATTCACGAGTAGATTCGACCACCACGAATGTCTTGTCCTTTTACGGGTTTAACATTAACAGCTTGCTGGAGAAGACGATAGAACAATTTTCCACGCGACCGCGACGTCCTTCGGTTAAATCTAAAAGTAAACTCATCCAGATAATAATCCAGATGAGAACTATGTACAGCTCCCTGATGGGTTCCCAGCAACCATCTCTTCAGCAGGGCAGCAACTCTGTGTGCCAGGGGCAACAAGGTTTTCCCTACATTGGCAAATTCACATACCACAATATGCTGATAACCTTCGGAAGTCAAACCTGTGTATCCGCTCCAATCATCAGTGCGCACAGTACTTCCGGGTTCGACGTTTTCCTTTACAAAAGGAATCAAATTTGCTCCCGATGCATTCAACACCCGCTGAAGGCGAATACGTCCAAAATGATTTTCTTTATCTTCAACTGCGATAAGAACCAGAGATTTACCGGATGCTCCACGACCTCGTTTTCCTGGCCTTTTCCCTCCTACGTACGTTTCATCAACTTCCACAACACTAGACAAGCGTTTCCGGTCAGGACGTACCATAGCAATACGAAGTTTATGCAGCATTATCCATATGGTTTCATACCTTTGAAATCCCAAAGTTCGTTGGAGCCCCAAAGCACTAACGCCATTTTTCTGACTGACCACATACCATATCATTCGGAACCAAATGTAGAGCGATTGTCGCGTATCTTGAAATATTGTACCGGCCGTGATAGAGGTTTCGTATCTACAGTGTGTGCAACGATACAATTCGCGACTTCTAAACCAAACCTTTTCGTAACCACAACGGAGACATCGAAAACCCTCAGGCCATCGCAATTTGAATATATACTCATGACAAGACTCTTCAGAGGTGAATCGTTGCTCGAATTCTATCAATGTTTTTGGGTAATCTTCCATGCCCCAATATTTTACATATTTTGGTTAGTGGAGTCAAGCGGATACCCCCATAAATTTATTTTCAGTCAAGCTTTATCTAACGCAGCAAAAATTGAAAATAAAGCCAAATACCCAAGGATTATTATAGATGATACGTTTTATAATTACATTATTAAATTAAATAATGGGACATTTCCTGAAGTATTAACTGATTACATAAATATCGATTTAGAAGGCATACGCTGTCTAAATATTTATATTTCTTTATTTGATACGGGAAGTAAGAAATGTAGTGACGTTATAAAAAATAAAGTACTTCAACGAATAGTTGAAGCAATAAATTATCAAATTAATAATCATCGAACAGAACCCGAGATAATTGAAAAATATAACTATTTTATTAAATATCATAACTCCCAGATGAAAAAATATAATTTTGAGAAATTTAAAATTGACATTACTAAATAAGCAAACTAAATTAAGGTATTTAAGGAATGAAGTTAATTACACGATTTTAAGGTTTCTCCCAAAATTTAATAGAAAACAATTATTAGGGAGTTTGTCCGTTCTATAGTAGCAATATTTTGAACTCGACAGCCTCAATTATATCTATTAACCGGCAAAAAGTTGTATTGATTTTTGGTGAACGATATGATATAATTTTATCGGAATGAATACTACTGAAAAAATAATAAAATCCCATCTTGCCGATAAAAGCCAGAGGCTTGTCGCCGGTCAGGAAATTGCAATAAACATAGACCAGACACTCACGCAGGACGCCACGGGTACACTCGCATACCTTGAGTTTGAAGCACTGAACATTGACCGTATCAGGACAAAACTTTCTGTCTCCTATGTTGACCACAACACTCTCCAGACAGGTTTTGAAAGTCCTGACGACCACAGGTATCTGAAATCCATTGCGGAAAAATACGGCATAATTTTCTCACCGGCAGGAAATGGTATATGCCACCAGTTGCATTTAGAGAATTTTGGCGTGCCCGGACAAACCCTGTTAGGTTCTGACAGCCATACACAGACAGCAGGTGCACTGTGTATGCTCGCAATAGGCGCCGGCGGGCTGGATATAGCCAGTGCACTTGCAGGCAAACCTTTTTACTTTATTATGCCGGAAGTTGTGAACATTGTAATCTCGGAAAAACTTAACCCCTGGGTAAGTGCAAAAGACGTAATATTAGAACTTTTACGAAAATATTCGGTTAAAGGCGGGGTCAACAAAATATTTGAATGGACAGGAAACGGCATTAAAAACTTAGATGTCCCTGAACGTGCAACTATATCCAATATGGGAACGGAACTCGGACTCACCTCGTCTATTTTCCCGTCAGATGAAAGGACAAAAAAATTTTTACAATCACAGAATAGAGTAAAATCATGGAAAAAAATTGTGCCTGGCGAGGGGGAAAAAGCAAAATATTCTGACATAATTGAAATAAATTTATCAAAATTAGAACCCCTTATTGCCTGTCCGCACAGTCCTGATAATGTAGTGAAAGTCAGGGAAATTGAGGGAACAAAAATTGACCAGGTATGTATCGGCTCCTGCACAAATTCAAGTTACCGTGATTTAATGTTTGTTGCAACTATACTCAAGGATAATAAAGTCCACCCCGACGTGGAACTTGTGATTTCTCCCGGGTCAAAACAGGTTTTATCAATGATTGCAGAAAACGGTATGTTGAAATGTCTCCTGGACTCAGGTGCGAGAATTTTAGAATCTGCCTGCGGTCCCTGCATAGGAATGGGGCAGGCGCCGCCAAGCGGCGGGGTATCCCTGAGGACTTTTAACAGAAATTTTTCCGGCAGGAGTGGCACGAAGGATGCCTCTGTATATCTGTGTAGTCCTGAAGTTGCTGTCGTCAGTGCAATAAACGGGAAAATCACCGACCCCAGGAAATTCAGTAAGGCACCGATAATAAAAGTGCCGGAAAAATTCAGCAATGTAACGAAATTTATCTATCCTTCAAATATTAAAGACAGACGCAAAGCGGAAATTGTCCGCGGACCCAATATAAAACCACTGCCGGAACTTAAACCGCTGCCGGATGAAATTTCCGGACAAATCACAATAAAACTTGGCGATAATATTTCTACTGACGATATACTGCCTGCAGGAGCAAAAATTTTACCCCTGAGGTCAAACGTCCCCGCAATCGCTGAATATACTTTTTACAGAATAGACCCTGAATTTGTAAAGAGAATAAAAACCACCGGCGGTGTTTTTGTTTTATCTGGCGAAAATTATGGACAGGGTTCAAGCAGGGAACACGCTGCGATTGTCTTAAGGTATTTAGGTATAGGAGTTATAATCGCCAAATCATTCGCAAGGATACACAGGGCTAACCTTATAAATTTCGGTATATTGCCGCTTACATTCAAGAACTCTGATGATTATAAAGTTTTTGACATCGGGGATGTTTTAAGGATAGAAAATATATACGAAACCTTAAAACAGAGTTCCGCTCTGAAAGTATCTAACGAGGACAAAAATCTGGCGATTAAGTTACAGTATTCGCTCACGCAGAGGGAAAAAGAGATAATATCAGCAGGCGGATTGCTGAATTATATAAAGGAATCTAAAAGATGACAAATCCAATAACCAAAAAAGCAAAAATTGCAAAAACCTCAAGCAGGAAGTTGGCAAGTTTATCAACTGAAATAAAAAACAGGGCTCTGGTTTCTATAGTTGAAGAAATAGAGAAAAATACCGATAAAATCATTTCACAGAATAAGATTGACATAAAAAAAACTACCGGGAAAAATTTATCGTCAGCATTGATTGACAGACTCATGTTGAATGAAAAACGCATTAAGGAAATGGCTAAGAGTGTTCTTGACATTGCTGAACTCCCTGACCCGGTTGGAGAAATTATTTCCGAATGGAACTCTCCTTCAGGTTTTTTAATTAAAAAAACCCGCGTACCGCTTGGTGTAATTGCCATAATATATGAGTCCCGGCCGAACGTAACCGTTGACTCAACGGCACTGTGTTTAAAATCGGGTAATGCGGTTATACTGCGTGGCGGGAGCGAGTCAATAAATTCTAACCGCATACTGGTAGAAATAATCTCCGGGGCATTAAAAAGCATTAAAGGTATGCCTGAAGGCGTTGTCCAGTTCATAGACACACCTGACCGCTTGAGCATATATGAAATTATTAAACTGGACAATTTTATTGACCTTGTTATACCGCGCGGCGGAGAAAAAATGATAAGACAGATTCGCGAAAAATCAGTAGTCCCGGTACTCTCTCATGGAAAAGGGCTATGTCATACATACATTGATAAGTCCGCTGACATTGATATGGCAATAAAAATTGCCTTCAACGCAAAAGTCCAGCGTCCCGGTGTATGCAATGCCATGGAAACCTTACTTGTCCATAAGGATATTGCAGATAAAATTCTGCCTGCACTTGCCGAAGATTACAAAAAAGCAAATGTTGAACTGCGGGGCTGTCCAAAGACATTGAAAATTTTAACCGATATTAAAAAGGCAAAGAAAGAAGACTGGTCAACAGAATATTTAGATTTGATACTGTCAGTAAAAATTGTTGATTCAATTGACAGGGCGATTGAACACATAAACGAATATGGTTCGGGGCACACTGATTCAATAATAACAGAAGACAAAAAATCTGCAGAAAAATTCTTAACTGAAGTGGATTCATCTGCTGTATTTCACAATGCTTCAACAAGATTGCATGACGGCGGTGTGTTCGGTTTGGGCTCGGAAATAGGTATCTCCACACAAAAACTTCATGCAAGGGGAACAATGGGACTTAAAGAACTTACCACGACAAAATATGTTGTCTACGGCACAGGGGAAATAAGAATATAATTATAAAAATCCCCCATACCCCCTTTGATTCCTACGGAACCTACTTCGGTAAAGGGGGAGTAAAAGGGGGATTGAAAAGGATTTTTAAGTGAAGATAGCATTATTTGGCGGGGCATTTGACCCCATACACTATGGTCACATGAGTTTAGCTGAGAGTGCCTATGAAAAATTCAAACTTGACAGGGTTATATTTGTCCCTTCAGGGAAACCTCCCCATAAATGTCCTGCCTCCGCGCATAAAATTCACAGGCTTGAAATGGTGAAACTTGCAATCAGGGATAATCCGCATTTTACCGTAAGTGATTACGAACTAAAAAAATCAGGCAAAAGCTATACATACCAGACAATTGAATATTTTAAACAAAAATATCCCGGAGATGAACTCTTTTTTCTGATGGGCATAGACTTATTCCTGACATTTAACACCTGGGAAAAAAGCAGGCAATTACTGGATATGTGTAAATTTTTGGTAGGGATAAGACCGGGCGTCAATGTGACCCGTCCTGTATCTATGACAAATCGAGTAACAATCTTTAAATCCCCCTTGCTTGATATCTCTTCAACTATGCTTCGCAAGTACATAAAAGAGGGTAAATCAGTAAGATATTTATTACCTCAAAAAGTTGAAGAATATATATTAAACAAGGGTTTATACGGATAACAATGCATAAAATTAAGCCAAGACATATAATCCTCATCAGCACAGGAGTATTTATATTACTTGCTGTATACCTATCTTCAAAGAGTGAAATTTGTAATTCTATAAGACGCGGGGAGAACATAAACCTGCTTGTTGTTGGCACTGACATTGTTGACTATTCACGGCATACCGATACTATAATATTCCTGAGTTATAATCCAAAAAAATATTTTGTTAATATAATATCTATTCCACGCGATACAGAAATTGATTTACCGGGAATAAATATTAACCGGATAAACCAGATTTATGCGTACTATTACCGTAAAGAAAAAAATTACGATGCTGCATTAAATGCTCTATGCAAAGAAGTTTCCGTATTGCTGGATAACAGGGTCTGTATTAACCAATATTTACAGATTGATTATGATGCTTTCCAGAAATTAATAGATTTAATAGGCGGTGTGAAGATTGAAATTGATGAACCCATGCATTACGATGACAATGCTGGCAATTTACACATACATTTCTCTACAGGCATATATATCCTAAATGGAAAAAATTCACTTGAATATGTCAGATACAGAACATCCGCAGGAGATATTGGAAGGATTTACCGCCAGCAGCAATTTTTAAGGCCCCTGGTAAAAAGCCTGACCAACCCGGTTATTATTGCCCGGGTGCCAATCATTATAAAGATTATGCTTGAAAATATCCACACAAACCTAACGCTATGGGACCTGCTGAATCTGCTGCTGGAAACCAAATCTATAAATATTGAAAATGTCCGAATGGCGCTTCTTCCGGGTGAAAGCCGGCGCGGTTATTGGATAGCCAACAAAGATGAAATAAAACATACAGTAGATTTAATCTATGGACCTGATATTGAACTGCCAAAGACAGGACAGGTTACTGTTGAAGTATATAATGCATCACAACATTCAGGAGCTGCATTGGAAGTCACAAGGCTCTTGAGAATTAAAGGCTTTGATGTGGTTAAATGGGGTAACTACAATACAATACAAAAAAAGACTATTGTTATAGACAGGGTAGGTGATATCCGTGCTGCACAGAAAATTGCAGGGACATTACAAACAGAGGAGATTTTTACGCGTTTTGACACACGCAGGTTGATAGATATTACCGTCATAATAGGCGAAGATTACAAATAATTTTGGGGATAATTTTGGGGATAATTTTGGGGACACATCACTTAATTAGATGGAAAAATTGCAAGCATAAAGCCAGAGAAGAATAATTAAGTGATGTGTCCCCAAAATTACAGGGAGGAGTGGCTGAGTGGTCTAAAGCGGCGGTCTCGAAAACCGTTGTCCTGAGCAATCGGGACCGCAGGTTCGAATCCTGCCTCCTCCGTTCAAATAAGATAAGACAGATTACACCAGTTTTCTGGGTTTATATCTCAGATATGCCGGTTTTAAAATATCCGTTGGAGCAACATGGTGTGAATGAATTCTGGGTTTGGCTACGGTAGGGGGTTTCTTCCTCTGCGGAAAACCGGTAGCAATAACCGTTACTTTTACTCTCTTCTGCATTTTTTCATCTGTTACATGTCCAAACAACACATGCGCATCTCTGTTTATACGGTTATGTATCATATTCATAGGTTCACGCATCTCTTCAATTGTAAAATCTCCGCCAGAAGTAACATTTACAAGAATACCCTTCGCACCCTCAATGGTTACATCCTCTAAAAGAGGAGAACTTATAGCACTGCGAACAGCTTCCATAGTCCGGTTTGGACCCTCACTTATACCTACACCCATCAATGTTTCTTCTGCATTTGTCATTATCCCGCGAACGTCAGCAAAATCAACATTTATATCACCTGTGGAAGTAATAACATCAGTTATAGCCTGTATTGCCTGTTTTAAAACATCATCCACTTTACGAAATGCCTCATCATACAAAGTTGATTTATCAACTATACTGAATATTCTGTCATTTGGAATAATAAGCAAAGTGTCTGTTACTGATTTTAAATTCTTAATCCCTTCTTCCGCCTGGTCTGTTCTAATCCTTCCTTCAAATTCAAACGGTTTTGTTACAATACCGACTGTAAGTATGCCTAATTTATGTGATATTTCTGCTACTACCGGTGCAGCACCTGTGCCTGTACCACCACCCATGCCTGCAGTTACAAATATCATATCGGCGCCTACAAGTTCACCCTCTATTTGTTTCCTGCTCTCCTCTGCTGCCTGTCTGCCAAGCGATGGATTACCGCCTACACCATGTCCTTTCGTCAGTTGGGGACCGATTTGTATCCTTACAGGTGCGAGTGACCTGCGTAAAACCTGAGTGTCTGTATTGACGGCAACCATTTCAACATTCTTTATACCGCCCTGTATCATTCTGTTAACCGCATTACCACCGCCCCCG
>MNXB01000018.1:0-179 GCA_001871125.1 Elusimicrobia bacterium CG1_02_37_114
AGCTGGTTTTCTCCTTTTAGTAGTCTTCTTTTTGGTAACAGTTGTCTGTTCTATCTGCTCATGGGTTTCTTTAGCTTTTAGTTTTTTCGCCTTTTTCCTTCGTCGTCTTCTTCTTGCCAGTTCCCTATCTTTCTCTCGCATACAGAAAAACCTCCTCCCTCTTGACTCCTTCAGTTATC
>MNXB01000018.1:192-9566 GCA_001871125.1 Elusimicrobia bacterium CG1_02_37_114
TTTTAAATCTTTTATTATATAAACTGCAGCATCATAATAAAAGACACGATAATCTGTATTATATCAACTTAGATACTATAGTAGATTATAAAATGTTTGAAAACCCTTCCATGTTTTACGAACTTATAAGTAAATCGTTCGGACAGGATAAAGTCGTTAATTATGTTTTTATTGATGAAGCACAAAGGTTAAAAAATCCCGGCCAATTTTTAAAAGGGTTATTTGATTTAAAGAAAAACATTAAAATATTTGTTTCAGGTTCATCTTCGTTAGAATTAAAATCAAAAACAAAAGAATTCCTGACAGGAAGAAAAAGAGAAGTGATTCTATTGCCTGTTTCGTTTTTCGAACTTGTTAATTATGAAGGTAAAATAAAAGATGATTTAAGACATATAAAACTTGCCGATAAGACCATATCTGTCTGGCAAAAAAACGAATTGTTTTACGGAAAGTATTTATCAGAAAGAACGAGGGATTTTGAGCTTTATGGAAGTTATCCCGGGGTTTTAACAAAAAAGAATGCTGAAGACAAACTCGAAGAATTGAATGAGTTATTTAATTCTTATATAAAGAAAGATGTGGTGGATTTTTTAAAAGTCGAAAGAGTAGAAGTTTTTAATAAACTTGTAAAGATTTTATCCGCTCAAATCGGCAACCTTTTAAATAATTCGGAACTTTGTTCTATAACGCAGGGTAATATAATAACAATATCAAAATATTTGAATATACTCGAAAATACGTTTATCGCTTATTATTTGAAACCTTTTACGTCTAACAGGAGAAATGAAATTAAACATTCCAGCAAGTGTTTTTTCATTGATAATGGATTGAGAAATTTTGCCGTAAGGCAATTTAATGAAAGTGAAAACAGAACGGATTACGATGCTTTATTAGAGAATGTTATTGTTTCTGAAATATTAAAAAATAAAAATATAGATGAAGAAATTTATTACTGGAGAACAAAGTCAGGAGCAGAAATTGATATAATAATCCAGAAAGAAGGACAATTTATTCCCATTGAGGTAAAGGCGGGAACTTCTAAAATCGGTACCTTGACAAAAAGTTTTCACTCGTTCATCAACTCTTTTTCTCCCAGGAAAGCAATATTTATAAATAAGGATAAATACGCCATAATAAAAGTGAATAGGACCACGGTTTATTATATTCCCGCAAAATGGTTTTTATTGTATGGAATGAATATCATATAGCGTGGAATAGTTCTGTGAAGATTACTGATAAGTTTCCTACCTGCCTGACAATTTGTGCCATCCTTGTATTTTAACCAAATTTAATGTATAATATCCTTGTATTTTGACCACAATGATGTATTTTGGGGGGAATAGAGATGAAAAGGGATATTGAGAAAGACCTGTATCAATGGAAAGAACAAAAAGAAAAACTTCCTTTACTAATGAGAGGCGCCAGGCAGGTTGGTAAAAGTTATACGGTCGAAACGTTCGGAAAAAAAGTATTTAAAAACACGGTGATAATTAATTTTGAACTTCACCCTGAACTAAAGGACTGTTTTAATACCCTTGAACCTGATGACATTATAAATAAGATCCAGATAGTGTTAGGGGTAACTATAGATGAGGATACTCTATTATTTTTGGATGAAATACAAGAATGTCCGAATGCTATAATGTCTTTAAGATATTTCAAAGAAAAGAAAAACTATATTGCTGTCATTGGTGCTGGGTCGCTGGTGGAGTTTGCACTGGAAAAGAAAGACATTAAAATTCCGGTAGGAAGAGTCCAGTATATATATCTTGAACCATTATCATTTGCAGAATTCCTGACTGCATCGGGGAACGAACAACTCAGGCTATACTTAAAAAATATTCATCTCAATAGCGAAATTGAAAACAGTATTCACCAAAAGTTGATGACGCTAATACGCGAATATCTTATTGTCGGCGGGATGCCGGCTGCTGTTAAGTCGTATATTGATACTAAAGATTTTACACAAGCGGGCAGAATACAGAATGCTCTTCTTCAAACATATAGGAGCGATTTCGGTAAATATGCGAAATATTCCGAGCAAAAATATCTTCAAAAAGTTTTTGAAAAAGTGCCGCAGCTGATTGGTGAAAGAGTTAAATATGCAAAGATTGACCTTGAGAGCAAATCAAGGGATATAAAAAACGCGATAAATCTTCTGTCATTGGCCGGAGTAATAAGGCAAGTAATTGCTACCGCTGCCGCCGGGATTCCGTTGGGAGCACAGTCAAATGACAAAAAATTCAAACTAAACTACCTGGACATCGGACTAATGCAGAATGCATGCGGGTTGCAGGCAAAACTTTTACTGGATGCCGATATTATGCAAATAAATTCAGGTTCGGTAGCCGAACAATTTGTTGGACAGGAACTGCGTGCTTATGAAGACCGCTATATGGATAGACAGCTCTTTTTCTGGGCACGGGATAAAAGAAACAGTTCAGCGGAAGTAGATTACGTTTATGATGCAGGTGCGCTCATAATTCCTATTGAAGTAAAAGCAGGCAAGTCCGGATCGCTAAAATCACTTAGGTTATTTCTGGAAGAAAAGAAAGTTCCATTTGGTATTAGATTTGCGATGGATAAACTTTCATTGCATGAGAAGATTTTAACCATTCCGCTGTATATGATAGAGCATATGCATCGTTTAGTGCAGGAAATGAATATAAAATAAGCTCCATCGATTAATTAATTTGGAATTTAAGTTTATTTTTGGTAAAATTAAAGGAGAGGTATTTTTAAATGAGGTATTTCGGACAATTTGGCGGGCAGTTCATACCTGAAACGCTTGTTTATGCGGTCAATGAACTTGAAAGAGAGTTCAATGTTGCCTGGAAAGATAAAAAATTCCGTAAGCATCTGGATTATTATCTACGACAGTATGCGGGACGTCCTACGCCGCTTTATTATGCTGAAAATCTTTCAAAATATCTTAACATATCCAAAATATATCTCAAAAGAGAAGACCTCGCCCATACCGGCAGCCATAAAATAAATAATACAATCGGCCAGCTGCTTTTAGCAAAACGGCTGAATAAAAAAAGAGTTATTGCCGAAACAGGTGCGGGACAGCACGGTGTTGCGACAGCCACCGCAGCTGCGTTGTTTGGATTGAAGTGTGATGTATATATGGGTGCGGTTGATGTAGAGAGACAACAGCAGAATGTGTCCAGGATGGAACTTCTGGGGGCAAGAGTAATACCCGTTAAATCCGGCAGCCAGACACTCAAGGATGCAATAAACGAAGCTTTGCGGGACTGGGTAACCAATGTCCATGACACATACTATGTTTTAGGAAGTGTTGTGGGACCGCATCCGTATCCAACAATGGTGAGGAACTTCCAGTCTGTAATAGGGCTGGAGACAAAAAGGCAGATATTAAAACTTGAAAATTGTCTGCCGGACTATCTTATAGCATGTGTCGGAGGGGGTTCCAATTCAATAGGACTTTTTCATCCTTTTTATAATAATCGCACTGTTAAATTTATAGGTGTTGAAGCGGGCGGTCTGGGACTGGCCAGCGGAAAACATTCAGCGAGTTTGGCGGAAGGGACAGTCGGCATACTGCACGGCACAAAAAGTTATGTGTTACAGAATAAGGATGGACAGATATGTGAAACCCATTCTGTTGCTCCGGGACTTGACTATCCGGGAGTTGGGCCCGAACATTCTTTCTATAAAGATAGCGGCCGGGCAGAATATGTTGCTGTGACCGATAGGGAAGCAATCGGTGCGTTCCACATGCTGTCTGAGTCGGAAGGCATACTGCCTGCCCTTGAGTCTGCACATGCAATTGCATATCTTAAAAAGATTGCACATAAATTAAAGAAACCCGATATTATTGTTGTGTGTCTTTCAGGTCGGGGGGATAAAGATTTAGAGATAGTTAGAAAATTCCGTTGAATGTTGAGACCTGACCCCATATGAAAAAATTGATTTGTTTTATTACCTGCGGTTTTCCGGATTTAAGGACAACAGAAAAAATAGTTTCTGTTCTGGAAGATGCAGGTGTTGATATAATCGAATTGGGGATGCCGTTTTCCGACCCCATAGCGGATGGCCCTGTTGTCCAGTATGCGTCCCAGAAAGCACTTGAGAAAAAAGGGACAGTAAAGGATATTTTGTCAGTAGTCCGGCATATCAGGAAGAAATCAAATATACCGATAGTATTGATGGGGTATTTAAACCCTGTTTACCATTACGGTTTGAAGAAATTTTTTAATGAAGCAAAAGAATCCGGTGTAAGCGGATTAATCATACCGGACATAATACCCGAGGAATCAAAATTAATTAAAAGTCTGGCAAAAAGAGCAGGTATAGACCTTATTTATTTACTTGCGCCTACGACAGAACCAAAGAGAAGAAAAATTATTTATAATTCCACTACAGGATTTGTATATGTGGTTTCCGTGACAGGGATTACCGGTGCCAGGAAGGAACTGCCGTCCGGTTTAGCGGGGTTTCTTAAGCAAATCCGCAGGGAGACCAAAAAACCTCTTGCATTAGGATTTGGTATTTCGCAGCCCAAACAGGTTACTAAAATAAAAAAATATATTGATGGTATAATCATCGGTTCGGCATTGATTAAGATTATTATGCGTTATAGAGGAGCAAGGCTCGTATCTGAGATCAGGAAGTTCATTTTACCATTCCGAAAAGAATTAGGGAAGGTGTAGAATTATGGCTAAAAGTAATAAAAGTAACGGAGATGTACATGAAGGATTGTGGTCCAAGTGTAAAAAATGCGAACAGATTATCTATAACAAGGAATTGGATGAGAACCTGAAGGTCTGTCCTAAATGCGGTTCTTATTTCAAAATGTCAGCATATGAAAGGATAAATATGCTTGCAGAACCGAAATCTTTTAAAGAATGTAACAAGGAAATTCTACCCGTAGATGTACTTGCCTTTCCCGAATATAGCAAAAAACTTACGGACTCACAAAAGAAATTTAAGATGGCTGATGCGGTTGTTACAGGCGAATGTCTGATAGGTAAAAACAACGTCCTAATTGCAGTGCTTGATTTTGATTTTATGGGCGGCAGTATGGGGTCAGTTGTGGGAGAGAAAGTCACTAATGCCATAGAAAAAGCAATAAAGAGGGGGATACCGCTGATAATTATTTCTGCAAGTGGCGGTGCAAGAATGCAGGAAGGAATATTTTCATTGATGCAGATGGCAAAGACATCACAGGCAATAGCAAAATTGCATATGGCTAAAATACCTTTTATATCAGTTTTAACTGACCCGACAAGCGGTGGTGTTGCAGCTTCTTTTGCTATGCTTGGAGACATAAACATTGCAGAGCCAAAAGCACTTATAGCATTTGCAGGTCCAAGAGTGATTGAGCAGACTATCCGACAAAAATTACCTGAAGGTTTTCAATTATCAGAGTTCTTGGTTCAGCATGGCATGATTGATTTGATTGCCGAACGTAAAGAACTAAAGAATACCCTGGTTAAATTATTGACTTTCTTTAAAAATTAGATGCGGACAGAGTTATTAGATAAGTTGGAATTATTGGGCAGAAATGAATATACCGGACAGAAGCCGGATATAACGCGTATTAAAAAATTCCTAAATTTATGCGATAACCCGCAGGATGAATTTCCAGCAGTTCACATCACAGGAACGAATGGTAAGGGGTCAGTAGCAGTAACCATAGCAAAGATTCTTGAAAAGTCCGGATATAAAGCCGGCCTTTACACATCACCGCATCTTATAGATTTCCGTGAACGAATCAGGATTGGCAATCAATTAATCCCGCTGGAAAAAATCCGGGAATATTTGAGTGGTTATCCATTTTTTGATAAACGTTATTCACTGACCTATTTTGAAATACTTACAGCGATTGCCTTCCTGTACTTTGCTGAAAAAAAAGTTGATATAGCAGTGGTGGAAGTAGGTCTGGGTGGCAGGTATGATGCAACAAATGTTGTGAAAAATAAACTCGTCAGTATAATAACACCGATTGATTATGACCACACTGACTTGCTTGGACATAAACTGAGAAGTATTACGGAAGAGAAAACAGGAATAATAAAGGTAGGGGTGCCTGTCATTACAAATAATTACAGGACTATAGTAAAAAAGATTATAAAGGATGTCTGCAAAAAAAACAACAGTCCACTTTACATTGCTGGAAAAGATTTTAATTATGGAAGCACAAAAATAAACTGGTCAAAAAGACAGCAGGTATTTTCTTATTACGGGCTGGATAAATCATATAAAAACCTTACGACAACACTGCTCGGCAAACATCAATTTTCAAATGTTAGTTTAGCACTGGCATGTATAGAACTTCTCAGGAGAAGGCTTGATATACCTGACAGTGCAGTACAGGATGGATTAAAAAAAGTTTGCTGGCCAGGCAGGTTTGACATAAGGAAGACGATGATTTTTGACGGCGCTCACAATCCGCACGGCATAAAATCTCTTAAGGAGAATCTGAAGAAATATACAAATAATAAAAAAATAACAATCGTCCTCTCTATTATGAGGGAAAAAGATTATCGGGGAATGTGTAAAGAACTGTCAGGTATAATAAAAAGTGCTGTGCTCTTTAGACTGGAGATACCCAGAGCAGTTGAGCCGGAAATTTTAGCGGAGACTTTGAAGAAGTTTATTAAGCCGGATTCTATAGAGATTGCAGAGGATTTCAATGACCTGATTAACAGAGTTTCCAATGAAAAGGTCGTATGTGTTACAGGTTCGCTGTATTTAGTAGGCAAGATTATGGAATTTATAGGCATGTAGGAAATTATAAAAGGGTAAACCCTTAATTCCAGGAATTTACCCTTTAGGGTTTTATCCTTCAGGATTTTACTTGAGGACAAAAATGAAATATGCACTTGGAATTGATATAGGCGGGACAGAAATAAAAATAGCCCTGATAAACAGAAGCGGCGTAATTAAGGAATTACGGAGAGTTCCTCACAATACACCCTCCGATGCAAAAACAGTAATAGATGGGTTAGTGAATCTAATAATCTCATTATTAAAGTCAGCAGGGATGTCAATAAGAGATTTGGAAGGAATAGGTGTTGCTTCCGCAGGAGATATTGATTATAAAAAAGGTATTGTCCGATTTACGCCGAATTTCGGCTGGAGGAACGTCCCTATAAAAAAATATTTCAACAGATATTTTAAAATTCCGATTGTTACTGATAACGATGCGAATGCTGCTTCCTGGGCAGCATATTGTATTGAATTTAAACAGAAAATAGATAACCTTATCTGTGTTGCACTCGGGACAGGCGTCGGAGGCGGTCTGATTTTGAACAGAAAAATATTTCATGGGGCAACAGGCACTGCAGGTGAAATCGGACATATTGTCATTCATCCCGGGGGTGAGAAATGTAACTGTGGTAATTATGGTTGTGTAGAAGTATATATCGGAGCAAAATACGGATATATCGTTAATACAGCAAAAAAAGAAATTTTATCAGGCAGAAAAAGTATAATAACTGAACTTATAAACAACGATTTTTCAATTCTAACACCCAAAATCATAACAATGGCTGCTAAACAGAATGACTCCCTTGCCATTGAAGTACTAAAAAAAGCAGGCAGTGAACTTGGTATAGCACTGGCAAATGTTGTAAATTTATTAAATCCCGAGGCGATTGTCCTTGCGGGAGGTATTTCTAAAAGCGGAAAGTATATATTAGACCCTGTGAAAGAAACAATAAAAAAATGTGCATTCAAGACGCCAGCAGAAAAAGTTAAAGTTGTCATTTCTAAATTACAGGATAAATTAGGGGTTATTGGTGCCGGATGTTTAATATTATATCCTTATTGATGGTTATTTTTTTATATTCGGAGTTTGTATTTTCTAATGATATTTTAATTACCTCCGTCCCCATTATTATTCACTGCGATACGCTGGAATATGTTGACGAGTATAAAATTATACATGCATCAGGTAATGTTAATGCTGAATTTCAGGGTGTGTCAATGAAAGCAAATGAACTGGAGATTGATGCTAATAAGCAATTCGTTACTGCCCGCGGTTCGGTTACCATTATAGATGAGGGGAATATCATAAATACTGAAGGAATTGAATATGACCAGCAAAAAAAAGAATGGCATATATCTAATGCAAAATGCTTAATTTATCCGTGGTTCATAGAATCAGAAGATATGTCCATATATGGCGATACCTATTATTTGAAAAAGTCCAGAATGACATCCTGTTTAAATTTAGAACCGCACTACTGGATGGACACGGGAAAATCAAAGGTTATCCCGCGCAAGAACTTCAGCGTAACAAATGCTGTTTTCAAGGTGGGTTCCATCCCTTATTTTTATTTACCCTACTACTACCGTTCCCTGAAGGAAACGAGTCATTATTTAGAAGTTTTCCCGGGATATGATACCACCAATGGTTTCCTGGCAAAAGTTATTTACGGTTTTCCGGTGACAAGAGACAGTTACTGTAAACTTCAATATGATTATTGGGGTAAATCTGGTAGTGGTGAGGGGTTAGAATATAATTATTATGTCAGTGATAGATACAAGGGGACGATTTACGGTTACTACACAGCAGATAATCTGACACAGCGTAATAGGTGGAAAGCAAGAATGGGACACTGGCAGAGACTTTCGCCGAGATGGTTTGTCCAGGCTGACCTGGGCATAGCGAGTGATGAATCGTTTAACAGGGACTATTACCGTGAGAGTTGGAATGTGATTAGTAATGAATTGAAGTCAAGTTTAGGATTTACCAGGCAGACACAAAAAGATACTTTGAGGATTTCTGCCAGCAGAGGGGACCAGTTTGACCGGGTTGCAGGCAAATATTTTATTGAAAATTATAATGCTCCCCGGATTGAATACACACTTATGCCGGTTAAACAAAAATGGTTTTCTTCATACATAGGTTTTAATACTGTATTTTCACAGAATTATGATTACCAGAGGGATTATTCAATGTGGGAGTCAAATTCAGATTTATATATAACCAGACAGTTCAAACTTGAGGAGAAGACTGTATTTAACCCTAAAATAGGAATTATTGAATCCTGGCAGGATAAGACAGATAAAAATAATTATGACGATATCCATCTTACGAAGTTATATAGTGATATGAACCTGCGCCGGCGGATAAACTGGTATTCAAACATTGATTTGAACTATAAAATACAGTTCAGGACAGAAAAAAATAAATCGTCACAGGATATTTCTGCCGATGATTACGGTATTGAAGTAAGCAAATTGAAGTTGATGTATTACAGTATTCCGATGAACGAACTTATTGTGAGAGTTTACAGCGGTTATGATTTTCGCAACCCCCGCAGCCAGCAGTCCTCGGACTGGAAGACAAAGTTTGACCCTGTGGCGAGTGACCTTATTATGAGTTTTAGAAATATGAG
>MNXB01000029.1 GCA_001871125.1 Elusimicrobia bacterium CG1_02_37_114
ATACCTATATTTGTTTATTTAATCAAGAAATGACGGGAATATTCTGAATAGTGTCTAATTGTTTATAATATCTTGAGAGCAGAATTATTGCTATCATGCCTAAACAAAAAGAAATCATAAAAACGCCAGGCATACCTATTATTGCACTTAATTGTGAACCAATCTGTGGAGCCAGTATCCCTCTAATGGCCATAGCAAACATATGCTGTGCCATATATTCAGGAATTTTATCCTGTGGAGCAAATTTTAATATTAAGTTAAACACAACTAATTCTCCGCCTGCCATGCCAAATCCCTGAAATAAAGACACTGGCAATAAGAACCAGAAATTTAAATTAAGAACGCTGACTAAAAAGTATACTACAGAAACTGACGATATACACAACATACATTTTATATTTCCAGAGAAGATACTCTTCTTATCAATATATCCACCCCAATAAAAATAACCCAATAATGCGATAAGGTTTATAAGTGCGTACAAGATTCCTATTTGGAAATTTGATACGTTTAATTTGTCAACCATAAATATCGGATAAAGTGAAGCTGATAGAAGATTAGCAAAGCCCCAGATAGAATAAAACGAA
Organism: Elusimicrobia bacterium CG1_02_37_114; assembly: GCA_001871125.1. Lineage (GTDB taxonomy): Bacteria > Elusimicrobiota > Endomicrobiia > CG1-02-37-114 > CG1-02-37-114 > CG1-02-37-114. Next base: position 588 of record MNXB01000029.1, read on the forward strand.
AGAAACGTTAAAAATTTTTTATCAGAAGATAAATGAAACTTTCTAGCACAGGAATTTATTTCATTTTGTTCAATCTTTGCTACCTTTATTGCGCTAAAAGTAAATGAACTCAGAAGTCCAAAAACAGTCGCTATTGGGAAAATAACTTTGTATCCGTATAGATCCATCAATTTCCCTGCCATTATAGATAATATAAATAGAACCAGATAAACTTCTATTCTGATATATCCCATAGCCCTACCCCTGTATTCATCAGGATAAACTCTTTTCATAACATCTGCATAAGCAAGTCCTGCGCCAGGATTTATAAGATTCTGAGCCACTATGATTGATGTATAAACAGCAGGTCCTGTTACAACTGCCATTAAAAGCATCAGGACACGAGAGGCAGCACTGCCCCATACAACAAAATGTATTTTTTCTTTACCTCGCATAAATTTTATCCATAAGTTACAGAAGAGCTGTCCGATAAATGGCGCTGAAACTATCATAGAGATAAGCAGTGCAGAGGCGCCTAACCTTCTTGCTACTATTGCTACAAAAGGTGCAGTGAGACCCATATAAAATGCTACAAAGATTCCCGAAATAGAATCAATAGTGTAGGTTCTTCTAAATGATTCAGGAACTAATTTATCTAATAACATTTTTATTATACTTTTTCTGCATCTACAACAAATATTGTTGCACCACCCACAACAATTTTTGTAGGATATGACTCTGGAATTGTGCCCAATATAGACCCTGCGGGTATTGCCGAACTTATCATTCTTTCTCTTTTCTGGCAGGTGTTTTTTATTATTTCTATTACTTTTTCCAACCGGTCCGGGTCAACACCGATAAGGAAAGTGCTGTTGCCCTCTTTTAAAAAACCTCCTGTGGTGCTAACAAACGTTGTTTTGAGCCCTTCTTTTAGCAAAACATCATTAAGCTTTTTTGCGTCAGAATTTTGTACTATTGCCATAACTAATTTTACCATACCCCATCCTCCCGATTAAATTTAACCCTGCACACTCTATAGATTATTACATATTTTTCATAGAAATTGCAAGAGAAAAAGAATGGAGATGTCGACATTTTCAAAAAGTATCAGAACCGTCCCCATTCTTTTATTTGTTTTTTAACTACAAATTTTGTATAAAATGAAGGGTGAGGTAACTATGGCTGTTTCTCAAAAATCCACAGGCACACTAACAGATGGTTCTCCTTTGTTGTTTATCCTTTGCCTGGTTTTGTCCTGCCTGTTACTGATAGACCCGCTTTTTCCCGATGTCCAGATAACGCGTCCAAAACTACTTGTTCTTGAACTCGGTATATTTATTTTGCTACTTCTCTGGTTAGTAAATATTATACTGACAGGCAGAATTTACATCCGTAAGACCAATCTCAATATACCTGTCTTATTTTATGTTGTATATATTTTTACCGCATACTTTTTAAGCAACAGTAAGCCGGTAGCATTGAGTGAATTAAAAAGGATGTTGTTGTGTGCAAGTATTTTTTTTGTTAGTACAAACGTAATAGTTTCAGATAAAAACAGGTCAATTATACTCCTGGGCTGGGTATGCGGGACAACCCTGGCTGTTATATACGGTATATTCCAGAGATGGGGCCAGGTATGGATATTTGTCGTTCCCCAGATTTACCGTGTTTTTTCTACTTTCGGTAACCCGATATTTTTTGCCGTTCATATTGTGGTTTTTATACCGGTAGTTATGGGACTTTTTCTATATGTTTATTCTAATAAAAAAATTTCATCTTTTCTTAGATTTTTATATTTGCTCCTGCTTTTTTGTGTATTTGGCGCCAGTTTATTTGCATTATACCTTACAGAGACACGGGCTGCCTGGATAGCCTTTGGTTTCTCTCTGGTTTTATTTATTATCCTCAGTTTGAAATCAAATAAGTTAAAAATCACATTCATATTATTGCTGATTGTCTGCGGGTTGTTTTTTGCCTATTCAACAAAACATATATGGTTCAGACATCAGGCACACACGTTGATATGGCGTGATACTCTGAATATGTGGCTGCATTATCCGGTTTTTGGTATAGGACCCGGCTCGTTTCATATATATTTTCCAAAATTTGCTTCCGAACAGCTGCTGGCGATATGGCCCCAGAGACAATCTATTATTAACGACTCGCACAACGAATATATTCAAATACTTGCCGAGACAGGCATTGTCGGGTTCGGGATATTTATGTGGATAATCGCAGCATTTTTTGGTGAAGCGAGAAAAAATTTTTATAGAAATACCTCAAATACAAATAGATTTCTGATAACAGGACTGGTCTGCAGTGCAATGGCAGCGCTTGTCCAGAACATTTTTTCCGTGGATATGCGGTTCATAATTTCCGCGGTGTATCTTTTTCTTGTAATGGGCTTGCTGTCTTCATTTGAAGAACAGATTTTTGTAAAGAGTTTCAGGATAAGCAATACTGTAAAAATAACCGGGCTGATAATTTTAGTTTTTCTGGCAGGCAGTGTTTTACAGCAAATTCTTAAACCATACCTGGCACAGAGAAGATTATCTAATGAACCTGATTTCTTTGAGAAGAAACCTGCGGAGGTTATTGCTGAACTTGAGAAGAAGACAAAATTATCCCCGAATGATGCAAAAGTTTACGAACAACTCGGCTGGGATTATGCTAAACAAAAAAACTGGGCCAAGGCAATAGAAAATTTTGAGCAGGCCATAAGAATTAATCCTAATCTTTATGGTGCATTTAACAATTTAGGTAACATATATTTCTATTTAGGCAACAGGAGAAAATCAATTGAATGTTATCAGAACTCAATCGCAATCAATCCCAAACAGGTTGATGCACATACCAATCTTGGAATAATGTATTATTATGAAGGTATGCTTAAAGAAGCGTCAGATGAATTCACTGAAGTACTGGAATTAGACCCGAAGAATGAAAAGGCAATAGTGATGCTTAAAAAGATGAGGGAGTAGGCCCAATCTGTAACCCACCAGAATCAGGGTCTTCATCATAGAATTTTATTGTAGTCGCGGACGACCAGTATACTTTGAACCAATGGTCATCAGTAGCTGATTCTCCTTGCCATGTAACATTTGTTTCAATGGTTTCATCTGGATTCAAACCACCATTAGCATAAGAATTTGCAGTATCAAAACTCCAGGCATAACCGTTTTGGTTGGAAGCATCAGACCTGGCAACTATCCAGTATTTCGTATATTTTGATATTTTTGCAGGAACACCAAAAACAAAATCATGCCATTCTGCCGTTGTTGAAAAATCATATGTTTCCACAGATGATATATCAGTCATGCTGGGTTCTCCGGTATTATCACTCATTATTGATACTCTGAAATATTCTGCAGGGTTGGTTACATCAACTGCAGCCCATGCATTCACAGATACCTTTGTTATACATCCACGAATTTTATCTAAATTTATTTTTATTCAAATATCAAGTATTTTTTCTAAAAATCATTTATATGTAAACAAGATAATGGGGACGGAGGTAATTAAATATATAGCCTTTTATAAATTAGATAATCCTGCGGATAAAACCCTAAAGGGTGAATTCCTAAGTTCATGACAAATAATCTTGTTCAGAACAGTGTCCTATATGAAATTTGAAGAGATCAAACAATTGTTAAACGTTGGAAACCCATTTTAGAAGAATACGAAAAACAAGACCTCCTCTATTTTTGAAAGATGAACAGAATTCTTTATGTTTGTGTAATCACAAAGCGTTAGATTTAATTACCTCCGTCCCCATTATTTCCGACAGAATTTGCAAAAATTAATTAAATTTACTACAATGAGACAGAAATGGAAGAAATTTTAACACAACTCAATCCCGAGCAAAAAAAGGCAGTCCTCCATACAGATGGCCCGCTTTTAGTCTTAGCGGGTGCAGGGACAGGTAAAACGCGTGTTGTAACTCACCGCATTGCTTATCTTTTAAGCAAGGGTATCTCTCCGGAAAAAATTCTTGCTGTGACATTCACCAATAAAGCTGCGGGTGAAATGAAAAACCGTGTGGAAAAATTGTCTCCTGAATTCGGTAAGTTTGTATGGGTTTCTACATTCCATTCTTTTGGGGCAAAATTGCTGCGTATTGAGTCAAAAAACATTGGACTGCACAGTAATTTTGTGATTTATGATGAGACAGACCAGAAGAACTTAATAAAAAGTTGTTTAAAAGAACTTAATATTGACGATAAAAAATTTAAAATCGGTATATTTCATGAAATTATTTCCCGTGCAAAAGACGATTTAATTGACAGCGAATCATATATGATACACTCCTCTATATCAGATGAACCGTTCAGGCAACTCGTTTCAAGTGTATATAGTTTGTACCAGAAAAAACTGACTGAAGCCAGTGCGGTTGATTTCGGTGATTTATTATTAAAACTGGTGGAGATGTTGAAAAAATATCCTGAACTGGAGAAAAAATATCAGCAGCGATTTGACTACGTGCTTGTAGATGAATATCAGGATACAAACCGCGCCCAGTCTTTATTGATAAAACATCTGGTAGAAAAGCATGGGAATATATGTGTTGTGGGTGATGATGACCAGGCAATATATTCGTGGCGCGGTGCCAGGGTGACGAACATACTTGGATTTGAAAAGGAATATCCCGGCACGAAAGTCATAAAACTTGAAGAGAACTACAGGTCAACAAAAAATATTTTAGATTGTGCGTGGCAGGTAGTAAAGAATAATCAATACCGGAAAAACAAACATCTTCGGACAAAAAAACAACAGGGAGAGGATGTTGATATACGTCATTTTAGCAATGAAATTGAAGAATCAGATTTTGTCGTAAGAGAAATTGATAGACTTTGCGGGGAAGGTAAATATTCCTATAGTGATTTTGCTGTTTTTTACCGTATAAATGCCCAGAGCAGAGTATTAGAAGACGCATTCCGCAGAAACAGGATACCATACAGAATCATAGGTACGGTTAAATTTTATGAACGTGCAGAAATAAAAGATATAATAGCGTATATCAGAGTAGTTGTGAACCCGAAAGATGTTATAAGCCTCAAAAGAATAATTAATGTGCCTCATCGCGGGATAGGTTCTAATACGATAAAAATTTTAGAACAATACGCTATAGATAAAAAAATTAGTTTGTGGAATGCAGTGTGTGAAATTGATAATCAGGATATTAAAGACCGCAAAAAAAAATCAATAAAAAAATTTATTGAACTTATCCAGCATTTAATGGATAAGAAAAACACATTGCCTGCGGAAGAATTTGTTAAACATGTGATAGAAAAGACCGGGTATGCCGGATATCTTAAAGATGAAGGGACATATCTCGCAAAAGAGAAGACGCAGAACCTTAAAGAACTTATATCAGCAGTGGCTGAATTTGAATTATCAGAAAAAGATAACAGTATCGAATCATTCCTGAACAATATATCTCTTATCGGTGATATAGACAATCTGGATAGTAATGACGGTCAGGTAACACTGATGACGATACATCTTGCCAAAGGACTGGAATTTCCATCTGTCTTTATTACGGGTCTTGAAGAAGGATTATTTCCCATAAGTTTTTATAATGAAATATCCGACTTTTCAAGCGAACTTGAAGAGGAAAGACGGGTGTGTTATGTCGGTATGACAAGGGCAAAGGAAAAACTGTATTTGACCTGTGCTGAAACGAGGCGTCTTTTTGGACGGGGGCGAACGAATATACCGTCAAGATTTCTCCGGGAAGCACAGGCACAGGTTGATATAAAAAGACATGAAGTAAACTCCGTAGATGATAATATGGCGGTAATGGTCAGCAGTAAATCATCCGGAGAGAATGAGTATTGTAATTCTTTTAGAATCGGACATAAGATTAGACATACTGAATTCGGCGAGGGCAGAATAATAAGAATTACCGGAGATTCAGAAAATACCAAACTCACAATATTGTTTGGAGATGGCGAGAGTCGCAAACTTTTAGCAAAATACGCCAATTTAGAAAAGATATAGAAGATAGCCACTGAGGACACTGAAAATATAAGGTTCTTCAGATTTATTGCAGAAGTTTGACAGTAGACTCTAAAAATGATACAGTTAACTAAACAAAAAACTTGTAAAATGTTTAGTTGAGTAAACAAAATGGATAAAAATATACTGTTGGAAATTCTAAATGACTGGAATTTATGGCGAAAAGAGATAGATACCGGTAAAGAAAGAAAAACATATCTTCCACTTTGTTTGAACTCGCTAAAATCGAATATCGTTCTTGCAATAATTGGCGTAAGAAGGTCCGGAAAATCATATCTTATGCGTCAGATAGCAAGGTCGTTAATCTCAAGTGGTACACCAGGAGAGAATATTTTGATAGTAAATTTCGAAGACCAGAGATTTACAGAATTCTATACCGGGCTTTTACAGGAAATTTATGAAACTTATCTTGAATTCTTAAAGCCATCACAACCACAATTCATTTTCCTGGATGAAGTTCATAATATCCCAAACTGGGAAAAATGGGTTCGTACTGTTCATGAACTTGGCAAAGCAAAGATTATAATTTCCGGTTCTTCTTCAAAATTACTTGCTGGAGAATTAGCCACGTTACTAACCGGCAGGCATTTAGATGTAATTGTCTTCCCGCTCAGTTTTAATGAATTTCTGTCTTTCAAAGAAATTAATCTCAAGGATGAGCTTGATATTGTAGCTAATAAAATAAAAATAAAAGGTCTTCTGAGAGAATATATGGAGTTTGGTGGTTTTCCTGAAATCGTACTGTGTGATGACAAAAGGAGATTGCTATTAACCTATTTTGATGACATTATCACAAAGGATGTGGAAAAAAGATATAAGCTAAAAAGAGGAGAAGTGCTTAGAACCCTGGCAAGATTTTACTTAACAAACATATCTAAATCTATAACTTACAACTCAATTAGAAAATTTCTAAATACGGCAACAATTACAGTAGCAAAGTTTTCGTCATATCTTAAAGAAGCAAATTTAGTTTTTTTTGTTAAGCGATTTTCTTTTTCAGTTAAGGAGCAAGAAAAATCTGCAAGGAAAGTTTACTCAGTAGATGCAGGACTTGCAAATTCAATTGGATTTAGATTCAGTGAAAACTTAGGTAGATTGATTGAAAATTTAGTTGCCGTAGAACTAAAGAGAATTTGCAATATAGATGCTAATATAGAGATTTACTACTGGAAGGGCAACAACAAAGAAGTAGATTTTGTAATCAAGGAAGGACTTGAAGTAAAACAACTGATTCAGGTATGCTGGAGTATTGCAGACATGGAAGTCAAAAAGCGTGAACTGAAATCATTATTGAAAGCATTGGATGAATTAGAATTAGACACAGGTGTAGTTATTACTGAAGATTACGAGAAGGAAGAAAAAATAAATAGAAAAACAATAAAGTTTATTCCTCTATGGAAATGGCTCTTGAACAATTACAAATTATGAAAATAACAAAGAAAGATGTTGAATATGTAGCAAATTTAGCAAGAATTGAATTGACCGAACAGGAAAAAGAAAAATTTACCCGGCAGTTGGGGAAAATACTTGAATATATGGATAAGTTAAACAAATTAGACACGGGTAATGTCCCAGCCACCAGCCGTGTTCTGCCGTTAAAGAATGTATTCCGTGAAGATGAATCTGTGCGGTCAGATAGTTTTCAGGACATAATCTCTAACGCACCTGAAAAAGAAGGTAATTATTTTAAGATAAAAAAGGTAATAGAATAATGGGGACGGAGGTAATTAAAATATGATAAGAAAAGCAGAGAAAACCAGAACTGTCCCCATTATTTTGCTCATTTTAATTACCTCCGTCCCCCTTCAATCTCAGGACTTTTTATTTTTAGGGTCAGGGGCACGGGCACAGGGTATGGGAGGGAGTTTTGTCGGGGTAAGCGATGATGTTTCAGCTTTATACTGGAATCCCGCAGGGCTTGTTCAGTTAGAAAAATCAGTACTCAGTGTATACTCTTCTACATTCAGGGAGAATAAAACTTATAACAATTTAATGTTTGCATATCCTACAAAAATAGGAGCTTTTGGAATAATTTCTATGGGGTTAAGCCCGAAAGAAAGTAAAAATTCAGATGAAGATAGATATAATTCCACTTATCTTTCATATGGAACGAATATTTATGGTGGCGTATCTGCAGGGTTAACTTACAAAACTGTTGGATACAGAAATTTTGATTATATAAGTACAGACAAGACATACGATATTTCATTCTTCTACGCTCCCCGGGAAGGCAAATTAGAAAATTACAGATTCGGTTTGATATTCCAGAACATTACTAATCCGAATTTAAGCACAAGCACTTCCACCGCTAAAGAAAACTTAGGTTATGGATACAGGTTGGGTGTGGGTTATTCCGTCCCCAAAGAGTTGATAAAAAAGATTGATGACAGACTTATTATCTCATCAGATTTAGAGTACAATGCTTCTAAAAATTTTATTTTACATTTAGGCAGTGAATATTCAATAGAAGGGAAAAGACATTCTATTTCGTTCAGAACAGGATATGACGGGTATGGACTTACGTATGGGGCGGGATTTAGATATAAAAATTTTTCGTTTGATTTTGGAAATTCGTCATCTTTAGAAGTTCTAAACAGTCATTTCGGTCTCACACTGCAATTCGGGTTGACTTCTAAAGAACTCAAAGATAAACAAAAAAGGCAGATAGAATCCGAAATGCGAAAGAAATCCATGGATTGTTACAAAAAAGGCGAAGAATTTTTACGCGGAGAAAAATATGAACAGGCAATAGTTGAGTTCAGCAAAGCATTTTTCTATGACCCTCACAATACAACAATCCAGACAAAATTTGATATGGCAGAAGAGAAACTGAAGTTACAGCAGAGAGAAAGGAAAATAGAAGAATATATGAGTAAAGGATTGGAATATTACCGTGCAGAAAAATATTCCGAATCTTTTGAACAGTTTAAATTAGTCCTTCAATATGAC
>MNXB01000056.1 GCA_001871125.1 Elusimicrobia bacterium CG1_02_37_114
TCCCTAACAAAACAGCATTTTCACTCATCTTAAATATATTCAGCATCTGCCACCGTGGCAGTTCACCCTGTTTTAATATTTCAAATTCAGTGTTTTTACTCAGGTATTCGTATGCCTGTTGGAGTGTAGAATAACTGGTAAACAGGACAAACGCACGGCCTTTTGTGATTTTAATTATTTCACTTGTTCTCTCAATGGCACAATCTGTGTGTTTGTCGGTTTCATACGACGGGTCAGGTAAATCATCCGGAATATATAAAACAACCTGTTTTTCATAATCAAACGGTGAACCAAGCAAGAGTTCCATCGGGACATCCAAACCTAACCTTGTCTTCATATATTCAAAAGAACCATCCACTGACAGTGTAGCCGAAGTCAATATTATGGGAGAAGTTTTATTGAATACCTGTTCCCTGAGTAATCCTGCTATGTCTATAGGTGTGGCGTTTAAACAAACTTTTATGTAGTGCGGCTTGGATATTATTTCTAACCAGTAAACGTAATTCTCCACTGACTGTTCAATAAAAATTTTAAGGTTGTTGGAAACAGCAAGGCATCTATCCGAATAAGCATTGAGTTCGGTTATATCTTCTATGTTGTCAAGGCAGGTAATGGCAAAGTGCAAAACGTTATATAAACCCGTCAACGGTTCTTCTATCGGGTCTTCAAACAGGTTTGGTGTCCTGAGCCTTTTTGTCAACGAGCCCATTCCGAATTCATCCAGAATGGAAGTAAAAAACTTGTCTGATACAGTCCTTACTGCCGAGACATATTCTATAATCCGGTTACAGGTTTCTTCCTTCAATCCTTTGATTCGTGTTATAAGTCCTTTTCTTGTCTTAGGATTATAAATGGAATCCAGTAAATATTTTATTCCGGTATTTGAGACCTCGGCTCCTAAATATTCTCCTGCGACATCTTCAATGTTCTGGGCTTCATCAAACACCACAGCATCGTATGCCGGCAAAACCCTGCCTCCCGAAGATAGGTTTGCAAAAAATAAATGGTGGTTTACGACAAGCAAGTCCGCTTTTGACTGGGCTATGCGGGATTGTGAATAGAAACACTCGTTTCTATACCGGCATCTATTACCCAAACACATATCCGGTTCCCTGCAGACTTTAGACCAGGACCTCTCCTGCGGCTCAAAATCCAGTTCAAGTCTCAAACCAGTCTGTGTCCTGTCACGCCATTTGGATATTCTGTTTATTTCCTTGACTTCATTAGGGGAGTCAAAAAGCCCGTATTGAAAGGTATTGCCAAGCCGTCTGAGACACAGATAGTTTTCACTGCCGACACACATTTCAAACTTAAATTCAACAGGCAGGATTTCCTGTAGAAAAGGAAGGTCTTTGTCAGCGAGTTGTTCCTGGAGTGTTTTTGTATAGGTTGATATTATTACTTTTTTCTTTTCTTCTATTGACCAGAAAATAAAAGGCACTAAATATGCCAAACTTTTACCGACACCTGTCCCTGCTTCAATTATGAGATGTTTATTCTGTTCAATCGCTTTTTGTATCTCCAGAGTCATCTCTATCTGCTGGGGACGGGTTTCATAATTCATAATTATGGGGACACATCACTTAATTATGCCTTTGGACCAGGTTTGTTTTTTTTCAACACTCTACCAGTTAATGTTTCAATTTTTTGAACAAAATCCTCATCTCCCAATGGTCTGCCAGTCCGAGAAAGTTTCCTAAAAGCATTCAAATCTTTATCACTGTTTCCCTCTGCCAAATAACCTGCCCAATCTTTTATTTCTGACAGCATAAAATTATCCGAAAGTAATAGAGATTTTTCTTTATATATATGTTCCCGGGCACTTGACCAGGGATAATCTTCAGCTTTTTGCACTATCCCTGCCCTCACAGGATTAAGTTCAATATACCGCATGGCAGAGTAAAGATATCTCTTATCTAATGGATATGATAAAAACCTTCCCTGCCACAGATATCCTTTCCAATTTTCTCTTAAATTTATTATTCGTGTATATTTTTTGTGAGTCTCACCGATACATTTTGCTAAACCAGTCACATCTTGTGGAACAGCAATTAAGTGAACATGGTTATCCATTAGACAATATGCCCAAAAACTCACATCGTAATCTTTGGCAGCTCTAATTAAAATTTCTATATATAGTTTTTTATCGTGTTCCTTAAAGAACACTTTTTGTGAACGGTTTCCTCTCTGAACAATATGATGAGGGATATTTGGTGCTACTACACGTGCCATTCGCGCCATAAAAACCAATCTTTCAGAATAATTAAGTGATGTGTCCCCATAATTCTATTTTAACTTACATATATCGCCTTTGGTGGGCATATTTCCTGAAGATGATTCTGCTATTGAACCGTTATCGCCGAAATTTGAAACAACCTTAATTGTCCCGACATCTTCTTCGGTTGTTCCTATTGTTATACCTGTTGCAGGGCTGACAATATCTTTTCCGGGATGTACGACTTTCAGTTCTGTCCCCGGTTTTAAACCGGATTCTTTTCCTGCATCCAGATAAATTTTTCCATTAGCATCAGCTTCGGCTACATAACAGGTCCATATAGTTTTGTCTATCTGGTCAATTATATTATTTACAAATTTTACTATTGCCGCACGCAGTGCATCCCCTTCAAGAGTTTCATCATAACCCGAACGCCCGCCCAACCCTATAACCGTAGAAACTTTTTTCGTCACCGTACCCTTGCCTGTATCTGTCCATAAGACTCTGCCGTTGGAAACATCCACCACGCGTAAATCCACCGTCGCTTCTGCTGTCTGTTTTTTGGATTCATAGAGCAGATAATCCACGCCTTCGGTTTTTACTCCAAATTGGGAGACACTACCTGTAACTATTGCATTTAATCCTAAAACCTTAGTTTTGGCTACAAGCGAGTCCACGGCAACTTCTCCGGATTGCTGAAGTTCCCGTTCCTTCATTATAGCGTCAAGTTTTTCTCTTTCTACGAGTATTACTCTACCTGACTTTCCCAACTCTGTTGTCAGAATGTCAGCAGCAGAGGTCCCTAAACGGCCCTTGCCGTAGGCAGTCTTGTTTTCAAAATCTATGACCGCTACCTTCCTTTTTAACCCGATGAATTTCCCCTTTGTCACCGCTTCAGTGTCAATAGTGGCACTGGGTTCTACCTGTTTTACAGTGGTTTTTGGCATACAGGAAGAAATATTAAGTGCCAGAATAACTGCCGCCACTAACAACAATAGTTTTTTCATATTACGACTTACCTCCTATAGTAAAAATTTTGACAGATTCTGTCTGTCAATATGTTTATTTCTTCGTTCAACGGAGCGTGAAACAGTTTTTCTATAAATCCGATTAAAACGATATACTTGAAATACTTAAAATATTCCTCCAGAGATCTTGAGTTAAGTTCACCTGTCTGGCTCATTACTGCAAAATCATCATCCCAGAGTAGACTGCCTGTCCGGGCATCGCAGATGCGGACATTCACCTTTATAACTTCCAATGCCACGACTCTCAACGGCTTGAAAGTTTTTAAATTTGAATAGACTAATTGTCTTGCGGGTATCTTTTTGCCAAGTTCAGCTGCCGATACTGCACCCAGCTGTCCGCCATCAGTTATAGCCAGGCCTTTCAAAACTGAATCTGTTTCTTCTAATGGTACAACGCTGAATCTTCTAAAACGTTTAAGTTTATTATAAATTGCTTTCCTGATTAACACCGGACCGTCAAGATTGGTTGTCTCATTAGCCATCGGCAGAATAGCGAGTTCATACTGGCCCGGTGGAAGAACTTCTGCTTTTTTTGGTATAGAACAACCCACAACTAAAAGAGATAAAAAAATACAAACAATGAATCTTATTGAGATTCGCCACACCTCTTATTTTACAAAATATTTATTAAATCTGCAAATTATTTGATTTACAATGTTTTTTTTGATAACATATCATTGTTGTAAAATCATCCCTCTCCCCTTATTAGAGTAACCTACTTCTGGTTGTGGGAGAGGGTAGGGTGAGGGGTATACATGGACAAAAAAATATTTTTTATTAATTTAGAAAAATTGCACGAAGAACTTAAAGAAGGTGTAAAGCAACTGGCGGAAGAATACCCGGTAAGCATTGAGAATTTAAAAGATTCTATTGAGATTCTTTTTGAAAAAGACAGTAATTTATTAAAAACAGGTGGACTGAAAGTAATTAAAAATCAAAAAATAACCGTCAAATACGGAAGAAAAACAGATGCTTTCCGTGCGTTGGGACGTTTACTTGGAGAAAAAGAAAAAGTTTTTAAAAAACCTGACTTTTATGAAATACCTAAATTTACAATGCTTGGAGTAATGATTGAATCTTCACGCAACGGCGTTATGACCGTTGAAAATATAAAAGCATTCTTAAGAAGGTTTGCCCTTATGGGTATTAATATGACTATGCTTTATACCGAAGACACCTACGAGGTTCCTGAACAGCCGTTTTTCGGCTACCTGAGAGGCGGATACACACAGAAAGAGCTCAAAGAAATAGACGATTACGCTTATAACCTCGGCATTGAAATGATTCCCTGTATTCAAACACTATCACATCTTGCCCAAATACTGCAATGGAATACAGCATTTAATGACGTTACAGATACCATAAACACTCTATTGCTGGAAGAAGAAAAGACATACAAACTTCTTGAACAAATGATTTCATCGGCAACTGCTCCTTACAGGTCAAAACGGATTCATCTTGGCATGGACGAAGCCCTTGACCTGGGTAACGGCAGATACAGGGAACTGCACGGCGAACCCAATAGATTTGAACTGATGAATGGACATCTTGCCCGTGTCCTTGAAATATGCGCGAAATACGGATTGAAACCAATGATATGGGATGACATGTTTTTCCGCATTGGTTCAAAAACCCACGATTACTATGAACTGGATTCAAACATTCCTCAAAATATTATAGATAATATACCGAAAAATGTAGATTTTGTCTATTGGGATTATTATCACAGGGATTATGATTTCTACATGAAGTTTATAGATTTGCACAAAAGGATAGGGAAAACCCCCATCGCTGCACCCGGAGCATGGAACTGGGGTCGTTTCTGGGCAAATATTCCTGTGGCTGATATTACAATGAAACCATTTATGAAAGCCTGCAGAGATAATAATATAAAAGAAGCATTTATAACGACCTGGGGCGACGACGAAATGGAAAACGATATTTATTCAGCACTGCCGGCAGTGCAGTCTTTTGCAGAATCAGGTTATTCCGATACAAATGAGATAGACGAAAAACTGCTCAGGGAAAATTTTTACGGCACCTGCAAAGTAAATTATGACGATTTCTGTCTTGGATATAAACTTGACTCACCTCCGCATATCAAAGAACCGGATGAAAATAATATGTCAAAATGGCTGCTCTGGGACGATATGTTTATAGGACTGTGCGAACCATTACAGGAAGGGAGGTCATTTAAAAAATATTATTCAGAACTTGCCGGTGACCTGAAAAAAAGAATCGGGAAGGATATTTATTCTAAAAGGCTGGCTTTTCCGATGCAAATAGCAAAAGTTATCTCCATGAAGTGCGACTTGAGGAAAGAGCTTGTTTCGGCATACAGGAAAAAAGACAAAAAGAAACTTGCACTGCTCCTGAAAAACGAAGTCCGACCACTCCTTGCGGAAATGAAAAAACTCTGGCAATTACACTGTGCAATGTGGCGTTCTACTTACAAACCTTTCGGTCTTGAATGCATAGAGATGAGATACGGCACCCTGATAACAAGAACGCAGAGCCTGATTAACTGTCTTGAACAATACCTGAAAGGTAAAATTAAAAACATACCGGAATTTGAAACACAGTTACTTAAGTTTCAAAAAGCTTCTGAAAGGAATACTCACGGTGTCTGGGGGTGGAGAAGGATTGCAACCCCCAGTTCAATAAGCTGAATTTATTATTTATTATTCCATAAGGTTGTTTTTCTTTAAATATTTTTGCAGGTTTAGAGGGAATTTTTCTGCATAAGAGAAAACCTTCTCCTTTTTTAATTCCATCAAATTCATTTCATCTAAATCCGGAAATCTACCCCTGGTTTTGCCTGACCAATATAGTAAATCTAAAAATGCCTTTTCTGGTTCTGCAATCAGAATACCCTTCTTTTCATTAAATCCCCAAAATTTCTTTGCAGTAATATGACGATATACAATATCTCCTACCGAGGTAGATTTATTCGCTGGTTTTCGGGTAGTAGCGCAAGTCAGAACAAATGGTTCCTGTGAGATAATACCGTAAATCGTCAGAGCGCTTTCAAAAGAAATATAACACGGCCGGTTAATCAACATGGCAATTTCTTCAACTGTTACGGTTGCGAATTTATTAAGATAAAGGCCAGAATACACCCTCTCTACCAAACCTTTTTCTTCTGCCCGGAGAAGAGCCTTGCGCAACGCATAATTTTTCAGACCGGACAGACGGGAAAGCACAGTAAGAGGCAATAATCCCCCCCTTTGTTCCTGGCTTAATTTACGCAAAATATCTACCCAGTGATTAATAGTAAAATACTGTTTCATCTTTATTGTTCATCGACTTGCCGGACTGCTGTCTTAGCCGCCTCCAGCATAATTTTATATCCTTCTTTCTTAAATTTTTCACGATAATTCCTGGGAAGATAGTTCTCCAGATCGTGTCTGATTTTTTCTTCGTTAAACTGTAAAATTTTATTTTCAAGATTAGTCTTTGGAGTAGAGTAATCCTTGAATTTTTTCTTAACCATATCCGTATTCACTGCTATTCCTTTACTCCTTAGTAACCAAATATCAAAGATATCACGGCCTTTCAAGTACTTTCTGGCAGCAAGGGCATTGATTTTATCTGCCAAAATCTCCTCTTCAGTTTCCGTCTTCACCAAAATCAGAGGTGTGGACGGATACCCTGCAGGAATCTTTAAGGGAAGCAGTTGTGAAGTATAGGCGGGATAGTTGGCAAATTCAATACTTACCGAACTACTCTCCTTATCTTCCAACGATTCAAAATAAAGTTTCCAACGCACTAAATTTTTGGATTCCTTCTGTACTCTCATCCATGTTTTACCCTCAAATAAAGGTCCCATTCTCTCTACTGAAGAACTGACTTTCTTAAAGAGTCCCGATAGTGTTTGCATATCAGAAACAACAAAATCCAAATCTTCAGAATATCGCGGCCCGCCGTAAAGCAATCTGAGACAGGTCCCGCCTTGAAAAATAATAATGTCGCTTTCAGGAAAAGTGTATAAATGTTCAAGGCATAATACCTGCAGTGCTTCTTTTAAAACAATGTTCTTCGGAAGTCCTTCTTCCCGTGCTCTTCTAATAATATAGGACATTTCGTTCCTCTTATTACCCAAATTTGTCTAATTACAGGAACATAATAGCATGTTTTTTATAAAAAGTCAAGAAAAATCCTGAAGGATAAAACCCTAAAGGGTAAATTCCAGGAATTAAGGGTTTACCCAGGAATTAAGGGTTTACCCTTTTATAATTTCCGCAAGAAAAATTCATTTGACAAAATGCTCAGGAATATGGTATTATTTTTAGTATGAAGGGTTTAAAAACAAAGTTTATTGGTAAGAATATAATACATTTAGATAAGATTGGTTCAACAAACGATTATGCAAAAAAGATTGCTGATGAAGGATGCCCTGAAGGGACCGTAGTCATTGCACAACAGCAGACCAAAGGCCGCGGCAGGTTTAACAGAAAATGGGTTTCTGACAGAGGCGGATTGTATTTATCTATTGTATTAACCCCCAAACTTCCGGTAACTAAACTACCTCTATTGACTCTTGCCGCAGCAGAGATTGTAGTAAAAACTATCCATAAATTATATTCATTAAAGGCGGAAATAAAGTTACCCAATGATGTGTTAATTAACGGTAAGAAAGTCTGCGGTATCCTTGCTGAATCCGTCCTGGAAATAGATAAATTAAAATATGTCGTGCTTGGTATCGGGATTAACGTAAACAACAGAGTTGCGGATAAAATAGAAGGTATAAAAGTTACGTCTATAAGGAAAGAACTGGGTAAAAAAGTCTCAAGGATAGATTTAATGAATACTCTTCTTGTCTCTGTCTATAGAAGTCTTACGCTTTTTTAACTCAACAAGTATAGAAAAAGGAACGTTGAGCGTACCTACCAATGGCGGCTGGTCCCCGAAGGGACCGTGACAGTCACTGCCGCCCGTTACAAGCAAACCCAATTCATATGCTAATCTTGTAAAATTTTCAATTACATTCTGTGAATGTTTACTATGCCAGACTTCAATACCGAGTAACCCCGACTCAGCAAGTTTGCTAATGAACTCCCTGTTAACATGGCTGCCAAAAAATGGATGTGCAAGGACAGGAATACCGCCGACATCTGCTATCATTTTTATCGCATGTTCGGGAGTAAGTCTGTATTTCGGCACATAGGCAGGTTTACCTGCTATCAAATATTTTCCGAAGGCTTCATATATATCCTTTACATAGCCCTGTTTAACCATAGCTTTAGCAAAATGTAACCTGCCAATGCTGGTTGTATTGACTTTATTTAATAATGCATCTCTATCCAGATCTATTCCTATTCCGGATAACCTGTCAGCCATTTCCATCGCCCGATTTTCACGGGTTTTACGGAAAACCGCAAGCTGCTGTTGAAACCCTGAATTTTCCCAGTCTATAAAATATCCAAGTATGTGTGCTTCCTCCGAGGAACCTTCAATTTCAGCAGAGAGTTCAACTGCCGGAATAATCTCCACCCCTCTCTTCGCACCTTCCTTTAATGCAGGTAATATGCCATCTGTAGTGTCATGGTCAGCGATACCGATAGCAACGAGTTTTTTCTTCTGAGCCGCCGCAACAACTTCTTCGGGCGTAAAACTACCATCGGAATATGTTGTATGCACGTGTAAATCCACAAAGAGTTTGTCCATTCTACTTGGCTGCCGTTTAATATGTTACACCGACGAAAAGACCGGGTTGACTTGATTTATTGGTTAGTCCCAAGAGAAGGCTACAGTAAAAATCATATCTGTTATTCATCCGATATTTAAAACCTGGGGCAAGATAGAGTTCCTGGTAATCGCTGCCCGGGACGTTCACTCCGTTTGACTTTGACGGAAAGTGGTTGAACCCTTTGAGTTCACCTGAAAGAGTAAGTTCTTTGGATTTAATATAACTCACTCCTATGGTATATGACAGCACATTGCCAAAATTTATTTTGTCAGAATTTGTTCCGTTAATTCTGAACCCAAGTTTGAAATATCCATCAACCATATCTAATTTTTTCTTTATTAACCAATTTATTAATATATCCGCTGAACCCGTACCTAAACCGTCTGAATAAGATGCAGTTGGTATTGAGAAACCTAATTCACCAGCGACCCCTGGTTGCTCATTCTGCGTCCTGCCTTCCTTTAAAAACTGGTATTTTATACCAATAATTAAATCACTGATACCGGTTTTTGAACCCGCTGAAATT
>MNXB01000078.1 GCA_001871125.1 Elusimicrobia bacterium CG1_02_37_114
CAGTGGGCAAACAATCTATGCTAAGAGACATCCCGTTTATATTCGTATGAGTGGGATTCTCAGGAAATTTTATCAGTTACGCTTCCAATCTGCCCAAGGATATTATACAATTTTTCGTGCGGCGTTTTCTATGAGCATAACCATTAATATTGTCAAAGAACTAATACCAGTTATTATACAAGGAAATTATAAAATATCCTCAACAAGTTGAGGATTCCCTTTGGATTCCCAAACTTGTTTGGGCTTACTTGAAAATTTGATTTATTGATTTAGTTTAGATATAATAAAACTATAATATGAAAATTATTGGAGAAAGAATCAACGCTACCAGGAAGTCTGTAAGGGAAGCCATGGAAAAGAAAGATATCGGGTTTATTCAGAAGGAAATTGTCCTTCAGGTTGAATCCTGTGCTAATTTGATTGATGTAAACTGCGGCAGTAATCCTCAGGCAGAAATGGAAAACATTGAATGGTTAATCAAGACTGTTCAGGAGGTTACTAATCTACCCCTGGTGATTGATAGTTCCAACCCGGAAGTGATTGAAATCGGATTGAAATCTTATGTCAATAAATCAAATACAGGCAGAGCAATGGTTAATTCAATTACTGCTGAAAAGGAAAAAATAGAAAGGATATTACCTTTAGTAAAAAAATATAATGCTGATGTGATAGCGCTGACTATTGAGGAAAAGGGTATGCCGGAAAATGCACGGGAAAGAGTTGATATAGCAAAGCGGATATTAGATATAGCAACAAAAGATTATGGTATTTCTGCTGACAATATTTACTTTGACCTCTTGGTCCGACCCGTAAGTACAGAACCCGGACAGGTTAAGGAATTTCTTGAATCAATAGGACTTGTTAAACAGTCCCTTGGTGCAAAAACAGTATGCGGTTTGAGCAATGTTTCCTTTGGGCTACCTAACAGAAGTTTATTAAATTCAACATTTCTTGCAATGTGTATATCAGCAGGGCTTGATGCTGCAATCATAGACCCTACAGATAAAAACATGATGGCTGTATTAAGGGCAGGTGAAGCATTAATCGGGAAGGATGAATACTGTATGAATTACATTACTTCACACAGGGAAGGTAAATTGTCGTAGACCTACTTGGTAATATTGGAGGTAAATGGATAATGAAAAAATTTGAGTACATAATCAAAGTAGAAGGGAAAAAAGTCTGGCATGGATTAAACCCCAAAAAAAAGTACAGAGAAATCCAGAAAAAATATCCTGCAAAGAGAGTAAGTGTCTCGTGGGAAACAAAAGAAGGAATTCTCGTATGCATTTTGTAAGATTCAGATATCAAAGAAGAAAGAGTTTAATTTTAGGTATAGTTTTAAGGCCTATTGTTAGTATTAAAGTATATTCAAAAAACAGCGTGATTATTGTAGATGATGTCTTAGCAGATACGGGTGCTGATATTACGGTCCTTCCAAGAAATCTTGGAGAACTTCTGGTTGATGATATTACAAAAGGAAAATATGTTGAAATCAAGGGTGTGGTGCCTTCTGCAAATTTAATTTCGTATATCCATCATTTTAAGATTAAATTAGGAGAGAAAATCTTTCCTGTACCGGTTGCTGTTGCTGATAGTGACAATGTACCTCCTATATTAGGACGCTGTAAAGCGTTAGATTTATTTAATGTGAAATTCAATAAAGGTAGAGAGGTAATTTTTTTAGGGGATAACAAAGAGCATAACCGGTGAGATTTACCGCTCAACTCAACAATCTGCAAGCACGGTTCTGTGAGGTCGTAGGTAATAAAATTACGGGAGGTCATTAAAATGTCTACTCGACAAATAACAAAAGATAATCTGAAAAAATTGGAAGAGGAATACAGTGGGTATTTGGAAGGCGAGAAACTGGATAAGTTTTTTGAGGATTTTGATATAAAATTTGCCGCAGGTCATTGGGCAGCAGGTGGTTTTGCGGATAGATTTGCTCCGGATGGATATAACCCGGGTATGGATTCCGGTATAATTAAACAGATAGAACGGGTTGCACAGAGTGGTATTAAGGGTATAGAATTTCATGAAGCGTTGTTTATTGATAAGAACTACAAAAAAGATGATACTAAAATAAATGCTGTCAAGGAAGCACTGAAGGAACATAATCTTATCCCTACAAACATGAACACTAACCTTTTCAGCGATTCTAAATGGAAGTTGGGCGGGATAACGAATGCCAATAAGACTATCCGTGATTCCGCTCTTGCAGTGGCTCTTCAGGGTGTGGATATAGCGAAAGAGTTAGGGTGTTCAAGTGTCGCACTATGGCCTGGTTCTGACGGCTGGGATTATAATTTTGAGGTAAACTACGGTGTAATCATTGATAGATTTATTGAAGGGTGTATTGCTATAAATAAAAAAGCAAAATCCTCAGGTTTGAAATTCGGTACTGAGGCAAAATTACACGAACCCCGTGAAGGCAACATGGTATGTCCTACGACCCATATGGCTATACTTGTGTCTAAAATAGTCAATGAAGAATGCGGCGCTACAAACATGGGAGTTGCTATTGATTACGGGCATGAACAGATGTATGCTGTTGAACCCGCATCTATGCTTTATATGGCAAAGAGAGCGGGCGTCCCTGTGGTTAATTTTCATGTTAACAATGCCAAACTTCACAGCAATGATGAAGATAGAATTGCGGGTACGGGCGACATATGGAGGTTGGCGGATTTTTGTTACGCAGCGATTGATACGGGGTATGACGGCTGGTTTGGAGAAGATCAATTTACATACAGAACCGACCCTGTTAAGTCAATGGCGATGTCAAGAGAATTCTTTGCCAATGTAATGAAGAAATCTTTACGGATTTATGCAGTGAGAGATAAATTAGAAAAGGCACAGTCTAAAGGTGATGCCTGCGAAGCATTGGAAGTCGTAAAGAAAATCATATTATAAATTGACATAACCGCAGAAATATATTATAATGGGGACGTAATAATTACCTCCGTCCCCATTAAACAAATCGGGGAATCCCTGGAAGGAGAATACTGATATGGTGACAAAAATTGGTATCAATGGATTTGGTAGAATCGGCAGGTTGGTTTTGAGAGCAGGTATCAGTGACAAAAACCTTGATTTTGTTGCTGCTAATGATTTAACAGATGCAAAAACCCTGGCACATCTGTTTAAGTATGATTCAACTTTTGGTATTTATCCGGGCAAGGTTGAAGCTAAGAGTGACAGTATAGTCATAGATGGGAAGGAAATAAAGGTTATTGCACAGAAAGACCCCGCACAACTTCCGTGGAAAAGCATGTCTGCCGAAATTGTTATTGAATCAACGGGAAAATTCACGGAAAAAGAAAAAGCAATGGCGCATATAAATGCAGGAGCAAAGAAAGTCATTATTACCGCACCTGCAAAGAATGAGGATATTACGATAGTTCTTGGAGTTAATGAAGATAAATATGACCCTAAGAATCATGTAATAATTTCCAATGCTTCCTGCACGACTAATTGTCTTGCTCCGATGGTGAAGGTACTAAAGGAGAATTTTGGTATTAAAAGAGGTCTTATGACCACGATTCATTCCTATACAAATGACCAGAACATACTTGATTTCCCGCACAAGGATTTACGCCGTGCACGTGCCGCTGCAGTATCGATTATACCCACTTCAACAGGTGCTGCCAAGGCGATAGGTTTGGTAATGCCTGAACTTAAAGGTAAACTTAACGGGCTTTCTATACGTGTCCCGACACCCAACGTATCACTGGTGGATTTAGTGGCAGAAATTGATAGACCGGTTACGGTTGAAGAAATTAATAACGCTTTTAAAAAAGCTTCAGAGGGACCGTTAGGGAAATATCTTGAATACTGTGATTTACCGCTTGTGTCAAAAGATTTTAACGGTAACCCGAAGTCCTGTATTTTTGATTCTCTTTCCACATATGTAGTGGAAACGACAGTGAAGGTTATGGGCTGGTATGATAATGAATGGGGTTATTCCTGCAGAATTATAGATTTGATTAATTATATAATTAAGAAATCGTGATTTACGAGGCTAAAGCCTCTATTCCAAACATACTTCAGTAGTTACGCTACAGATTAAAAAAGGATTACAATGAAAAAAACAATTAAAGATGTTGATGTAAGTAATAAAAAAGTTCTTGTGAGGGTGGATTTTAATGTGCCGGTTGACGACAGAGGCAATATTACTGATGATACGCGGATACTGGAAACTTTACCTACGATAAATTACCTGAGACAGATGAAGGCAAAGATTATTCTCATGTCGCATTTAGGCAGACCCAAAGGTGCGGTGGTAGAGAAGTACAGTCTAAAACCCGTAGCGAAAAGGTTGAGCGAAATTTTAAAAGTACCCGTTAAGATGGCGCCGGGTTGTGTTGATGAAGAAACCAGAAAAATCGCAGCCTCCCTGTCGGCATCTGAAATATTACTGCTTGAAAACTTGCGGTTTGACAAGCGGGAAGAAAATAATGACCCTGAATTTGCAAGCCAGCTTGCTTCAATGGCAGAAATGTTTGTCCAGGATGCATTCGGCACTGTCCATCGTGCACATGCATCAACAGAGGGTGCGGCAAAACATTTACCCAGTGTATGCGGATTTTTGCTTGAGAAGGAGATTCTCTATTTTAATAAAGTACTTGAGAAACCCGAGAGAACGTTTGTCGCTATCCTTGGCGGCGCCAAAGTTTCCGATAAAATAGCGGTAATACAGAACCTTCTGGATAAAGTTGATGCAATGGTTATCGGCGGCGCTATGGCGTATACTTTTTTGAAAGCAGGCAATATATCCGTAGGGAATTCTTTAATTGAGAAGGACAGGATTGATATGGCGGGTGAGATTATGCAAAAAGCAAAATCAAAGAAGGTTGGATTCTTTTTGCCCATTGACCACGTTATTGCAGATAAAATTTCAGAAAATGCTCAGGTGAAGGAGACCAGGGGAGTAGAAATTCCTGATGGCTGGACCGGGGTTGATATAGGCGATATGACAATAAATCGTATAGCACCTGTTATTTTAAGTGCAAGAACCATTATGTGGAATGGTCCTATGGGTATATTTGAAATGGATAAGTTTTTCAAAGGAACCGGGAAAGTAGCTGAACTCGTTGCAGAAGCTACACAAAAAGGAGCGGTATCAATTATAGGCGGCGGGGATACTGTCAGCGCAGTAAAGAAATCAAAATTAGCGGACAGGGTATCACACATCTCAACCGGTGGTGGAGCAAGTCTTGAACTGCTGGAGGGGAAAATATTGCCTGGCATTGCAGTATTGCCTGAAAAAGCGTCCCGATAAATAAGATAATCCTGCGGATAAATCGGGACGCTACTGTTAAAAACCCGGAATAGACCCTTTAGGGTCATTTACCAACAGTAGGTTCTTTAGGAACGAGGCTAAAGCCTCTATTCCAAACATACTTCAGTAGATACCTTTTTATGCATACAATTCTATTAATCCTGCACATTATTGCGGCATTATTATTAATATTAGTTATCCTTATACAATCAGCTAAAGCAGGAGGTTTGGGTGGTATATTTGGCGGCGGTGGCGGTGAACAGTTATTCAGCACACCATCCGGGTCAGTTTTTCTACGTAAAGTTACAATAACCATAGCGATAGTCTTCATATTGACTTCAATAGGTTTAACATTTTTAGGTCATCAGACGAGGTTAAAAACAGTGACTGGTCAGGTACAACCCGCAGCACCTGCACCTGTTCAGCCCGCCTTACCAGAAAGCGAATGAGTTTTTATTGCCGCGGTGGCGGAATTGGCAGACGCGTACGTTTGAGGGGCGTATGGTTTTAACCGTGTGGGTTCAATTCCCACCCGCGGCATTAAAATGTCACAAGAGAAATAGTTTGAAGGAGATTGAAACAAACGAAGTAGTATAAATTTTGGGATTCTATTCATAGAGGATGGTAAATTTTCATGGACAAAGGTAAAAAGGATATAATTTTTGAACGGATAGAACAAGATAAAAATTTAAAAGATGATATAGAACTCAAAGAAAGAATCAAGAAAATTTTTGAGACTTTTGGTGAAGATGATGCTCCAAAAGCTATTGAAAGAGAATACATAGAAACTACAAGACTTGAACAAGGGTACACAAATTTGCGTTGGAGTGTTTATACAATCCTTTCTTCGCTTAGTTTTGCTATATCTGGTTATGTACTTTCCACTCTTAATTCACTTCATATAACAGTGAGAATAATAACACTATTCTTTGCATGGTTTATACACTTTTTTGCTACATTTTTCTATTGGTGGATGCATAAGTTAACCCACTCTTTTAGAGATTACTTGATACAATTAGAATCTATATTAGGTTTTTATAAGTATACCTTACGAAGTAAAAGGCCTGTCCCTGCATTAAATATTTTTAAAAAACAAATACAATTTACATTTCATTGGATAGTCTACGCTGTGACAATTCTATATTTAATAGGGATAGTTTTGCTTGTTATACATAAACAGATTCTTTTAGGAAGTAAATGAAGAAAAGGGTTGTACTTATAATTAGGGATGGTTGGGGAATAAATTCTAATTCAGAATATAATGCTGTAACAAATGCTAATACACCAAATATGGATTTATATCTTAAGAAATATCCTAATGCTGTATTAGATGCCGCTGGACTTGCAGTTGGGCTTCCTGCTGGATATCAAGGTTCTTCAGAAGTTGGCCATCTTAATATAGGTGCAGGAAGAATTGTTGAACAAGAATTAAAACGAATTAATGATGCAATAGACAGTGGTCTGTTATTTGAAAATTATAACATTCAAAAGGCTATTAACAATTGTAGAATGAATAATTCATCGCTTCATGTTATGGGTTTGGTGCAAAACGAAGGAGTACATGCTCACCAAGAACATCTATTTGCTATTATGAGATATGCTAAAGAACAAGATATTAAAAAATTATACATACACTTCTTTGCCGATGGAAGAGATACACCTCCAAGGAGTGCATTAAATTTTCTTCGAGCAGTAAATGAAAAAATACAGGAGTATCAAATAGGTGAAATAGTAACTTTAATGGGACGATACTATGCCATGGATCGAGCAAGAAGCTGGCATCTAACTACTCAAGCATATAATACCTTAACTAAAGCAGAAGGAATTAAAGTTAATACTCCTGAAGAGGCGATAAAACGGGCATATGAAAACGATATTGCCCCTGATGGAAGCGAAATGACAGATGAGTATATACCACCAACAATAATAGATGGATTCTCAGGGATAAAAGATGGTGACTCAGTAGTTCATTTTAACTATAGACAGGATAGAGCAATTCAATTAACCCAAGCATTTATCGAAGATGAATATCCCGGTCAAAGATGGAAAAAACTTAATATAGTTTACTGTGGTCTTACAAGATATTATGATGCATTCCCCTTTTTTGTGTTAGAACCCATGGATGAATCTGAAGGAATGCACAATTTATTAGGCCAGGTTATAAGTGATAATGGTTTAACACAACTTAGAATATCCGAAACTCAGAAATTTAGACATGTTACATCTTTTTTTAATGGGAAACTTATTGAGCCATTTAAAAACGAATCGCGAATTGAAGTAAAAAGTATATATGACCCTGCAACATTTGCAGAACATCCAGAAATGAATGCCTATGATGTAACAGAAAGAGTAATAGAGGAAATAAATTCTAATAAATTTGATGTAATTATATTAAACTTTGCCAATTGTGATATGGTAGGCCATACAGGAAATTATGAATCAGCAATAAAAGCAGTAGAAGTAGTAGATGAATGTGTAGGTAAAGTTGTTGAAGAAATATTATCACAAGATGGAATAGCATTAGTTACCGCTGACCACGGAAATGTAGAAGAGATGATAGACTATAACACAGGATTACCTAAGACAGCCCATACTAAAAACCCAGTAGAATTTATCTATATTGCAAATGATTATAAGAATATAAAACTTAAAAATGGTATCTTATCTGATATAGCGACTACAATTCTCTTTTTGTTAGGGATAGAAAAACCAAAAGAAATGACTAGCCAAAATTTGATATATTCTACCCTCTCTTTGTGAAGGGACTTAAACGAAGTGAAGGTGACACAAATGCGGGCGTAATTCAGTGAATTAGAATGGCGCGTAATGTCACATTTCAAGGTCTGACGTAAGTATTTACTGGGAGTACGTCATTGCGAGGAGCATTAGCGACGTGGCAATCTAAAATGAGATTGCTTCATTTCATTCGCAATGACACGTGGTTTACTGAGTATCTACGGTCTGACCCTATAGTCTTGCGGCGGTAGTTCAATTGGTGGAACGTCAGCTTGCCAAGCTGAAGGTTGCGGGTTCGAAGCCCGTCCGCCGCTGTTTGTGAAAGGTCAGGGTGAAGAAATGAAATACAAAATTTTATGCGTGGATGATGACGACATCCTGCTTGAATTTTTGAAAGAATTATTAAAAGCTCAGGAATTTAGTGTTGTCACAGCAATCACAGGTGAAGAATGTATGAAAAAAGCTGTGGAGGAATCGCCCGATTTAATACTTCTTGATTTGAATCTCCCTGATATGGATGGAATAAAGGTATGCCAGGCATTAAAACAAAACAAAGATACATCCCATATAGCAATAATACTATTGACCGCCAGGAAACAAACAGAAGATAAAATAAATGGTTTGCGTATAGGTGCCGATGACTACATGACGAAACCATTTGACAATGACGAACTTATTGCAAGAATCAAGGCGATACTGCGCAGGCTTGATTATCGTGGAGCAACTGAAGAGATATTATCGTCAAAAGATATAACCATTAACGTATCACGTCATATTATTGAAATAAAAAATAAAAGCATAAAAGAAAAAGACATCAGACTCACGCCGAAAGAGTTTGATTTATTGTGTGCCTTCCTGAGAAAAAAGGGACATGTGTTAAGTAAAAGATATTTGCTTGAAACTGTATGGGGGTATAATATAGATATTACTACCCGAAGCGTAGAAAAACACATTGAAACTTTACGAAAGAAAATCGGACCCGCCAGTAAGGGAATTCAGACAGTTCCTGGATATGGGTATAAGTTTGAAGAGTAAAATCCTAAAGGATAAAACCCTAAAGGGTAAATTCCAGGAATTAAGGGTTTACCCTTTTATAATCCAGGAATTAAGGGTTTACCCTTTTATACTTTCCTTGAGTAGGTATTCCAAAATGATTAGAATAAAACTAAGCACGAAACTTTCATTGTTGACCAGTATCCTTATGGTTGTAATAATATCGTCTTTAGGAGTGATTTTCTTCGTTTCCGAGAGAAATTTATTGATAAACGAAACCACAGAGTCTCAGATTAGATTAATCAGAAGTTTGCTTCAGGTGGGTAAAGATTCCTGGACATCCAG
>MNXB01000064.1 GCA_001871125.1 Elusimicrobia bacterium CG1_02_37_114
GGTTATCGCCCAGATAGTCAAGGAACATCAAAAAAATAATAAAGCAAAACTCATTGTCTGTGACCCGCGGTATGTCGGACTTGCAAAATATGCCGATGTTTTTATTCAGCATACGCCGGGGACAGATGTTGCTTTGCTCAATGGAATTATGAATGTTATACTGACCGAAGGTCTTGAAAACAGGGATTTTATAGAACAGCATACTGAAGGATTTGAAGAAGCAAAAAAGGTGATTTTGAAATATGACTTAGAAACTGTAAGTAAGATTACGAATGTAGATAAAGATATAATAAGACAGGCAGGACAAATCATAGGTAACGCAAAATCCGTGATGATTTTCTTTACGATGGGTATAACCCAGCATACAACAGGCGTTGATAATGTTCTGTCAGTTGCTAACCTTAATATGTTGACGGGGAATGTGGGGAGACCGGGTGCAGGTGTTATGCCTTTGCGTGGGCAGGCGAATGTCCAGGGTGCCTGTGATATGGGAGTTCTTCCCAATGTGTTTACAGGATACCGGAAGGTTAATGACCCCGCAGTGAGAGAAAAATTTGAGAATGACTGGGGCGCAAAACTTCCGGATAAACCGGGAAGTCCCGTGACAGAATTTGCAGAAAAATCATTAAAAGGAGAAATGAAAGCAGTGTATGCTATGGGCGAAAACCCTTTAATGACAGAAGCAGATATTTCTCATGTAAAAGAGGGTTTTGAAAAACTTGAGTTTCTTGCTGTCCAGGATATATTCCTTTCTGAGACAGCAAAACTTGCTGATGTGGTTTTTCCTGCAGCTGCTACGTATGAAAAAGACGGGACTTTTACGAATACAGACAGGACTGTTCAACTCTTAAGACCAGCGAGAATCAAACCTGAAGGGACAAAGTTTGACTGGGAAATTGTCCGTGAAGTTTCTAAGGCAATGGGTTATGAGATGAAGTACAAGTCCAGTGCTGAGATTATGGAAGAAATAGCAGAAGGGACGCCATCATATTGCGGAATCAGGCATAAAAGGTTAGAAAAAAATGGTTTACAATGGCCCTGCACGGATGAAAATCACCAGGGGACAGAAATCTTGCATAAAGGCGGGATTTTTAAAACATCTTCAGGTAAGGGAATATTCTCTGCTGTGGAATACAAACAGGCACAGGAACTCCCTGACGAAGAATATCCTTTTATTTTGACAACAGGAAGAATTCTTTTCCATTATCATTCTGGCAATGAAACCAGAAGAGTGAAAGTATTGGATGCTTTTGTGCCTAAAAATTATGTTGAGATTAATCCGGAAGATGCTAAAAAAATGGGTATTAAAGATAATAATCTTGTCAGGGTATCCACCAGGAGAGGAAGTATTGAATTGAATGCCCGTATATCAGAACAGCCCAAAGAGGGAGTGATTTTTATTCCTTTCCATTTCCGGGAAGCGTCTGCGAATGTTTTGACGAATCCTGCGTTGGACCCGAAGTCAAAAATACCGGAGTTTAAAGTTTGTTCAGCAAAAATAGAGAAAGTATAAAGGCATAGAAATTTCAATGGTTCCTATAACTTATTGATTTGTGTTTACAGAAATATTTTTGTGAAACATAGTAAGTCTGTTGAAGAAAAAATTTTGTTTAGACATGGGACCAGGCATTGACATTCTGTGAGGGATTAAGTTATGCGGGTTATTTTGACTGGCGATTGCCCAATAGAAGGGAAGTTATAAGCATTGTTGATTACGGAGAACAATTTCCAGCAATAAACACAACATATTTTTCAAACACAAAGAGCAGTTGGCACTGGACATCCACAACATATGTGCCGAATGCTTCCTACGCTTGGTCCTTGTCTTTCAACTATGGCTATGTGGACTACAGCGATAAGGCCAATGGCTACTATGTCCGTCCGGTGCGTGGTGGCCCGTGAGTATTGGTTATTTGATTATTTTATACTATATGTAATTTCTTTACAAACCAATAAGGCTGGTGTCTTGTCGTCAACCAGATATCAAGGCAGTAAGTACAAAATTCTTGACAGAATTATTTAAATTGTATAAAATATGTTACAGATGGAATATTTACTAACAAAGAATGGGTAACAAAGAATGGGCAAAGAATGGGAACGGTTCTGATTCTTTAAGAACAACAGCAGAAAATATTGGCACTGGAGGAAGCAATCGTAGAATTAAAAAGGTGAAATAGTAAGATAATACTGTTAATGGAGTAACAATTGCGTTATAATTTTGAGTGGGACAATAGAAAGGCGAAACAAAATATTCACAAGTCGTGAAATTGATACATCATCTTGCGGTATTCGCATCATCTCTGCACGTAAAGCAACAAAGGGAGAAATAAAACAATACGAGGAGTGAAGATTATGAAGAAAGAGTATGATTTTTCTAAGGGTAAACGGGGTAAATTTTATCGTCCTGGTGCCGAACTAAATTTCCCTATTTATCTGGAGCCAGAGATAGCCGATTTCATGCGTAACATTGCTGGGAAAAAAGGCACCGACGTTGAGACGATAGTAAATGACTGGCTCAAAAAAGATATAGGGTTAGTTCGGTCTGTTAGATAGTACAAACTTAGATTTTTTAATCCTTCTATCAGAACATCATATAAAGGGACGGAGTTGACTTGGTTGACTTGCGGAAAAAAATGGGGACGGTTCTTAATTAAACGAATTATGAATTTTAGGAGAAAATTGATGAGTGTGCCAAGCAAAGTTCTTTGTTTTCTTGAGTGGGTTAAAACAAAACTCCCATCTTGAGTTTAGACAAAGGGGAGGAAGCCAATTTTATAGTTTTATGAAAGATATTTCAGGAGTGATATTAGCCGGTGGTAAGAGCAAGAGGATGGGATATCCTAAAGCTTTTTTAACCATAGGTGGTAAAAGAATTATAGACAGGATACTGGAAGTATTTATGGTATTTTTTGACGAGATACTTATAGTTACGGATGACAGAAGCAGGTTTGCAGAATTTAAAAATATAAAAGTAGTGGAGGATTTAATCAAGGGGATAGGACCGCTTGGTGGAATATATACGGGTTTGAAGTCAATATCAAAAAGCAGAGGTTTTTTTATGGCATGCGATATGCCGTTTCCGCATATCGGTTTAATAAAAAAACTATTAGATGTTTCAAAAAACGGCAATTTTGATTGTGTCGTTCCATATTCGGAAAAGGGGGTAGAACCTTTGTATGGAATATATGCTAAAAGTATACTGGTTAAATTGGAAGATTCATTGCCCCGACGAGAAAGACAGACAAAAGAATTTTCTGTAAATAAATTTCTGGAATGTTGTAATTGTAAATATATTAAGCCCGAACCCGAAGAATTGTCATCGTTTTACAATGTTAACACACAGGATGACCTTAAGGAGATAGAAATAGTCCCACGCAGTTTTCTCCATTAGAAGCAATGTCGAAAACTATACGCTGGGACATCCGAAAGGAGGACATTTTCGGATGGAAATTAAATCTAAAGTCTGGATTGAAAAAGATGGGAAGCTTATATTCGGTAAGGGTAAGTCGGATTTACTGAAAGCAATAGGGCAGGCTGGTTCTATAAGCGGCGCTTCTAAAAAGATGAATATTTCTTTCAGACATGGATGGGGATATATTACTGCCATAGAAAAACGGTTGGGTGTTAAACTCCTGGAAAAGTCAAAAGGCGGAAAGGATAAGGGCGGTTCATCTCTCACGCCTTTAGCAAAAGACCTCATTAAGAAATACGATAAATTAGAAAAACTGGTTGACGAATTTGTGGACAGAAAATTCAGGGAGATATTCGGCGAATGGAGACAGAAATAGATATGATTAAATTTGAAGCAGCGCTCAAGAAAGTCCTGGCTAAGGCAGATATATTAGGTATTCAGGAGTTACCTGTAGATAAAACTATAGGATATGTCCTCGCTGAGAATATCAGGGCAGGATATGATATGCCACTTTTTAATAAATCTGCTATGGACGGATATGCCGTACACAGCAATGATTTAAAAATTGTTCCCGTGAGACTAAAATGTGTGGCAACCATCAGGGCAGGGGAGAGTTATTCCTTCCGTAGGAACAAAAGAACTGTTAAAAAAGGGGAATGTGTTAAAATAATGACGGGTTCACCGTTACCCAGGGGTACGGATTCAGTCGTGATGGTTGAATATACCGAAGAAGATAATAATGGTTGGATAAGAATCCTTAAGAGGGTAAATCCGGGTGAAAATGTATGTTTTAAAGGTGAAGATGTAAAAAACGGCAGTGTTGTTCTCGGGAAAGGTATGCTTATAAGGGGACCCGAAGTAGCTATAATTTCAAGTTTGGGAATAACGAAAGTAAAAGTTTTTAGGAAACCTACTGTCACTATTCTGAATACAGGTGATGAAATAGTTGAACCGGGTAATAAATTAACCTATGGAAAAATTTATAACAGTAACGGGCATATGTTATTGTCTTTATTCCGGGATATGGGTATAAAAGCCAGGTATCTGGGCATTGCTAAGGATGAAGAGAAAATTTTAACAAAAAAAATAATGGAAGGGTTTAATTATGATATTTTTCTTATATCAGGCGGTGTTTCAATGGGCGATTATGACCTTATTCCTGCTGTGCTTGGAAAATGCGGTGTGAAAAAGATGTTCCATAAGATTAAAATAAAACCCGGTAAACCGGTCTTCTTTGGAATCAAGGAAAATAGATTAATTTTTGGTATCCCGGGAAATCCTGTTTCAACCTATCTGGTTTTCTTAATCTTAATTAAACCAGTGATAGATAAAATGATGGGTAAGAAACCGGATTTGAACATCAGGCGGGGAATATTGAAGGAAGATTTTAAACAAATACCCGGAAGGAAACATTTCGTTCCAGCAA
Organism: Elusimicrobia bacterium CG1_02_37_114; assembly: GCA_001871125.1. Lineage (GTDB taxonomy): Bacteria > Elusimicrobiota > Endomicrobiia > CG1-02-37-114 > CG1-02-37-114 > CG1-02-37-114. The sequence goes on from MNXB01000064.1 coordinate 4,839, forward strand.
AAGTTATTGATAAATTAGATAATCCTGCGGATAAATTAGATAATCCTGCGGATAAACGGGGACTGCTGAAGGTATATCCTGTAAGAGGTTATCATGGTTCTGCAGATATATTTTCGCTTTCTCAGGCAAATGCTTTTATGATAATAGACGAAAATGTTTCCTTGCTAAGAAGGAACAGATGGGTAAATCTGATACGATGGTAAACTATCTTCGCATTTCAGTAACAGACAGATGTAATTTGCGGTGTATATATTGTATGCCGTATGGAAAAAATAATTTCCTTCCAGCTCGGGAAATATTGACTTTTGAAGAAATAGTGAAAACTGTAATGATACTTAACCGGAAAGGCATTGAATATATAAGAATAACCGGGGGAGAACCTTTAATGAGGCGAAATCTTGAGGTGCTCATTAAAAAATTAAAAGAAGAAACTTCACAGAAGGAAATAAGTATGACGACAAATGGAATTCTTTTAGACGGTAAACTTTCCCAGTTAATGGAAGCCGGGCTGGATAGAGTTAATATTAGTTTGAATACTTTTAAAAGAAACAGATACGAACAATTGACCGGATTAGATAAATTTGAAGAAGTTTTTTCTACTGTAAAACGTATTCTGTCCGAATCGGTCATTCCACTGAAAATAAATATTGTTCTCCTGAAAGGAATTAACGATGATGAGATAGAAGATTTTGCTGATTTTACAATAAATAATAAAGTATGCGTGAGATTCATAGAGTATTTTTCAACCGATAACAGTAAATTGCACTTTGAATTAATATCAGGTAGTTTGGTTAAAGAAAAGATAGAAAAAAAGTTTGGTGAACTGATTCCCTGTGAAGTCAGGGGAAATGGGCCTGCGATAAATTACAGAATAAATAATGCTCAGGGGCAAATCGGTTTTATAAATACAGTAACCGGTAATTTCTGTAGAAGTTGTAATAGATTAAGGCTGACCGCCGAAGGTAAGATTTATCCCTGTCTTTTATCTCCACGCAGTATTGATGTAAAAAATATGTTAAGAAATGGCATTAAAGAAGAAAAGATTAAGATGTATATGGATAATCTTATATTTGAAAAGCATAACTATTCAAAAAAGCGAGTAAGGGAACATGAATTTGTGATGAGTGATATGGGAGGATAGAGGGTATGAGAAATGGTATGATTGATGTGAGCAGTAAAAAGGAAACCAAACGAGTGGCAAAGTCTCAGGCAGTTATTAAACTTAAAAAGGAAGTGATGGACCTTATAAAGAATAAAAAAGTTATAAAAGGTGATGTGCTGGAAAATGCACGTTCAGCAGGAATATTGGCTGCTAAAAAAACGTCTGATTTAATTCCACTCTGTCATCCTTTGAGAATTACTGATATTAAAATATCTTTTTCCTTTACAGATAACGGTATTGTAATTATTTCCCAGGTGTCCGCAATAGAAAGAACAGGTGTTGAAATGGAAGCACTGGTTGCCTGTGCAATTTCTGCATTGACTGTTTATGATATGTGCAAGATGTATGACAGGTCAATAGAGATTACGGATGTTATGTTGTTGGAAAAACGTGGAGGCAAAAGTGGCTGCGTGTTCACACGAATAAGTGTGAACGAGCCACGCAGGACGGCGAGTTGGTGAGCCGTCGGGGTGACCAAGGAATAAATAATATGGGGAAAATATTATCTGTTTGCGTGAGTAAAGAGAAGGGAGTACCAAAAAAGAACATAGGCAAAGGAATTGTCAAAGAAAATTACGGGCTTGTCGGAGATGCTCATTCCGGGCCCGGGATAAGGCAGATAAGCTTACTTGCCAAAGAGAGCCTTGAGGAGATAAGGAAAAAAGGTATTAAAATCGGGTGCGGTGGTTTCGGGGAAAATTTTACAACGTCCGGTATGGAACTTACAAGTTTAACGATAGGAACAAATCTTAAAATCGGAAATACTGTTGTTGTAGAAGTTACACAGATAGGTAAGAACTGTAAAAAACCTTGTAATATTTATAAGAAACAAGGTATGTGTATTTTACCTTCACAGGGAATATTTGCCAGGGTCCTGAAAGGAGGTAATGTAAGACAGGGTGACGCAATTGAAATAATTAATCATGGAAAGATTTCAGCAGGTATTCTTATAATAAGCGACAGGAGTGCAAGGGGTGAGAGGAAAGATGAAAGTGGAATCATTATAGTAAATGAGTTGAAAAAAATAGACGGAGATGCTGTAAGATATAAAATAATACCTGACGATACCGTGATTATCTCGTCGACCCTGAAGGACTGGTCAGGTATAAATGGGCTGGATTTAATCGTCACCAGCGGAGGGACAGGTTTTTCTCCAAGGGACGTTACACCCGAAGCAACCAAAAAGATATTGCAGAAAGAAGCGCCGGGTCTTTCTGAATTGATGAGGATGAAGTCAGGAATAAAAAATGAACGCGCGTATCTATCACGGGGAGTTGCCGGAATCAGGGGGGAAACTCTGATTATAAACCTTCCGGGAAGCCCAAGAGCAGTTGGGGAGTGTCTTGAGATATTATTCCCGGTTTTAGCTCATGCAATTGAAGTAATGAAAGGGGAGGTTAAAGATTGTTTTTAACGATTTGTTACCTGTCCGGGATTGTTTTGACACTTGCTTCTACTACCTCCACGTTGGATTCAGGATTATTTGATGTCCTGATACCGCCGTTTGAAAAAAAATACAACTGTAAAGTGAAAGTAATTGCCGTCGGGACCGGGCAGGCAATACGGCTTGCAAAAGATGGTAATGCAGACGTAATACTGGTTCATGACAGGAAATCAGAGGAGCAATTTATATCCGGGGGTTACGGTGTGAAAAGGTTTGACGTAATGCACAACGATTTTTTTATTGTCGGTCCCAAAAATGACCCTGCAAAAATAAAAGGACTTAAATCCCTGGATGCTTTTAGAAAGTTATACGAGATGAAATCCGCGTTTGTTTCACGCGGTGATGATTCAGGCACTAACAGGAAGGAATTATATCTCTGGGAAAAATCAGGAATAAAACCTTCAGGTAAATGGTATATTGAGAGTGGCTCGGGTATGGAAGTCACGCTGCGTATCGCCAACGAAAAAATTGCATACACTTTGTGCGATAGGGCTACCTGGTTATCACATAAAAAGGAACTAGATGCCCTTGATTTGCTTGTTAAAGATGATAATGAACTCTATAACCCGTATTCGGTAATTGCTGTTTCGCCTTCAAAATATCCCTGGGTTAAATATGATATGGCAAAAAAGTTTATAGAGTTTATAACAGGGGCTGAGGGGCAGGACATTATAAAAAATTATGGAGTTGATAAATTCGGGGAACGGTTGTTTTTCCCGGATGTTATTAAATAAATATTTATGGAAATCCTGGGAATTGTAATCCTCTCGCTTGTAGTTTCAGGCAGTGCCACGGTTATCGCTGGATTAATAGGCGTACCGGCAGGCGCTTTTATTGCAATAAAGGAATTCAGGTTTAAAAGATTAATTATTGGTTTTGTCAATACATGGCTTGCCTTTCCTGCTGTGGTTATCGGGCTACTTGTATATATTTTTCTCAGCAGGGGTGGACCAATGGGAATATTAGGATTCCTGTACACGCCTTACGCTATGATAATAGCCCAGTCAATCCTTGCAGTCCCTATTATTACTGCACTCACCCTTTCTGCTCTCAAGAACATTGCAAAAGATACTAAAGATATTGCGTATTCTCTCGGAGCTAACAGGCAGCAGATGATTTTTACGATATTACATGAAGGCAGGTTTGCCTTTCTTACGGCAATAATTACCGGATTTTCAAGAGTGATTGGTGAAACAGGAATGACCTTTATGGTCGGAGGAAATATCAAGGGTGCCACCCGGGTACTAACTACTTCAATCGCGCTTGAGACAATGAAGGGTAATTTTGAAATTGGAATCGCTCTCGGAGTCGCACTTATTTTTGTTGCGTTAATCATAAACTTTATTTTACAGATGTTACAGGGCAAATAAATGAATATCAGGACTCAAAATCTTAACAGTAACATAAATAACCTTCAAATACTCAAGAACATAAATGCGTCTTTTAATAACGAGGGCATAAACGTTTTAATCGGTCCTAACGGTGCGGGTAAGACGTCACTTTTAAGGCAGGTTACCCTCCTGGATAGACCCACATCCGGAGAAATATTTTATGAAGACAGACCAGTATCAAGGATGTCGTCCGATGAAAAAACTCTTTTTCGGAGAAAAATAGGTTTCGTGTTTCAAACACCCCTGATGCTGTCCGGGACAGTATTTGATAATATTACTTACGGGTTAAAAATCAGGGGTATTGTAATTAATAAAAATAAAGTTGAAGAAACACTTCTTAAAATAGGTTTATCTGATAAATCTTATCACAATGCAAAAGAACTTTCCGGCGGAGAGAAACAGAGATTATCCATTGCAAGGGTGTTGATAATTGAGCCGGAAGTATTTATTTTTGATGAGCCGACAGTAAATCTTGACCCTTTGAGCGTAAAAACCATAGAAGACATTATTTCCGGACTTGCGGGTTTGAGGAAAACAATAATTCTTTCAACACATAATTTAAGGCAGGCAATAAAATATGGCAGTAAAATATCTTTCATGAAAGACGGAGAAATTCTACAGGAGGGTGATTTTAAAGAAATATTTAACCGCCCTGCAATGCTTGATGTTGCAGAATATTTATACTCAAAGAACATAATTTATGGAAATATTTTGAAAGAAGATGGGCAAACATATCTTATAAGAGACGATTTAAAAATAGTTGTCGTGGCGGGTAATATCAGCGGTGAAGTTGCCGGAATTCTGTCCCCTGAAGATATTTTTGTCTCAAAGACACGTTTGGACTCCAGTGCAAGGAATTGTTTCAGGGGGACCATTAAAAATATAGAATGGCTTGGTAGCGTGTATATCTTAACGGTTTGTGTCAATAAGGTATGTTTTGAAACAGTGATAACCAAACAATCTTTGATTTCTATGAATTTAAAAATAGGTGATGAAATATTTATAACATTCAAGGCAACATCAGTTCATATATTAAAAAGTCCATTATATCCTTGACTGTAGTTAATTTGGTAAGTTCGGTGCGTATATGTTTTGCTCCAGGAAAATTGGAGAAATACCGGCAAAAAAGTTTCCTCATTCTGTAGATACCGATGCGTTCATCGTGAAGTTCTACTGACATTTTCAAATGGTCAATACTGACATTTTTAATTTCCTCCATAGTCGGGGGAGGAAGGACTGTCCCCTTTTCTAAGTAATGTTTTATTTCGCTGAATATCCAGGGATTTCCCAAAGCCCCCCGTGCAACAAGAATTCCGTCACATCCTGTTTCATCAAACATTTTTTTAGCTGACGGGCCCGAGAAGATATCTCCACTTGCTATTACAGGTATTTTAACTGCTTTCTTAACCGCACTTATGGTTTCGTAAGACACCTGCCCGTTATATTTTTGTTCTGCAGTTCTACCGTGGATGAATATTGCCTTTGCTCCGGAACCCTCGGCTATTTTTGATACTTCTAATGCATTTATGGATTTATTTGCCGTATAGGAGCCGGTTCTGATTTTTACAGAGACAGGTATTCTCAAACCATTTGCAAGTTTTTTGATTATTAAACCAAAAACATGAGTATCCTTCAATAAATAAGCCCCGCACTTTCTTTTCAATACTTTTTTCACAGGACAGGCAGAATTTATATCAATTAAATCAATTCCCTTCTCCTGTAATACCAGAGCAGTTTCTAACAGGGCTTCAGGGTCATTGCCCAGTAATTGTGCTCCCAGTGGTTTGTCGGTATCGTTAGTTTTCATCTGAATCTCAAATGTCCTTTTGTTCTTGCGAAGTATAGAGTTATAGTCAAACATTTCATAGAATGCAAAAGGACAACCGAACCTGCGGGAAATAGTTCTAAATGCCAGATCGCTTATACCTGACAGGGACGATAAAATTACTGGCGGGTCTATTTTTAATTTGCCTATTTCTAACATTATAGTGATGTTATTATATATAAAATTTAAGAATTCGTCCAGTTAAAACTGGACGCTACAGGGATTCCCCAATTTATTGGGGACGAATACTTGATTAATATAATGATATTTGGTATATATATATAGGACAAAAAAATGCCTAAAGAACAACCCGCCGCATCCCAGAAATATGTACTGCTTCCAGACGGAAGGACAACTCTTGTTGAAAACAAAGGTGAATATTGGTTTTCTGAAGAGGAAGGTTATTTCTGGATAGATGAAAGAGGTAATGTAGCTCTATATGATGAAGTAAATGATAACTGGAACTGGGTAGGCAAAATTGTTTCAAGACCAGTCCAGCCCAAGCCTGTTGTTGGACCACAACTCCCCAAAATTCCTTCAATGCCGCCGTTACCAGCAATTCCTTCACCGACTTCTGAACTTCCTTCGGGTTCTCCAACCGTAATCCGTTCTGATCAGCCAACCCCGACTATTCCAGGTGAGAAAAAAGTTGGACCTGGCGTAATAGGATCACCCGGTTTGGAAGGGAGAAGGGTGGTAGCAGGTGTTATTTTATCGGAAGACAGTGGATATATGATAACCCCATCTAAAAAACAACCCACTACAGTGGCTGATAGCGTGAGAAGGTCTGCGGTTAGAACGAGTGCAGATATACAAATCAAATTAGGAGGGTTCTGGATAAGATGTTTTTCTGCTGTTTTAGATATATATATTGTTCTTGGTTTGAGTGCGGTTGTAATTTTCCTTACAAAACTTTTGTTAGGAATTGTTTTTAAGGAATATAGCCATATAATTAAAATACTAAGTATTGTCATTATAATTACTATAGGAATATTATATGAAGTATTTCTACTCGGCAAATCCGGTAAAACTATAGGTAAAAGAGTGTTTGGCTTGATGGTTTTAAGAAGTAATAATTCAATCGTAACTACCCAGATTGCCCTTAGAAGATTGATGGGCAAAGTGATTAATTTATTAACGTTTGGCATAGGCTATCTGGTGATTATGTTCAGGGAAAATAAGCAGGGATTACACGACGGTTTTGCAGGTACAAAGGTCGTTTGTATGGGTAACCCCAGCCGTATTTTGATGATTGTTATGTCTATTGTTTTGTTTTTAATTACTCTGGGAGGACCGTTGGCTGTTTACCGGAGCAAAAAGGTAAGAGAGATTGTTTTAAAATTAGCAGTTGATTATCTGCCGGTAGAGTTTAAAAATCGGGAAGGCGGGACTTGAACCCGCGACCTCACGGTCCCGAACCGTGCGCGCTAGCCAACTGCGCTACTTCCCGAGATTAAAAAATCTTTATAATACCGACTGTTGTAAGAGTTACAACAATACCTGCAATAATTACTCCAAGTGCAATTGCAGGGAATGCATACCGTAATCTCATCCCCAAAAGATAAGATGCAACACAGCCTGACCAGGCCCCTGTCATTGGCAGAGGGATAGCAACAAAAAGTATTAGACCGAGCGTCCCGTATTCTTCTATTATTTTACTTCTTTTTTTTGTTCTTGTAAACCACCAGTCAAAAAATTTTCCCAATATACTTATCTTTGAAAGTTCTTTTGACAGATAATTGAGAAATAAAAGAAGAGGTATGACAGGAACCAGATTTCCAATTACTGCAATAATAAATGTTTTTTGAATTGAAAAACCAAATTTTGCAATACCAAGCGGTATAGCACCACGCAATTCAGAAACAGGTAGTGCACCGAGCAGGAATACCATAAGCTCTGGTGATTTTCCCAGTAGAGATTCTAAAAATTTTATTATGTTTTCCATCCATATTCACCTATTAGTGGTACAAACATACAACCACAGATTTCTCTTTTAGTGAGATTATCATTAATTTTTTCAATAACTGTGAGTATCTGATTTAACCTGTTGCCAATAGGTATGACCATTTTACCCAGGTTGCTTAACTGGTCTAACAATGGTTTAGGTACTTCGTTGCTGCCTGCAGTGATAAGTATCCTGGAATAGGGACCGAATTCCTTCCAGCCAGTCGTTCCATCCCCGATTTTGTATTTGATGTTTTTGTATCCTAATGAAGACAACAGTTTTTCTGCTTTTTCAGACAGGTTTTTATTTCGTTCAATGGTATAGACTTCACCTGACAATTCTGAAAGTATAGCGGTCTGGTATCCGGAACCTGTGCCAATTTCAAGTGTCCTATCTTTAATTGTGAGCTGGAGCAATTCTGTCATAAGTGCGACCATGTAAGGTTGCGATATTGTCTGTCCCTCACCTGTTGGCAATGGATAGTCATTATATGCTTCTGATAAGAATTTTTCAGGAACAAACAGATGTCTTGGAACTTTTAGCATTACTTCAATGACGTTTTTCTCATTGATACCCTTCTGGACAATCTGTGTTTCAACCATTTCCTGCCTTTCAGAATCAAAATTTATATTGTCTTTACCACGTTTCATATAAATCTATCCTATAAAATTTTTTATCACTAGTCAAATTTTATAATATATTATAGACAAGACTAATAAAATTTGATATAATCTATAGTTAATAAAAGATATGTAACTATTCAGTCAACCATTAGGAATTAAATCTTTAGCCTTTTAATAAAAGCCTAAAGGCTAAATTCCCGAACTTAAGACATACTTCAGTAGTTACAAAAATATATTATAAAAGGAAAGTTGTTATGGAAAGAAAGTTTACCCATTGCATAAAAAGATTTCCCAAAACAGAGGTGCTGGTCATCGGTGATATAATGGTGGATAAATTTATCTACGGCAATGTATCCCGAATTTCACCCGAAGCACCGGTACCTGTCGTTGAAGTGACAGAAGAAAAATATTTAGCCGGTGGTGCAGGCAATGTAAGCAATAATATCAACTCACTTAATGCTAAAGCATACCTGGCAGGCATTATCGGAAATGATGCTGTTGGTAGAAATCTTATAGAAAATCTGAAGAAGAAAGGTATAGATATTAAAGGCATATTTATTGATGATAATAGGCCTACTTCGTTGAAAAGCCGGGTCGTAGCGCACCATCAGCAGGTGGTAAGATTTGATTGCGAAAGTAAAACGGGAATGTCATCCAAGATCACATCACAATTATTGGATTATATTTCCGAAAAGATTCCAAAAGTAAACGCTGTCGTCATATCTGACTACGGGAAAGCAGTAATAAATCAGCAGGTACTGAAAGAATCAATATCTAAAGCAAAGAAATATAAGAAACCCATAATTGTGGACCCCAAGATAGAACATTTTATGGAATACCGCGAAGTGACCTGTATTACACCCAACATTAGTGAGGCAATTGCCGGGATGAGACTGCACAAGGTTAGTTCTGAAAAGGAGATTGTTGCTCTCGGGCAGTCAATTCTGAAACAACTTAACTGTAATTCGGTAATAATAACCCGCGGTGAAAAAGGTATGTCGGTTTTTGAAAAAAACAAACCCCCTTTATATATACCGACACGTGCAAAAGAAGTATTTGATGTGACTGGCGCTGGTGATACTATTGTAGCAGTGATGAGTTTATGTCTGGCGACAGGAGCTGACCTGAGAATTTCAGCAGAAATTGCTAACTATGCTGCCGGCATTGTTGTGGGTAAGGTTGGTACAGCAACAGTTTCCGTAGAAGAGTTGAGGGCTGCATTTCAATGAAAGTGATTGCCGTTATTCCTGCAAGGTATGATTCAAAAAGATTTCCAGGAAAACCTATTGCCAAAATATGCGGGAAACCGTTAATTCAATGGGTGTGGGAAAAAAGCCGCAGGGTAAAGTCGATTGACAGGACGATAATTGCCACTGACGATAAAAGAATTTTCAATACAGCAAAAAGTTTTGGCGCAGAAGTAATGCTGACTTCAAAAAAATGTAAATCAGGGACTGACCGTGTTGCCGAGATTGCTAAAAAAATTAAATGTGATATTGTCGTGAATGTGCAGGGTGATGAACCGTTGATTTCACCGGTGACAATTGAGAAAACCGTTAAGGCACTCATGTCTGATAAATCAGCAGTTGTTTCAACACCCGTTTGCAGATTTCACACTAAAGATGAATTGAATAATCCACATACTGCTAAAGTTGTTGTTGATAATAATAACCATGCACTCTATTTTTCGCGGTCTGTTATACCGCGTCCATTATTCACTGTGCGTAATCTGTGTTTAGGAGATTTTTATAAACACATAGGTATATATGTTTTTAGAAAGAATTTTTTGTTAAAATTTGTTAAATTACCGGCGAGCAGATTAGAAAATATTGAAAGATTAGAACAACTTAGAATTTTGGAAAACGGGTATCAGATAAAGACTGTTCTTGTCAACGACGATACAATACCCGTTGATAGACCCTGCGATATAAAAAAAGTTATCAGGAGGTTAGTTAATTAAAGAGGAAAGCCAGACTTGACGCCCAGACGAACTCGGGCTTACTATATACGTGGTAGATTTAATAACATATTTTAAGGTGAAAGATGAAAACAATGGTTAGGCAGGCTCACCATCCTGAGCAGAGCCGAAGGAAAGTAAAATATAAGCAAAAAAGAGAAAAACAACTCTTTGTAAAAGAGATCTTGACTTCAGCACTGGTTTATAAGCCATCTATTAACGAAATTTATAATATGGACTGTATAGAAGGGATGAAACAACTTTCCAACAACAGCATAGACCTAGTAATTACTGATCCACCTTTTGCCATAGAATTCAAAGCAAAACGCAGTAATTACAATCGCACACAATCACGTGTCTTGGAAGGATATCAAGAGATTCCGAAAGAGAAATATTATGAATTTACTCTGCAATGGATGAAAGAAGTTCATAGAATCCTGAAAGAATCTGGTAGTATGTATGTTTTTTCAGGATGGAACAATCTTAAAGATATTCTTAATGCACTTGACGAAATCGGTTTTATTACAGTCAATCATATCATCTGGAAATATCAGTTTGGTGTGGTGACTCAAAAGAAATTTGTAACCTCACATTATCATTGCTTATATGTTTGTAAAAATGAGCAGAGAAGAAAATTCTTCCCTTATGCACGCTTTAGTAAAGGTGATAAAAAAGACACAGGCGGAAGTTTGCATTATGAAGATAAAGAAGATGTCTGGTATATAAAAAGAGAATACTGGAATGGTGACCAGAAAACCCCAACTAAACTGCCAGCAGAATTAATCAAGAAGATATTGCTTTATTCCAGTGAAGAAGGCGATGTAGTTTTGGACCCATTTTTAGGTTCGGGGCAGGTTGCAGTTGTCAGCAAAATGATTAAACGTCAATATATTGGATTTGAAATTGTGAAAGAATATTACGAATTTGCCAGGGAGAGACTGGAAAAAGATATTTATCGGATTAAGAGCAATCTTAAAGAAAATATTCCTCAATCGTTAGAACTATTTGATACACGAGAAATAAAATGAATATTACACAAAAGAGTCAAAAATTGTTAACCACTATTGCCGAAATAGGAAGGGAATATTCTGCCAAACCGGACATACATCTTATAGACCCATTTAATCATTTCTTCGATAAGAATAAGAACCTAATTCTAAACGAGTTAGACAAACAAGATGGTCCCTGGACCCGTCGTGAGTTAATTACCAGATTTTTGCTACTAAATGCAGTGTTAGATCAAGGACCAGATATTGAAGGACTTCGTCAACTACTGATAAAAGTTACTAATGAACTTTATCAAAGAGAGGTTAGAATACTTCATCGTCCACTGGATTTTTTCAAAGAATTGGGTATTTCTATAGATAAAATCTGCACTGTTCATGAAGGCATTAAAAAGGTACGTGCTCCTATTTGGGCTAAAGAAAATCAGTCTAATCCTGAAAAATACAACTTATTTATGGATAACTCCAAGCAGGTACTAAATTATGCAGTATTCCGTTGGGGCGTTCCATTATGCGTTCCTTTAATTTTAGAAAAAGATGGTAAAACACTTATTGATTATTTAGAGAGATGTAATTCTGCTGAATTGATGAGCAAGGAAATTAAGGACAATGAGAGATATGGTCTGGGTAAAGCAATAGGAGATAAGGCAGGTCATCTCTTTGCCAAATGGTATGTCTGTAGTTTTAATTTGGCAAGAAGACAAGATAAAGGCTGGCAAAATTTATCTTTTGAAATACCTTTTGATAGTAATGCTGGTCGTATATTTTTCCGCACTGGTTTTTTATTGAACTGGGCAAATATTAAAGATTATATAGAATGGGAAGTTGTTCAAAAAGGAAAAGGTAAAGGAGGCTTAAATTATATCAGAGTAACTAATATCAGGGGTAAGAAATCTGATGTGGCATTAAAAGACAATGGTCTCTTTGAAAGATACAAAACTATTTGCGCAGAATATCTTAGTACGAAGAAAAGACCTCGAACAATAGAAATCCAACAAATACCAAATGCTTTATTATTGAATACTGATTATGGTATTGATGAATTAGACAATGGATTAATATATATCGGCACGAATTTTTGTCTTAATCATGAGAACTCTAAATGTAAAGATTGCCCTATAAAAGAACTGTGTGAAGGGTATAACAGTAATCCCGATCTAATTCAAAATTATAGGACATGAAAAGACAGATGCTTTTTTAATTTGTTGAATTATTGGATTTGTTTTGTGCTGGTTTAGATGGCAAAGGTCGCCAAATGCGATGATTGTTCCTTTTCTGAGATATTTGAACATCTTTATCAGCAGAGTAATTGTTTCGACGGATTTTGAAGTTCGTCTACCGTCAAGTGTGGGGGAGACATGGGTAATGTCATTAAAATAAATAATATAAAAATTGGAGAAGGAGAACCACTGGTGCTCATTGCAGGTCCATGCGTAATTGAATCCGAGGAATTGACACTGAATACTGCAAAGAAGATAAAAGAAATCACTGCCAGGGTTGGGATACCGTATATTTTTAAATCTTCATATGATAAGTCTAACCGGTCCTCAGTAGATTATTACCGTGGTCCCGGTATAAAACAAGGATTGAAAATACTTGAACGGATAAAAAAAGAAGTCGGCGTCCCGGTACTTTCTGATGTCCACTGCCAGACAGAAATTGAGGAAGCATCCAGAGTCCTTGATGTGATACAAATACCAGCATATCTATGCCAGCAGACAAGTTTAGTTGTTTGGGCAGCTAAAACAGGCAAAGTTATTAATATTAAAAAAGGACAATTCCTTGCTCCCTGGGATATGAAGAAAATCTGTAAGAAAGCCGAATCAACAGGTAATAAGAATATAATATTGACAGAAAGAGGAACATGTTTGGGATACAATAACCTTGTATGTGATATGAGGTCAATACCTCTAATGCAAAAAATAGGTTATCCTGTTATTGTAGATATTACACATATTTTACGCATGCCAGGGCCTCCTTCAACTGAATCTTCAGGTGGTCAGCCCGAATTTATAGCGGTTCTGGCACGGGCAGCAGTTGCCTGCGGGTGTGATGGGTTGTTTCTGGAAGTTCATCCAGAGCCACAAAAAGCATTGTGTGATGCATCAAGTATGCTCAATCTTGAAGAATTAGAAGAATTACTGATTTCTGTAAAAAAGATAAGCGAGATTGTCCGGAAATAAACTATAATGTCCCGCCTGACGACGGGCAGGCAAGACCTGACCCCATGGAAAAGATTGATTATGGTTTAAAATTTCTAAGAGATGTATTAAAGGTGGAATCTCTGCATTTTGGCTACTGGGATAACGGTGTGCCGACCACACTGGCTAACCTCAGATTAGCGCAGGTTAAATATATTGACCACTTAATCAAATTTATTCCTGAAGGTGTCAGTTCTATACTTGATGTAGGTTGCGGTACAGGTGTAGTGGCAGATAGACTTGTAAATAAAGGTTATAAAGTTTTATGTATATCCCCGGATGTTTACCAGGAGAAAATATTCAAAGAAAGGTTAAACATACCTTTTCGTTTGACGAAATTTGAAGATTTTGATACTGATTCAAAATATGACCTTATTCTTATGTGTGAGAGTATGCAATATCTTGATTTGGATAAAACATTTGCAAAATGCCGGGAAATACTGAATCCAAAAGGATACATACTAACATCTGATTATTTCAGGAAAGTTAATACTAACTACTATAAAACCTGTTATGTTGAAGAAACCTTTCTTAAGAAATCAGAGCAATATGGTTTTCATGTTATAAAGCATGAAGACATTACTGAAAATGTAGTGCCTACACTGGAATTTGCAAAAAACATATACAAAGATTATGCTCTGCCGGTAGCAGAAATCTTTAGTGGATATATAAACCAGGAATATCCGGGAGTAGCAAAAGTTGGTGGTTTTTTATTGGGGAATAAATTGAAAAAACTTCACAAATATATCTATACACATACAGAAGAAAAACTTGATACAAAAAAATTTGCTCAGTTTGTAAAATACGGTATTTACCTATTGGGGGACGCTACTTGAAAATTGCTACTTTAGTTTGCTTAATTTCACATTTCAAGGTCTGACCCCATGTCTGGAGGAGACACATGAAACTTTTTATTGACAGCGCTGATGTTGACGAAATAAGGACAGTTTTTTCCTGGGGGTTACTTGATGGAGTAACGACCAACCCGACACTGATTGCCAAGCAGAATAAAAACCCTGAAGAATTGTTAAAACAAATAAGTAAAGTTGCTGACTTGCCCGTCCTTGCTGAACCCGTCAGTACAGACTATGAGGGGATAATAAAAGAGTCCAATAAACTCACCCGAATTTCAAAAAATATTGTTGCCAAAATTGCTATGACCATGGAGGGTGTCCGGGCGGTAAGTACACTTTCAAAGAAAGGAATAAAGACCGCTTTAACTCTGATATTTTCGCCGGCCCAGGCAATCCTTGCAGCAAAAGCAGGTGCTGACTGGATATGCCCTTTTGTAGGCAGATTGGATGATGCCGGCGAAAGAGGTCTGGACTTGGTAAAGAACATTGTTCAGATATACAAAATTCATAATTATAAAACCAAAGTCCTTGTTGTCTCGGTAAGAAATTCAGATCATATATCTTTTTCTGCACTTTATGGAGCAGATGCAGTTTCTGTCCCTTTTAAAGTCATTCAGCAAATGTCCCAACATTCATTGACAGATGCCGGGATTAAAAAATTTCTTGAAGATTGGTCAAAATCAGGAGAAACAAAATGAAATGTCCAAAATGTAATGCCGAAAACAAAAACGATGCAAAAATTTGCAAAAAGTGCGGGACGCAGATAATTGTGGAACCTCTCTGGAAACCCTCCTGGAAGTGGCATGTTAAAACATTGGCAATAATTTACGTTTTTTTAATTATCCTGTTCTTTTTATTGAACTGGTTGTTAAAGCCCTATATGAGGCAGCTCCCAAAGGATGTAACGCCCTGGCTCAATAAAGAAGTCAAAGAGGGTGTTAAATGAGTAAAAAAATAATATCAAGAGCAAAAAAAACAATAGCAATTGAATTATCAGGTGTCCGGGAACAACTTAAACACATAAACTCTGGTTTTGTTAAATCAGTTGAAACGATAAATTCATGCAGAGGACGTGTTGTTGTCATTGGTGTAGGCAAGTCAGGTCTTATAGGACGCAAAATCGTTGCTACCTTTTCTTCAATTGGTGTGCCGTCAATATTTGTTCACCCAACCGAGTTAATACACGGAGATTTGGGTATGATTCTTCCGGAGGATACAGTGATTATCCTTTCGTATTCAGGTGAATCAGAGGAAATAAAGAAAATTCTGCCTATGTTGAAAGAATTGAAAATGAAAATTATTGCAATCACGGGGAGAAAGAAATCATTTCTGGCAAAATTTGCTGATTTTGTTATAGACGTTTCTGTTGATAAAGAGGCGTGTCCATTTAACCTGGTTCCGACAGCATCTACCACTGCTATGCTTGTTATAGGTGACGCACTTGCAATGTCGGTTGGTGAACTGAGAGGGTTTAAAAAAGAAGATTATGCAAGGTTGCATCCCGGGGGAACATTAGGGAAGAAACTCAATCTGAAAGTTAATCAAATTATGCATTCAGACAGGGATAACCCTGTTATAAACCAGAATGCAACAGTAGGGCAGGCACTGATAGTTATGACGGAGAAAAAACTTGGTGCGACAAGCGTTGTGGATGGCAGGGGCAGACTTACCGGATATTTTACTGACGGCGATTTAAGAAGAAAACTGCAATCTGATTCAAATATTCTTAAACGTAAACTCAATACCATAATGACAAAATCTCCTAAAACCATAACAGGCGATGCCCTAGCATCGGAAGCAGCAGAAACGATGAAAAAATATAACTGTGATAACTTACCCGTTATTGATAATAAACGGCGAGTCATAGGTATGATTGATGAACGTGATTTGATTGCCATAGGTATAAAGTGATAATTAGATGTCTCTAAAAGCAGATCTATTACATTTTGTTATAAGGATAATACAGACAACTTTGTTTTTCGTCCCTCTTAGATTAGCCCAGAAGCTCGGAGCCGTTTTTGGTTTTATCGCTTATTATTTTTTCCCGCAACACAGGAAATTAACTTTGGGCAATCTGAAATTTTGTTCTATGAATACTTCTATCGCTCATAGAGTATTTGTCAACCAGGGCAAAAATCTTTTTGAATTATTTAAATTTTATAGACTCAATAAAAAAAATATTGATAAATTTGTTAAACTAGAAGGCAAAGAGTTCCTGGATAAAGCATTAAATTATAAGAAAGGCGTAATTGTTTTGATAGCTCATTTCGGCAACTGGGAACTTCTCTCTCAGACGCTGGTTCTACATGGATATAAGTTTAATGCCACTGCCCGCAAAGTTTATATTAATCAACTTGAACGTCTTCTGATGAAAATCAGGGAATCCAAAGGAGCAAACATAATAACCCGCAGAGAACAGGGTACCATTAAAGAGACCTTTAATGTATTAGACAGGAATGAGTTGTTAGGGATGTTGATTGACCAGAATACAAAAGCTGCCCGCGGAGTTTATATAAATTTTTTTAACCACAGGGCATACACCCCGACTGCACTTGTCCGGATTGCTCTTAAAACAAACAGCACTGTTATACCGGGATTCATACATCGTCAGAAGAATGACACTCATATACTTGAAATTATGCCGCCTGTCAGATTTTCATACGAGGGTAACCAGGAAGATAAAATAATGAAAAACACTCAGATACTAAGCGATATTATTGAATCCCAGGTAAGAAAATATCCTGACCAGTGGGTATGGTTTCATCGGAGATGGGATTGAAGCAATACAAACTACTAATTCTATTTTTATTATTTATCTTATCCTGTAATACAAATAGTATAAACAATGTGGAGAAAACACAGGATAATACCCCTTCTCCTCCGGAGCAGGTACTGAACAAATTCAGTGCTTACGGGACAAAAGAAGGTAAAAAAATATGGTATTTGACAGCTGAAAAGGCATACGTCTATGAGTCAAAAAACATTGCATTATTAGAAAAATTTAATGTTAAATTTTTTAAGACTGACAAGAACACAAATTTACCCACTAATCAAATAAGTTCTGTGATAAAGTCAAATAAGGGAGAGATGGACATAGGCAAGAATGATTTTCATACAATAGGAAAAACCACAGTAATCACAGCAGACAATGAAATACTTGAATGTGAGGATTTAAAATACGTTGACAGGGAGAAAAAAATTTTTACTGATTCATCGGTTGTAATTACACGAAAAGATTCTGTTATCAAAGGAAAGGGATTAGAAGCCACACCTGACCTTTCGTCAGTAATTGTAAAAAACAATCGCGTTGAAATAAAAAAATGAGATGAAAATATTTAATTGGGCGATTTTCATATTTCTGTGTCTTGTTATAAATGTTTATTCTACTGAACCTGAAATAAAGATTAGTTCAAAAAAGGTTGAATTTCTTAAATTAGAAGGTAAAACTATATTTACAGATAACGTGAGAATGCTACAGGGTAAAAATTATATATTTGCCGATAGAATGGTGAAGGACGACAAAAATAAAATTATTGAGGCAGAGAACAATGTAATAACTTTCTATGAGACTCTAAATGGTCAGACACTTAAAATATCCGGCAATAAATTGC
The DNA here is from genome assembly GCA_001871125.1 of Elusimicrobia bacterium CG1_02_37_114. Lineage (GTDB taxonomy): Bacteria > Elusimicrobiota > Endomicrobiia > CG1-02-37-114 > CG1-02-37-114 > CG1-02-37-114. The sequence continues at coordinate 22,856 of MNXB01000064.1, forward strand.
ACTATGATTTGTTAAAGGAAGAGATACATTTACCGGGAAGGCCATATCTGGTTTACACTGATTCATTCACGGGTTCCAGCGGAGAAATCATATCTGACGATGTTACATTTTACAGGTCAGAGGGCAGAATGGTTTTTGAAGGCAATGTTCAGATAGACAAATTCCGGTTTAATACAGACGATAATAAATATTTATCCAGATTTAGTGCCGATAAAATCATGTTTTTTATTAATGAGAAAAGAATTTTATTTAAAGAAAATGTTTATGCAAAAATAGAAGAGGTTGATTAACATGACTTCACGAAAAGTAACTCTATTAGCGGAAAAGTTGGTAAAAAAATATCGTAATAAAAAGGTTGTGGATAATGTTACCATTGAAATCAATAAGGGCGAAATCATCGGTTTACTCGGGCCTAACGGTGCCGGTAAAACAACTATCTTTAATATGGTAGTCGGTCTGATAAAACCAGAGGGAGGTAAAATTTTCCTGGGTGATATTGAAATCACTAAAATGCCAATGTATAAAAGGTCGCGCGAAGGGATGTCTTATTTACCACAGGAACCATCAATATTTCGTAAACTTACTGTTGAGCAAAACCTGATGGCAATACTTGAAATGTTAGATTTTTCAAAAGAAATCAGACAATCCAGAGTCAACGAACTATTGAAGGAATTTGGACTTGAGAAGTTACGTAAACAAATGGCCTACTCCCTCTCGGGTGGTGAAAAGAGACGGTGCGAAATTGCACGGGCACTTTTGAGTAACCCGACATTTCTGCTGCTGGATGAACCATTTGTAGGAATCGACCCGATTACGGTTACAGAAATTCAGGGTATGATAGCTGATTTGAAGAAAAAAGGAATAGGTATATTAGTAACTGACCACAATGTTCGTGAAACACTGGAGATTATTGACCGTGCCTATATAATATATGAGGGCAGGATACTTTTTGGAGGTGATGCACAGGAACTCATTAGCAATCCTGAAGCAAGACGTGTTTATCTGGGTAAAAATTTCCAGGTATAATTAGAAGAAGGAGGAAGAAACATCTGTGATAAAAATCTTTGATTTTCTTTGTCAAAAAGCCGTTACACTTGAAATTAAATCACGAGACAAAAAAGGTTCAATAAGTGAACTTATTGAGTTGCTGCTTAAAGAAAAAAAAGTAAAAGATTCTGTAAAAGCATTAAATGCTGTCATGGAAAGAGAAAAATTAGGCACAACAGGAGTCGGTCAGGGAGTTGCCATACCTCACGGCAGAGTGGATACCGTCAGTGAACTTGTAGGAGCATTTGGTATTTCAAAACAGGGGATACAATTTGACTCGCTTGATGGCGAACCGGTACATTTGGTTTTTTTATTACTTTCACCGCCTGATTCAGCAGGGTATCATTTGCGGGCTATAGCACGTATATCGCGACTTTTTAAGGATAAATTTTTCAGACAGGCATTACTTGATGCGACTGACGTAGAAGAAGTATTAAAAATTATTCGTCAGGAAGATGAATAATGCCGCACTCAAAGTAGAGGCATTTTCGGATGAAAAAACTGTATTTTTTATTTGGTGTTCATAATCATCAGCCAGTCGGTAATTTTCCGCATGTATTTGACAGAGCATATAAACTTGCCTATAGCCCGTTTATAAAGCTAATGCAGGCACATCCAGGGGTTAAATGGACACTGCACTGCAGCGGAATACTGTGGGATTATTTTGAAGAAAAGCGTCCGGAATACCTAAATATTGTCAGGAAACTTATTGGTTCCGGTCAGGTTGAACTACTTACAGGCGGTTATTATGAACCTATACTTTCTATTTTACCCGATAGAGATAAATTAGGACAGGTAAACAAACTTACAGAATTTATCAGGGAAAAATTCAACTTCCAGCCCAGGGGCGCCTGGCTTGCTGAACGTATATGGGAAGGTTCGTTAGCAAAAATTCTTAAACAATCAAATCTTGAATATACAATACTTGATGACCATCATTTCATTTCAAATGGACTCTCTAAGAAAGATTTAAATGGATATTACATAACCGAAGAGCAGGGACATGCTCTAAAAATTTTTTCTATAAGCGAGACGTTGAGATACAGTATACCCTGGCGTCCTGTCCAGGATACAATTGAATATTTTAAAACTATGGCAGCAGAGTCGGATAAATTAGATAATCCTACGGATAATCCATGTGTCGTTATGATAGATGATGGTGAAAAATTCGGACTCTGGCCAGGAACAAATAGACTTGTCTATACCAGCAGATGGTTAGATAAATTCCTTACCGCAATTGAACAAAATTCAGACTGGCTAAAAACTCTTACATTTAGTGAATTTGTTAAGACTTTTCCTGCCAGGGGGAGAGTATATTTAGCTCCGGCGAGCTATTTTGAAATGACACAGTGGTCCTTACCTCACAAAGCGCAGTCAGAACTGGAAGATGTTCTTGAAGAGTTAGAGCATTTACCCGGGGGTGAGAGAATAAAAAAGTTTATTCATGGGGGGATATGGCAGAATTTTCTGGTGAAATATCCCGATGCAAACAATATGCACAAAAAAATGCTGTATGTAAGCAATAAAATAGATAATTTTAAAGACACTACCCACCATACTAAAGCACTTGATTCTCTCTACGCAGGTCAGTGTAACTGTGCCTACTGGCATGGTGTATTCGGCGGTCTTTATCTGCCGCATTTACGCCTGGCAATTTATAAGAAACTTATACGGGCTGAAACCTTATTGAATAAGGAGCAGAAGTCTGATATAGAATTAAGGAATATTGATTTTGATTGTGATGGGAAACAGGAAATAATTTTGGAGACAAATGCCCAGAATTTATATATCAGACCCCATAGCGGCGGTACAATATTTGAGTGGGATATAAAAGGATGCGGGGTCAATTTGCTGGGAGTGATTACCAGATATAAAGAAACCTATCACGATAAATTAGCAGAGATAGTAGAACTAAAGAAGAAAAAATTAGCTTCCGGTATAAGCGCTGCTTTGCTGGGATTATATAAAAGTAAAGGCAAGAAACTTATTAAATATGTACATCATGATTTCTATAACAGAGTTTCTTTGATTGACCATTTCTTTCACAAAAGCACAAAGCTTGAGGATTTTTACAGGTGTCAGTACATTGAACAGGGAGACTTTATCCAGGGAGAATATGATTATGACATTATTGACGAGAGAAAAGAAAACGGTGCAATGTCAGTAAGACTTGCAAAGAAAGGCCATGTTTTAATAGAGGGGACATCTTTTGCACTTGAGGTAAGAAAAACCGTAACTTTCAGTAGAAAATCAGAGGTGGTTGTGAATTATGAAATAATTAATCATTCTGATTTACCGATTGCTTTGTGGCATGGTGTTGAGTTTAACCTTGTAGCAGGCTCAAAATCTGTTGAAAAGGAAGAAATGCTGAATAAAAAAACTTTTGAAAAGATTTACAGGGATGAAAATTTTAAGATAAAATTTGATTTTTCCCTGCCTAAAAATATCTGGATATTTCCGGTAGAAACCGTTTCTCTATCGGATAGAGGTTTTGAACGCACCTGTCAGGGAGCGTGCGTGCTATTCCATGAAAATTTCAAAATTCAACCGCATAAATCCCATTTCTGGGATATGAGTTTTGGGGTTTGCTGATGAAACTTACATGCCCCTGCGGGGCATCAATTAACATTAAAATTAGTCCCCCCTTGATTTCTTCGAAATCAATACAGGGGGGACATCCGAAAGAGAGGATTTTCGGATGGAAGAAAGAATTTTACAAATAAAGAACAGATTGGGATTACATGCACGTCCTGCAGCACTTTTCGTTCAGACATCAACAAAGTTCAAATCCAGGATAAGGGTATTCAAAAATGACCAGGAAGTTGATGGTAAGAGTATTATGGGACTTATGACTCTTGCGGCAGAATGCGATTCATCCATATATATTATTATTGAGGGAGAAGATGAAAAAAAAGCAATGGAGGAACTCAGTAAACTTGTCCAAAACGGATTTAACGAATAGTGAGGATAAGAAATGGATAAAACAAAATCTAGTGTAGTGAAAGGAATCCCGGGGTCCCCGGGAATTGCTATCGGTAAGGTTTTTTTGATAGAAGAAGACTTTCCTGTAGTATTAAAAAAAATACCCAAAAGTATGATAAAGAAGGAAATCTCAAGGCTTCATAATGCATTATCACAGGTTCGTGAAGAAATGTATTTAGAAAAGCATAAGATTTTGAAAGTACTCGGGAAAGAGCATGCTCCATTAGCGGATGTTTATCTGAGAATTCTTGATGACCCCATATTGAAAAAGGACGTTGCAAATAGAATTTCTGAAGAAGGTATTAATGCTGAACACGCACTTTCAGCAACAATAGAAAAAGTTGTGCAGTCATTTGAAAAAATAGAAGATGAGTATTTTAATGAACGGAAAAACGATATACAGGAAGTCGGTAAAAGAATATTGAGGCATTTAATGGGCTCACAAAGAAAATATATTAATGAAGCAAATGCAGATTCTACGATAGTTGCTCACAATTTAACCCCTGCGGATACTGTTGCGTTGTATGAACATAAGGTGAGTGCGTTTGCAATAGATATTGGCAGTAAAACCGCACACGCTTCTTTACTGGCACAGGGACTGGAAATACCTGCAGTCGTTGGCTTAAAAAATATTACAGCTATTGCTAACAACGGAGATGATGTCATTGTTGATGGAAATCAGGGATTGGTTATTGTAAACCCCGATGACGAAACACTTGAAAATTATCGTAAGGAACATGAGATAGAACAGCAGGAATTGTACGAGTTAAAAAAATTACGTAATGTAGCGGCAGAAACTATTGATGGTCATAGAGTAACACTGACGGGTAATATTGATAGTATAAAAGAGGTAAAATCCATACTTGATTCAGGAGCAGAAGGCGTGGGTCTTTTTAGAACGGAGTTTCTATACATGAACCGCGATAAATTACCTTCTGAGGAAGAACAATACGAAATATATAGCAGCATTGCACAGAAAGTACTGCCTTACTCCCTTACTATACGGACTATAGATTTAGGCGGAGACAAATTAGCAAAATTTGGTTTTGACGATATTGTTGCCGAAGACAATCCTTTTCTGGGTTTACGTTCTCTAAGGTTGTGTTTGAAATATCCGGAAGTCTTTGTGGTACAATTGAAAGCGATCTTACGTGCATCGGCAAAAGGTAAAATTAAAGTAATGTTTCCTATGGTTACAGGTCTTGCAGAATTTCGTCAAGCAAAAAAGATTTTTGAGGAGACAAAGGAAGTGCTTAGAAAAAACATTCAGGATTTTGATGAAAACATAAAACTTGGTGCAATGATTGAAACACCGTCAGCAGCTCTTACAGCCGATGCGATTGCCCGCGAGGCAGATTTTCTTTCGATAGGTACAAATGACCTGATTCAATATACATTGGCAGTTGATAGAGTAAACGAAAATGTTGCTTTTATGTATGAACCATTACACCTGTCAATCCTGAGATTATTGAGACATATAATTGAAGCAACGCATAGTGCCGCTAAATTGGTGGGTATGTGTGGGGAAATGGCAGGCGACCCTGCATTTACAACAATACTTATGGGACTGGGCTTGGATGAATTCAGTGTCCCTCCCATAGCTGTTCCTAAAATTAAGAAAATAATAAGGTCAAGTTCGATTGCAGACTCAAAGAAACTCGTCCAGGAAATATTTGGAACGGACGATTACAATACTGTTGTGAATTTACTCCGTAAACCCCATCAGAAAGGGTAGGACTTTCAAAGAAATGCTGATAGAAAATATACGCAATTTCTGTATAGTGGCACATATTGACCACGGGAAAAGCACACTTGCTGACAGATTGTTAGAATATACAAATACAATCCCCCTGAGCCAGATGAGACCCCAGATACTTGATGGAATGGATATTGAACGGGAAAGAGGTATTACCATAAGGTCAAAGACAATAAGAATGAATTACAGAACAGATGATGGCAGAGAGTATATACTGGACCTTATTGACACGCCCGGTCATGTTGATTTTAGTTATGAAATTTCACGCGCAATGATTGCCTGTGAAGGTGCTATCCTGGTTGTTGATGCATCCCAGGGTGTTGAAGCGCAGACGCTTGCCAATGTGTTCCTGGCAAGGAAGGCAAATCTTAAAATTATCCCTGTGATAAACAAAATAGATCTTGCTACAGCAGACATTGAAGAGACAAAAAAGCAGATAAAAGAAATTTTAAACATAGATACAGAACCAATACTGGTGAGTGCAAAGGAAGGTATTGGAATAAAAGAAGTACTCAATGCAATAATAACAAAACTGCCGTCACCCAAATGTAATCCGGACAGCAACTTAAGAGCAATCTTATTTGACTCTTTTTATGATTCCTATAAAGGCGTTGTAGTGTATTCAAGAGTATTTGACGGAGAAATGCGTTCCGGTATGAAACTCACGCTGGTTTCTTCAAACAGGAGTTATGAACTCTTAGAACTGGGACACATACAGATTAAAATGATACCCTGTGAAAAACTGACCCCGGGTGAGGTTGGATATTTAATCGCTGGAATAAAAAACATTCACGAAGTAAGGATAGGCGACACTATAATAGAGAAAGACAAAGTTCCCGAAAAGATAGAAACTCACTATACCGAAGTTAAACCGTTTGTTTTTGCCGGACTCTACACAATAAATCCTGGTGAATACGATAATCTCAGGACAGCACTGGAAAAATTACATTTAACCGATGCGTCATTCCAATATACCCCTGTCAGTTCACATACACTCGGTCCAGGGTTCCACTGTGGTTTTTTGGGTTCGTTACATATGGAAATAGTTAAAGAGAGACTTGAAAGGGAATATAAAGTAGACCTTATACTAACCCCGCCGAACGTTGTATATCGCGTGAAGACAATAAAAAAAGAAGCCGAGATAGACAACCCGACAAAATTTCCTCCATATAATGAAATCATTGAAATCCAGGAGCCGTGTGTTAAAGTAACAATAATTAGTCCGGTTGCATATCTCAGTAACGTAATGGAATTATGTAAAAATCATCGCGGTAATTATGTGGAAATGCAGCAGGTTGATGCCAACCATGTGATTATTATTTTTGAACTGCCCTTGGCAGAAATTATCGTGGGATTCTATGATTCGTTGAAATCTGTTTCAAAAGGTTATGCATCATTTGATTATGAGCATATTGGCTATAAACCGGGTCCTCTGGTGAAATTAGAAATTCTTATCAATAACCAGACCATTGATGCATTCTCCTATATCATCCATGAGTCAAAATCACAAACTACCGGTCGTAAAGTTGTTGAGAAACTGAAAGAACTTATCCCGAGACATCTTTTTCAAATTCCAATACAGGCAAAAATAAAAAATCACATAGTTGCCCGTGAAGATATTGCCGGATACAGGAAAGATGTAATAGCGAAATTATACGGGGGCGATGTAACGAGAAAAAGAAAACTATTGGAGAAACAAAAAGATGGAAAGAAAAAAATGAAACAATTCGGTAAGGTCGAAATACCGCAGGAAGTATTCTTCGCTTTAGTAAAGGAGTCGCTTTAAATGGAGAAAAAATTATTTTTCGTAGGTATAGCACTATTGATTTATTCTTTATTGTTAAAAGTTTTTGTTAAAAAGAACAAATATGACAATAGAGTCACTATGGTTTTTCATGGCATATTCTACTGTGCAGCAGGAATTGTTATTGGTTTGCTTGGTCAGGTTTTACTTGGTATGTTTGGATTCATAAGTATCTCTGAAACTGAACTCAACTCCAGGATCGGTCTGTATTTCGGCATTATCGGAGGGGTGATTGGTGTTATTGCAGGTGTTATAGGAATATTAAATAAGCCGGAAAAAGAGCGTGAAAAACTGCTTAGAAAAGATTTGGATTGGAGTGATACAGGCTGGTCAGCAGTTTTACTTGCTTCTTTATTGATGTATTTTGTAGTCCAGGCGTTTAAAATACCTTCCGGCAGTATGCGTATGACTCTTGTTGAGGGAGACCATCTATTTGTAAATAAATTCATATATGGTATTCATGTTCCTTTGACAGACGGTAAAAGGGTTCTTCCTATAAAAAAAGTCCAACACCAGGATATAATAATTTTTCTCTGTCCAAAGATAGCGTTGTCACAGGATGAACAAAGAAGAGGTGTAGAAAAAGACTTTATAAAACGTGCAATAGGTTTACCTGGCGATACCGTAGAGATAAGGGGTAAGAAGGTTTATGTAAATAATAAATTGCTGGAGGAACCATATCTGAACTTTGAAGATGAATATATTCAACCCAGAATAAAATTATTTAATACAAACCAAGAGTATCAGAAAGTGTGGTCTGCAGGAGGGTTTAGAAGTTTACCTGCGAGGGATAACTTTGGACCGATAACCGTTCCTCCGGGACATTTTTTTGTTATGGGTGATAACAGAGACAAGTCTTTTGATTCAAGATTCTGGGGACCGCTACCAGACAGAAATCTTAAAGGAAATGCACTTATATTGTACTGGCCAATAAATAGAATCAAGATAATTAAGTAAAATCCTGAAGGATTAACTCCAGGGATTCCCCGATTTATCGGGGACGATTTCTTGGAATGACGAAGGAACTCATTTATGCTCCAGTGGATAATTTTAGCAGTAATATTTTTCATCATTGAAATACTTACCCCAGGAGTTTTCTTTTTCAGTTGTTTAGGAGTTGGTGCTATACTTGGAGGACTGATAACTTTAGTTAGTTCACAATGGATATTGCCCTGGTTGGTGTTTATTTTTTCGTCAGTAATTATGATTTATTTTGTGAGACCTGCCGTTAAACGGCTTGTCAAATTTGAACCCAAGAAATCCAATGTAGATGCACTTATTGGCAGAGAAGCGGTTGTAACACAGGAAATTATCCCGCCGAAAATGGGCCTGGTAAAAGTCGGTGGCGAATTATGGAATGCAGAATCCAGTGAGAAAATTGAAAAAGATAAAAAAGTTGAAATAGTAAAAATTGAAGGCACCCATGTGGTAGTAAAATAATTCAATCCCCCTTGTTCCCCCTTTTATTCCTACGGAACCTACTTCGGTAAAGGGGGATATTGGGGGATTAAAAAGGAGACAGCAATGGCAGAAATACCGGCAGGACTTATTTTTGTATTAGTAATTTTAGCAATTGTGTTCATAGCAAGCGCAGCAAAAATTGTTAAACAAAATGAGAAAGGATTAGTTGAAACACTTGGGAAATATACCCGCACGGTGGATTCCGGACTGACGATTATTTTTCCAATAATCCAGCACATTCGCAGGGTGGATTTGCGTGAGCAGGTCATTGATGTCCCTCCACAGAACGTCATTACCAAGGACAATGTTCTTGTTACTGTTGATGCTATAATTTATTTTCAAATTACAGACCCGTTCAAGGTGGTTTACAATATTGTAAACTTTGCGATGGCAGCACTTAAACTTGCACAGACGAACCTCCGTAATGTGATTGGCGACCTTGAACTTGACCAGACACTGACAAGCAGGGAAAAAATTAACCTTCAACTCAGGGAGGTACTTGATGAAGCAACCGACAACTGGGGCGTTAAGGTTACCCGTGTGGAAATACAGAAGATAGACCCGCCTAAAGATATAACCGATGCCATGAGCAAGCAGATGAAAGCAGAAAGAGAAAAGAGAGCGGTTATTTTAGAATCTGAAGGAATCCGTCAATCACAGATTTTACAGGCAGAGGGTCAAAAGCAGAAGCAGATACTTGATGCAGAAGGCCGAGCACAGGCTATCAAGGCGGTAGCAGATGCTGAAAAATATCAGATTGAGATAGTGTTTAACGCCATACATTCAGGCAGACCTACAAACGACCTGTTGGCTATAAAATATCTTGAAACCCTCGGCAAAATTGCTGATGGCAAAGCTACGAAGATATTCTTACCGCTTGAAACTTCAAATGTCCTCGGTTCATTAGGCGGGATTGCCGAACTCTTCAAGGAAAAACAAGAAGATAAAAAAGAAGGATAATAGTTAGGAGGTGTTGAAAATGTCATCAGTAAAACAAGAAGTTATTAAGTTAATAAAAACTTTACCAGATGGAGTTGATTACGATAAGATTATGGCAGAAATTTATTTCAGACAGAAAGTTGACAAAAGCTTAAAACAGATAGAACAGGGCAAAGTTGTCAGTCATGAGCAAGCAAAGAAAAGGATATCTAGTTGGATAAAAAAGTAGAAAAAATAATTTGGACTGAAGATGGGATATATAAACTATAAAGTCCCGCCTGACGACGGGCAGGCAAGACTTGACCCCCAAAGAACATCAATAATTGTACCGGTATATAACGAAGAAAAGACAGTTGTTGATGTCATAGAACATCTCAAGAAGTTACCTTTCAACAAGGAAATCATAATTATTGACGATGGTTCAACTGACGGGACAAGAGAGATATTGTCAAACATTAAAGATTTGGCTGTTAAGATTGTCTTTCATGAAACCAATAAGGGAAAAGGGTCAGCAATAGCTACGGGGCTTAAGAATGCGGAAGGTGAGATAATTGCAATACAGGATGCTGATTTGGAATATGACCCCAATCAGCTGGTGGAGTTAATTAAGCCGATACAGGATAATAAGGCGGATGTGGTTTATGGTTCAAGGTTCTTGAAGGAAAATCCGAATATTTATAAGAGGTATCTGCTGGGCAACAAGTTCATTACCTGGCTTATAAATATCTTTTATGAAGCACATTTTACCGACTCTTATACATGTTATAAGATTTTCCGGAAAGAAATAATAGAAAAATTTAATCTGGAGTCAAAAAGATTTGAAGTTGAAGCAGAAATAAGTATAAAAGTTGCAAAAGAGAAAATCACTTTTTTGGAAATTCCGATAGATTATAATCCAAGATCTTTAGAACAGGGTAAAAAAATAAGTTTTAAAGATGCAATAAAAGGTGTACTGACGATACTGAAATACAAATTCAAATAAAATTTTTATTTCTTGCCGAGATGGAGTGCTACACGAATTATGTCTCTCCTTGATGTTAATCCATTGAAAATCACCCGTTTGAGTTAATTTGTTTTAAAATATCTGGACAAAATCATCGGCATTTGCTATAATATGCCTATGAAAATAACCAGGGGGTGTTGAACTATGGATAAAAAACAAGAACAGATTGTTAAGATATTCAAAATCCACAATGGGTATGCCAGGTCTAAAGATATCCTGGCCAATGACATCCACTCACGAGACATAAAATCTATACTGGAAAAAGGGCTAATAATCAAAGTCAAAAATGGCCTTTATAGACTAGCCGATACTCCTGTTATTACTAACCAGAGTTTTATTGATATTACCTGTGCTATTCCAGAAGGAGTTATATGCCTTCTTTCAGCTCTATCTTATTATGAACTAACAACCTTTAATCCTTCAGTAATTTCGGTAGCCATACATCGGAAGTCTTGGAAACCCAAAATCGAATATCCTCCTGTAGAATTTTATTATTTTTCTACAAAGCAATTTGAATCAGGTATAGATATAATAAAGATTAACGATCATAAAATTCGTATCTATTACCTGGAAAAAACGATATGTGACTGTATCCGGTACCGTAATAAACTTGGACTTGATGTAGCTAAGGAAGGTCTGTCTGAATATCTTAAACGCAAGGACCGTAATCTTGAGAAACTTCTGAAATATGCTGAAATTTGCCGGGTTAAACCACTACTAAAGACATGGCTTAATGTTATGGTTTGAAGGAAAAGATAAATATGAAAAAAGAGATTAAAAATAAGGCTGCTTCCATAAGGGTAAAACTTATGAATATTGCAAGAGAAGATAATATAGATTTTGATGCTTTATTACTGCGATATTTTCAGGAAAGATTACTCTATAGGCTCTCTATTTCAGATTTTTCTGACCGCTTTATATTAAAGGGAGGTTTGCTCTTAATCTGTTTAAAGATGCCAAAGTATCGTCCAACTAAAGATATTGATTTTCTCGCTGATCAGGTAAAGAACGATATTAACGAAATTAAAAATATTTTCAGCAATATTGCTGGGATATCTTGTAATGATGGTGTTAAATTTATTCCTTCTTCAATAAGTTCAGAAAGGATAAAAGAAGACGCAGACTACGAAGGGATACGGTTGAAAATTGATGCTACTTTGGATCAAGCAAGGAAGAAGTTACAGATAGATATTGGTTTTGGAGATATAATAATTCCTGAATCTACTCAAATGGAATTTCCGTCCCTATTTAGAGGATCCACCCAAAATTAAAGTTTACTCGGTTGAAAGCATCATATCTGAGAAGTTTGAAGCCATGATAAAACTATCTATGGTTAATAGTCGTATGAAGGATTTTTATGATGTTTATTTTCTTTCAGTTGGTCACAATTTTAAAGGCGATGAACTTAAAAAGCTATTGAAACGACTTTCAAAAGAAGAGAAACCCCTATGCCGGATATTCCATTAATTTTTAAGTCAGAATTTCAGAATGACAAAGAAAAACAAAAGATGTGGATTGCATTTCTTCGTAAATCACGACTTCATGATGTAAATCGCGATTTTAATGAAGTAATGCAAAGAATAACCGCATTTCTGAAACCAATTATTCATTCAATCATAGGAAAATCGGAAATAAAAAAATCTTGGATTGCTAAATCTGGTGTTTGGGGATAGTAAATACTGAAATTAGAAATTCTGGTTTATTTCTTACCGAGTTGAAGTGCAACACGAATTATGTCTCGCCTTGAAATAATCCCGAGCACTTTGCCATCTTCAACAATGGGTACTCTCCTGAACTGATGCTGTCCGATAGCCAGAGTAATTGAATCAATATCTGCATCCGGCGGGAAACTCGTCACGTTTTTTGTCATTGCCTCTTTAACTTTGGTATTGTGCAGATTCCCGCTGAAAGCGAAATTGAGAATGTCTTTTTCTGAGATTATCCCTATCATCTTCTTATCAGCATCTATGACCGGCATACCACTGATTTTCTTTGTTATCAGAATCTCGATTGCATCTGCTAATGTAGCATCAGGACTGATGGTTATTACATCCTTCGTCATTAAATCTTTTGCCTTTAGCATCTTATTCCCTCCTGTTAAATTTTTTTCTCAAGGATAAACATTTTTAAATTAGGTAAATCAATTATATCTTTCTCTTTAAAGCCATTCTTCAGGCAGACTTTCAGAGCTGTCTGCATCATATCTGTTCCGCGGAATATAACTTTATTATAACTGTGTTTTTTACAAAAATCAAGTGCTTTGTTTATAAGTTCACTGCCATATCCTTTTTGTCGGAATTCTTTCTTAACGAATAATCTTCGTAAAAGAGCCGTGGAGCGAGTATCTTCTTTTATTCCGACAGTCCCTATAATCTGACTGTCTATTTCAGCAACAAGAAAAATGTCATTCTTTCCGCCATAATATTCCGCAGGATTATCAATGTCTTCTACCGGATAAACTTTACTACTCTCCGGAAGTTCTTTATCCATTATACCGGCGATGAGTTCCTTGACCTGATAACCGTCTTCTGAATTTGCCTGCCTGATTTTAATCATCCTGGCCCCCTGAACTTTTAATTTTTTCAATAATATTTTTGAAATTGAATTCAAAACGTTCTCTGACGAGAAAAATAAAAATTATGCCTATGAATAAATAGTTTATACAAAATATTAACAGTTGTGCACTGAGAACGCTTGCCTCCGGAAGCCCTATCTGATGATAGAGAAAAACCGCGGAGGCTTCCCTTATACCAAGACCCGCAACACTTATTGGAATGAAGGCAATTATTGTTACCATACAGTTAATAAAAAGGATTTTCCAGAAGGGGCAACTTATGCCAAACGCAAAAAATGCCATAAGTATACCGAGGGCTATTACTCCCCAACTTACGAGTATGACAAAAAGACTTAATAAAAGATTTACTTTATATTCTTTGAAATAGGCGCTGATAGTATTGGAAAATCCCGTAAATATTTTTGCATAATTGCCCAGCAATTTCTTAAACAGATTTATACCTTTTGGAGTGAACAACAGGAAGCAGACCGATATACAACCAAACAGGAACAATGTGCTTAACCTCAAAGTATCCTTCTTACTGAAGAAAAGGGAAAAACTACTAAGAGCGAGAGTTCCGCACAGGAGAAGGTTTCCTATCTTATTTAACAATATGACCGCTGTTCCCGTCCCAATACTGATATTTTCCTTCTTCAAAAAATAAACAAGGGAAAACTGACCTGTGTTGGCAGGAAAAAATATACCTACCGCCACTGAATAGAGCAGGTATTTCATTAACCGGAAAAATGGCATATTTGGAGCATAAGGGTCAAGTAGTATTTTAAAACTTAATGCATTGAGAAACATAACTGAAACCAATACTGCCATAGATAAAAAAACATATAATATTTTCGTAGTAGTGAATGTCAGATAAAACCTGTCCGGTCCCACACGGTAAATCAGGAATGTAAAAAGCCCCAGACCGATTAGTAATCTCAAATAATTTGACAATTTTTTCACTTGAAAATCCTCCCATTCAAGTGTCCCCCCTGCCAGTTTTACGTTAGTAAAACTAGGGGGGATTTTCATTTTTCAACCCAACTGACGATATACTCTGTTCTTGGTAATAAATTTATTACAGAAGGTGTTTCTGTTATCCAGTCACCCTTGAGTCCGATATGTTTTGCAGTGAGTTCAAAATGGCACATAGCTATTCCCATATCAATACGTTGAAGGTCAACACTGACTAATTTGTTGTAGCCGGTAGTTCTCTGAAGATAAAAATGAAGTTTGTTGTTTTGCTTAACGATACGCCAGGGTTGTCTGTTAGAGGCAGAAGGAGCTAATCTCAACATTGATAAAGGCTGATAATAAGTTTCATCGCCGGCTTCATTCAGCGGATTGTTAAACGACTCTTTGAAAAATAATTCGTTCCATAGTTTTCTTTTATCAGATCCTGCCATTTTGCGAATAGCAGAATCCGTTAAGCTGGATTTTTGTGCAGGATAACCTATTGGAGTTATTGCGGGCAGGATTTCGTTTGGTTGTAGATTTATTTTTTTACTAAAACTTGCTCTGTTGAATGTTCCTCCGAGCCAGCAGGTCCCAATCTCAAATTGTGTTGCAAACAAAATTATTTTTTCTAAGCCATATCCAAAATCTTCCCAGCATTTTGCTGAATCCGAAACCACTGCCCCTGTAATAAAGGTTTTTGCTCCTTTAATGATTCTGTATGTTCCCAATTTTTTTGATTCTTCGTCAGGCAGATTTGATATATCAATGAGTTGGAATCTTACCTTACTTCCGAATGGGACGGTTATATTGGCAAGTGAATCTGTTATTTTTTCCAGTATCTCTTTTTCAATGGGTTTGGGTTCAAAAGTCCTGCAGGATTTTCGCTGTTTTATGATTTCAGTAATTAACTTAAAAAGTTCCATTGGTAAAATTATATAAATTTATATCTATAATAGTCAAGGTAGCGAGGGTAGGGGGACGCTACTTGAAATTTGCTACTTTTAAGAATTAGAACCGTCCCCATACTTTCCTTTGACAATCTGTATGAAATTTTATATACTTTCAATATGATTTTAGAAGAAAAAATCGGATTGATTGCCGGTAAAGGTATGCTTCCTGTATTATCTGCGCAGGGGGCAAAAAAACTTGGTAAAAAAGTTTATGCTGTCGGGCTAAACAGCGATGTGGAAAATGAAATAAAAAAATATGTATATAAACTTAAGTTTATAAGTACAGGCAGATTGGGGTCAATAATAGAATTCTTTAAGAGAAATGATATAACTAAAGTAATAATGGTTGGACTGATAAAACATAAACTTATTTTTGATAATATTGAAATGGATGACCGTACAAAGAGAATGTTTGACTGTATGAAAGATAAAAAAGCCGATTCAATACTGGGTGCTGTCTGCAAGGAATTGCAAAAGGACAATCTTGAATTAATACCGGTCACAGAGGTACTGGACGATTCCCTTGTGCCAAGGGGTATGCTGACAGGAAAACGTCATATCAGCAGACAGGAGAACGAAGATATAATGTTCGGATTTGATATTGCAAAAAGGGTTGGGGGACTTGATATTGGACAGACCATAGTGGTTAAAGATAAATCAATTGTTGCCATTGAAGCAATGGAAGGCACGGATATGTGTATTTTGCGGGCAGGTGAGATTTCAGGCGGAGGATTTGTGGTTGTTAAAGTGGCGAAGCCACAGCAGGACTGGCGGTTTGATTTGCCTGTAATAGGTATGAAGACAATAAAAACAATAAAAAAAGCAAAGGGCAAGATACTGGCGGTTGAATCAGGAAAAACATTGATTCTTGAAAAAGAAAAAACCATTAAATTAGCAGATAAAGAAGGAGTTATTGTCGTAGGGATATAAAAATCCCCCTCAATCCCCCTTTAATAAAGGGAGGGTGTTAAAAAACACCCTCTGTCGTCGTTATTTTAATAATTCAAAATTTTACTTATACCCCCATAATTTTGTAAAATGTATCTACGGAGGTACAAATCAATGTCCATGAAAATTAATAAACAATTATCTTTCGCTATGTATGAAGCTAACATTAAATTTGCTAATGACCCTATGAAATTACTTTTTGATAAAATTGATCTTGCTTTTATCTATCCTTTAGTTGAACCTCACTACAAAAAAGGTGGCAGAGATTCTTTTGATCCTATTTCCATTTTTAAAGCTCTTTTATTCATTTATATGGATACGAAAA
>MNXB01000027.1 GCA_001871125.1 Elusimicrobia bacterium CG1_02_37_114
ATTATTCTGCTGGATCAACTCAAATATTTTCTGTGAATTTTTCTGTGAACTTTTCTGTGAACTTTTTACCCAGCTCTTCTGCTCGCCTTTTCCGAGCATTCCCGGAATAACTGTTTCAGGGCGATAGAAAGTAACAAGGAACCCACTTTTAATTTTTTCAAAGGTTACTTTTATTCCTCTTTCTTTACATTCATCAGTTATACGCTTTAGCCCTGAACCCCATCGCTCAATGTCCTTAGTTATATAAAAAGTATCCGCTATTAATGGATTTCGAGGGATACTTTTTTCCCTGCCTTTTATGAAATCATCCGGGGAATAATCAAAAGGGAACTGCCCGGGATTATAAATTTCTATTCTGTTTTTATAAATTGCAAGCTCATTACCAGCAGGATTATCAAAATCCCGATGGCACAGCGAATTTACTATAGCTTCACGAACCGCTTTTATAGGAACTTCTGGAGTTTCAACTCGTTTGAATTCAATGATATCAGCTCGCCAGTTGATATGCTCTTTAACATACGCCTCACACTGATTAATAAGGTCAAATAATGTTCCTTTGAATGATTGTATATCTAAAAATGTTACTTTCTCATTGGTTGCAAAAACAGCTGCCCTTACTTCAAGCCCATTATTTTTGACAAAAAGTGATCTGCCAGCATTAAGCAAGTTATTCCCTTTTATCAAATTCAATTTGTTTAATACATTTTTTGCTGTATCATATGCGAAATCAATTCTTCCTGCTTCTTTACCCTTTTTTATAAATGAACGCAAGGAGGGTACATTAGCAGCAGAAATTGGTATTTCTGAAACCTTGGAACCCCATGAATAAACATAATTTTTCTTTTTCTCTACCAAACGTTCGACTTCTTTAGTGGAAAGTTTTTTGTCTTCTTCTCTGCTTCGCAGATAAAAACGGCCAAATGCGGAATAAAGACTCTCATGATCACTGATTGATTTTGAAATATCTTTGAAAGTTGACTTTCCTATCTGTTGCCCTATAATGTTACCCTCGTGAAGGGATGATGTTCTTGCCAAATCCACGGCTTAATCCATATTTTCGCGCAATGTGGAGCTCCACATTACAGACATAAAAGTAAAAAAACCTTCACCTTGTGGACGTAAAATTCAAGGATGTCCAGCTGAACCAACTCACGCGGTCTGTCAGCTTCAAATCGCCGGATTGCCGGTTCTTGCGCTTTTTTCATTGGCGCTGTTTTATATCCGTTTTTTTCTATCATTACTCTCCTGACACTTTTTATACTCACTACCAGCCCTCGCCGTCTTAATTGATTCTTTATCTGCGATGGTCCCAGTCCGGGACATCGCTCACATTCTGACATTTTCTCTGTATCTGATAATGGTGGCTCGTATCCTTTTTTTCTTTGTTTTTCCGACCGTGCATTTTTACCACCGGTTACAACCCATTTTAGAATAATTGTGTAATCAAGATTCTTAATTTGCTTTTTTTGTTCGTATTCCTTCTGCAATGCATCAACATCTATGCATAAACATCCAGTAGACCAATTTCTTAATTCCTGACGAGATTTAGGTTTTTCATTAGAAACGATACTGCGCCAGTCGCGATCGCTCATTCTGAAACCCCAAGAATCACCGGCTACAGCCAACAACAAGCTCTGAATTCTCTACTGACCATCGAGGACCATTTGAAAATTACTGGGTGGATTTTTAGTGCTTATCTTTTCACTTTTAGTTCCATCTACTCGGTCAATAACTTTCCAGAATGGCCGCTCTAACTCACGTGCCGGGTCATTTGCCTTAACTTGCCAGAACACCAGGTTAGGAATGTGCCAAATGGCCAACTTCTTACGAGTGAATCAATAAGCAATACCACTTGATTGGGATTCCATATATATGGTCTTTGTAAATCTGGAATGAGTAGCGTAGCTCCTTGGTCGTTTCTAGCACGATTAATGATTTCATTAAGAAAAAGGTACTGGTCATTGCTCTTCCTATCCTTCGTTACTATATAGTAGAGTGCAATGTTTTCACACCGGCATCCATCTTTAAGAGTTTTATTCGCATTTCTATATCAGAAAATTCTGTCTCTTGTGATTTACTCCTTTTTCTAATAATAACTCCTTACTATATTTTACTTCTTTTATTATCAAAAATCAAATTGATTTTCAGGTAATCTTTTTGTATAATCAGTTGGAAGTCAGGATAGTTGCAGAAGGGTAAAACGGTTCTTTAAAATCTTCATTTCAACCAAAATGCCAGGCCCCGGGTGTAACCCCTCGTAGTTTTTGAGCAAAACAAGCTCGAAAACTAAACACTGGGGTAAACGTCACACATGCCCGAATTCGGGCTGCCGTTTAGAGACCTGGCAAAATGGTTGTTTCTCAGAACGCGAACGAGAGTTTGTTAGCTATTTGTTAGCAGGATTTGGAAAAAATTGGCATAAATTGGCAACATCTGACAGCCATAGACAGCATATAAACTACGTAGTTTTACGACGATAAACGGGCTTAAAAATGAAGCATTGACGATAATGGAGAGGTGGCCGAGCTGGCTGAAGGCAGACGCCTGCTAAGCGTTTAAACCGGGAAACCGGTTTCTCGGGTTCGAATCCCGACCTCTCCGTAAAAAGTATGGGGACGGTTCTGATTCTTTTTAACTTCTCCAATTTTTATTATAAATCAGCAATGTATGACCTGAATTAAAACTAACGACCTTAACAATTGAGTTTGAAGCTAAGTTATTTTTTTGTATAATCAATTGGAAGTCAGATAGCTGTGAAAAGAAAATAATCGCTTCCAAAACCCTCGCTTTTTATGCAAAAAAGTTGGGGGGCAATTTGGGGGGCAGGGAGTGGCAAAAATTGACAACTTCTGGCATTTTGTGTCAACTATTACCCGAACAAGTTCGGGATTCCAACTTAAGTTCGGGATTCCAATGGATTCCGTGAGAACGGGTAAATATGAAAATTGTAAAAGATAAAATTTCTATAGCAGAATTAAATAAAACAGCCCAGGAGATGTTCGGTAATTTTGTTAAAGCAGTGGTTGATGTTGAAAAGAAAATTATGGTCATTGGCGGTGAACTTCATTCAGATGAAGAAACTATATTAATTGAAAACGGTTCAAAACAACAAAACCTCTGGGGGATCAATCTGTATCCTGAAATTAAAGACGAAAACTGGATAGAATTTGACTCAATGATAAATCTGCGTCCATCACAGGGAAACCGTACTCGTGGTATTGATAATCCAGAAATTAGAAAAAGTATAATTGAAATTGTTAATAGTTTAGTTAAGAAATCGTCCAGTTAAAACTGGACGCTACCCCACGATGTTTTACCGGGTAAAACAATACACGGGGGCAGGCAGTAGCGTCCGAATTCGGACGATTATCAAATTTTTATAATTTCCTAAGCTTCAAGTAAAATCCTGAAGGATTAACTCCTTTTAGGATTTAATGCTTTAGCATTCTATAATTTCCTATACCGTAAAAAATGAATTATCAACATAAACAACTGGCTGGTGGGAACTGGTTTAAATTAACATTTTTTGAACAAATGGCTAATGTTGGAAGTGAAGTTGAGAGAACAATTATTTGGGAAAACAAAAATAAAGAATACAGTATTAAAGCCATTGAACGTGCTTTAGAACTATTGGATTTAACTATTTCTGATATTAAAAACAGGTTACGACTGAAGGAACTAATGCGCTTGCGTGAAACATTGGTTGATTACTTTTACTTTGATAATCAATTTTCTTCATCTGATAAATCGTGGCAAAATTATTTTTATGCGTTTAATTATGCTGCGAGATTGAAGAAATGAAGAAAGAAAGTTTATGGCCGGGAGGTGAAAAAATATTATGGAAACAAAAATAGGCGTTATTGACGATTTTTTTGCAAAAATAAATGTTGTTGCAATAAAACTTGAAGGCGATATTTCGGTCGGTGATACTATCCACATAAAAGGTCATACGACAGACATTACACTCGCCGTTGATTCAATGCAGGTTGAACACCAGTCTGTCCAGTCTGCAAAAAAAGGTGACAGTATTGGAATAAAGATTAATGAACGTGCCCGTAAAGACGACATAGTATATAAGGTTACCTGAATAAAATGTATCAATTTTACCTGCCTACCAGAGTTATATTTGGAAGGAACGCTATTAATACACTCGCAAAAAATGTAAAACACCTCGGCAAAACCTCGCTTATCGTCTGTGGTAAACAATCAATAAAGGAATCCGGTCTGCTGAAGAGAGTTGTAGAAATGTTAAATTCTGAAAATATAAAAACAACTGTTTTTGACCGGGTTTTTTCAGAACCTGACACAAAAATTGTTGAAGAAGGCATATCTGTCGCCCGGGAGAACGATTGTAATCTTATTATTGGAATAGGCGGGGGGAGTGTCCTTGATACTGCCAAAGCAATTTCCGGTCTTACAAAAATAAAAAATATAAGTTCTGTTTCAGATTACCTGGAAATTGACGGAACCAAGAATTTATCTGAAGAAATATCTGCTGTTGGCACGGCATGTTTTGTTGCAGTTCCCACTATTTCTGGTTCGGGAGCAGAAGTAACTATGAATGCAGTGTTAATAAATTCAAAGACAGGCAAGAAACGTAGTTTGCGCAACCCTTGTTTATTTGCCGGATTAGCCCTGGTTGACCCTGAGTTGACATTAACACTTCCTGCCGATATTACCGCCATAGCAGGAATAGATGCTCTGTGCCATTTGATTGAAGGCTATATTTCAAAAGAATCAAACATTGTCTGTGATGCACTATCTATCAGGGGAATGGAACTGGTTCTAAATTCATTACCGGAACTAATTAAGGACAGGAATAATATCTCTGCAAGGACAGATATTGCACTGGCAAGTCTTTACGGCGGTATTATGATTGCAAACTCGGGCCTCACGCTTGCACATGGACTGGGTTCTGTTATAGGACCGAAGTTTTCAATTCCTCATGGATTAGCCTGTGGAATTGTCCTGCCAGGGGTTCTGGAATACAATCTGTCACACTCTAAGGGTAATATACCCGAAGATAAAATAGCAATTCTTAAAGAACTATTTGGTAAAAATCCAGCAACGAAAATTCAGCAATTTATGTCAGGAGTAAATCTGCCTACCAGACTGACCGGATTAGAAAACTTTCACCATTTAACAGGTAACGATTTAAAGGAAATAGCGGAAGAATCCTTAAATACAGGTTCTGCTAAGAAAAATCCGGTACAGGTTAATCCTGAAACAGTTATTGAAATTATAAAAACCTATATTTGATATAACCATGGGGACAGGGGGTATTTAACAATGCCTGAAATAAGACAGAACATAGCAACAAAAGAATGGGTTATAATTTCTACCGAACGTGCAAAACGGCCTGAAGATTTTAAAACATCAAAACAAAAAGAGCCTCTCCCGGAATTTTCGGAAAAATGTCCTTTTTGTCCGGGTAACGAAGAGAAAACACCTTACGAAACCTACGTCGTCAACGGACCAAACGGCAAATGGAAATTAAGGTCGGTACCAAACAAATTTCCTGCCCTTATCAGCGACTTAACGTTGGAAAGAAAAAATGAAGGTATAAAAAGGTCTATCTCAGGAGTTGGTAACTGCGAAGTAATCGTAGAATCACCTATCCATAATACCACAATGGCACTTATGCCGGAAAACGATGTCAGGGATATACTTCTTGCATATAAAAACCGTTATTTGTGTATGTCAAGTGACCCGAGAATGAAACTTATAGTGATTTTCAGAAACCACGGCTTAAATGCAGGTGCGTCCATTGAGCATCCCCATTCACAGATTTTTGCAACTCCGGTAATACCTTTTCACATCAGGACACGACTGGAAGAAGCGATGAGATACCACGATGAAACAGGCGAATGCGTGTTTTGTAAAATTACAAAAGATGAACTGAATGAAAAAAAAAGAGTCGTCGTTGAGACAGGTTCTTTTTTATCTATTGTGCCGTATGCAGCCCTGTCACCTTTCCATATGTGGCTGCTACCCAAGAGACATATGTCAACTTTTGCCGAAATCAACGATAACGAATTAAATGACCTTGCCAGAAATTTAAAAACAACTCTTGCAAAGATATATTATGGACTGGATAATCCTGATTTCAACTTTGCCGTCCGCACCGGACCGATTGCAGACAAGGAGGTGGAACATTACCACTGGTATATAACGATTACGCTTAGATTACTGCGCACAGCAGGATTTGAAATTGGTTCCGGTATGTATATAAATTCATCCATACCTGAAGAAAATGCTAAATACCTGAGAGAAATTAAGACAAGATAAATGAATTTACAAAACAACATTGAGCATATCAGCACTTCTCTCCCGCCAATAGAGATATTTGAAAAGTTTAAGGACTGCCGTCACTCTTTTTTCCTGGACAGTGCCTATAATCCTCCACAGACGGACGAACTGGGACGATATTCATTCATCGGTTTAGAACCTTTCCTGACATTTAAATCAAAGGACCGTAAAATAACAATAGTTCTGGACGGTAAAGAAGAAATACATAACTCCGACCCTTTTACTCTTTTAAAAAAACTCCTTGACGAATATAAATCTACAAAACAGTCTGATTTGCCTTTCACGGGCGGGATTGTTGGTTATTTTGGTTATGATTTATGTAACTTTATTGAAAAACTGCCGTCTAATGCAGTTGACGACATCGGATTGCCTGACTGTTATTTAGGTTTCTATGACAGGGTTATAATTTATGATAATAAGAACAAAAAATGCTATCTTTCAACTTATAAAATCGGGAATGACTATAAAGACAAAATTAAAAAAATAAAAAATATTCTCCGGGACACTGCGCTTAGGAGTCAAAATAAATGTATTCCGGTAAATTTAAATAATAAACTCACCTGTAATTTTACAAAGGAAAAGTATATTACGGCAATAAAAAAAACAAAAGATTATATATCGGCAGGCGACATTTTCCAGGCAAATATTTCACAGAGATTCTGCCTGGAATGTTCCTGTGTATCACAGGAACACTGTGATACAATTGAAATCTACAAGAAACTCCGTAAGGTAAGCCCTGCCCCGTTTGCCGGCTATTTGAATTTTAACGGGATAACTGTCCTGAGCTCTTCTCCTGAAAGATTTCTCAAATTAAACGGCAACATAGTTGAAACAAGACCTATGAAAGGCACTCGTCCGAGGGGACTTGCAGGACTTGCGGAAAATCATAAATTGATGACCGAATTAATAAATAGTAAAAAAGATAAAGCAGAATTGATAATGATAGTGGACTTACTGCGTAATGATTTAGGTAAAGTGTGCGAGTATGGTTCTGTCCAAATCAAACATCTCAGGACACTTGAGACATATCCGACGGTTTTTCAAACAACATCAACTGTCACCGGCAGACTCTCAAATGGCAAGGGTTCTGTTGATTTGCTCAAAGCCTGTTTTCCGGGCGGTTCAATAACAGGCGCTCCCAAGGTGCGTTCAATGGAAATCATTGACGAACTTGAACCGACAAAACGTGGCATTTATACGGGAGCATTCGGCTATATTGGCTTTAACGGTAGTATGGATTTGTCAATGGTCATAAGGACAATAGTCGTAAAAAATAATAAAGCATATTTTCAGGTTGGAGGCGGTATTGTTTCTGATTCTGACCCGGAAGATGAATATAATGAGACACTATATAAGGCAAGGGGAATTATGATGACATTATCAAATCCCCCTAAACCATCTCCCTTTGCCGAAGTAGGTTCCGTAGGAATAAAAGGGGGATTGGGGGGATTTTAAATAAGTAAAGGCTGTCACCGGGTTTTCCCCCTTTGTAAAAGGGGGATTGGGGGGATTTAATGAGATTTAAATCACATGTCGCGATCTCTCTGGGAACAAGCGCGATTGGATATGCCTGTACTAACTCTATTGCATTTTCCTTAGGTATGTTAGTCACGGGTATATTTATGGACATAGACCATTTTCTTGACTATTGCGTAGCCGTTGAAAAAATAAGGTTTGACATAAAAGACCTTTTTCAAAAATGTTACGAGTTTAAAATTAAGAAGTCATATTTACTATTTCATTCAGTGGAATTAATACCGATAATGCTCCTGATTTACCTGTTATCAGGTAATATTCTTTTGCTGGGTGTGATTATAAGTTTTATATTGCACTTATTTCTTGACATGCTGTCCAATCATGTATATTTATTCGGCTATTCCTTTATACACAGGTGGAAAAACAACTTTTCGTCGGACAAGGTTTTTAATGTCAAATTAAAAAGAAGTATCCTCAATGGGAAAAATAAAACCTCCGGATAAAGTAAAATTAATTATAGGAATATTATTTCCGGGTCAGGAAGACACAGGTGCAGTTGAGGCTGCCCTGGTGGATTTGTATGGTAGAATAGATTTGAAGAGTGAAGTTATGCCGTTTGATTTTACTGACTATTATTCTGAAGAAATGGGGGGGAATTTATTAAGATACTGGCTGGGTTTTGAAAGACAGATTCTTCCGGGTGATATATCGGAAATCAAGGTTAAAACAAATGAAATTGAAGACACCTTCGGCAGCATAAACGGTAAAAGAAAAATTAACATTGACCCCGGCTATATTTCGAGTTCCACGATTGTTCTAACTTCCACGAAAAATTATTCTCACCGGATATACCTTGATAAGGGAATTTATGCTGAAGTTACCCTGATTTATGAACACGGGGATTTTAAAACACTTCCCTGGACCTACCCTGATTATAAGACCGACACAGCAAAACAGTTCTTCCTGAAAGCAAGAAAAAGTATAAAATGAAATTGTTGAATGTTGAGA
>MNXB01000126.1 GCA_001871125.1 Elusimicrobia bacterium CG1_02_37_114
CTGGAATTACAGGAAAAATACAAGGCGCTTGGAGTCTGTATAATATATAGACCCGGCGCCTTTTTGTTTAAAATTTATCCGATTAACGAAAAAAGAAATTGATAAACAAATATATTTAGTTAGGATAAATATTGAATCTATACAATAAACATATTTATTTTTGGAAAAAATCTCTTCCATTTTTAAATATGATTTTATATGTTTTTATTTGTATTTCTTGTTCCTCAATCGCGATCGCAGGCCAAGGATATTATTCACTTACGGCATACGTTAGTCCAGGAATAATTTACAATAGCGGGACATGCAAAATAACTGCCCAAGTAAAAAAATATTACCCTGAAATTGGAGAATGGCATCCCTTTAAAGGTATGTCTTTAACTTTTCAACCCGTAGACGGAGGATATTATATTACAGAGGTAGGCAGAAGCAATTCAGATTTTGTTGGAACAAATTCTTCAGGAGAAGCTACTGCTACTTTTGCAGCCACAAAAACAGGTAGATATATAGTAGATATTACTTATGGTGGTCGCGATCCTTCTGATTTAAATAACCCTAATGCTCCAAATATATTTGTTAGGACTTCAGTAGAAGTAAAATGCTTTTTTAGCCCCTCAAGCATTTTAGGAATACCCGTGAGAGGAACCCAGAGACTGGTTAGAAACGTAAATAGCTTGAGTGGAAACTTATGTTTTTCCGTTGAAGATTTCAATATACAGGGCAGAGGCCCAAATATCAGGTTTGCTAGGACTTACAACAGCCAATCTGAAGCAGTTGGGATATTCGGCAAAGGGTGGACTTCAAATTATGACATGAAGATTCTTAATCCGAAGCAGACTGGATACTCAATAGGCGATACTGTTTATCTCCAGGACCAATCCGGAGCTGTTCATGCTTTTAGGTGCATAGCGACAGGAACTTTTCCAAATACAAAATTTAAAGCACCTCCGGGTGTTTATCTTTGGCTTTCTTTTGAGGACAACGGGAATTATTATGTGCTTAAAGACAAATACGGAACAAAATATTATTTTATTAATTATGAAACTGCCTTACCATCCTCATTATGCAACGGTTATCTAAAAAAGATAAGAGACAAGAATGGCCACGAGATAAATCTTGAGTGGTCTTCTTCAAATTGGAGTCCTACTCTTAATTCAATATCAAGCCCAAGTAGAAATAATTTTTCTATTAATTTTACCAATGACCGTTATTGCCTGGATCGCTGGAACGGTCCTGATCAGGCGCCCACCACTTATTATATCTCAGTTGTTACCAGTATTTCCTTTGAAGGCCGGACTTATCGCTATACTTATGAGCAAAAGGACCAGAATAGATTATATGCCTGGCCATACCTTCATGAAGCCTGGGTTCAACAAGCAAATGATACACAAAAATATTATAATTCTATATATAACTATATTCAAAGTGCCAATTATGATTTGGATCATATGCATAGATTGAGTTATGCAGATGAACCAAGGCGCGGTCCCGGCGATTCTAAACTGAATTACGAATATGATGAATTCGGAAGAGTAGTCAATATCAAAAATGCCCAGCAAGTATTGCTCGCTAATTTCTTGTATCAAATCGTTGGGAACGAGCCCCAGGCATCAATTACTGAGTATCTTAGTCCTTCTCAACCTTTTACAGTCAAAGACAGGTATGATGAAAAAGGATATAATGTTGCCATTGAGCAAGGGGGGTATATAACTACTGGATCATGGGATGATACCTGTAATCTCTTATCCAAAGTAGATTTCAACAACATCTATACCAAATATGACTATGACGAAACTGGTAATATAAGATATGAAAAGAATATTGAATATTTCACAAGTGGACCTCAAAAGGAAACAACGAAAGAATTTAGAGGTCCTTGTAATGGTATTACGAAATTGATAAACCCCAGAAGCAAGACAACTACCTGGCAATATGACAATAATGGCAATGTACGTTTCATATATGAGCCAATAGGAAAAACAACACAAAATATTTATGATTATAGTTCGGGACACACAGGTGATTTAATAGAAACGATTGATCCCAATAGTAACCATACAACATACGGTTATGATCAATGGGGGAATCTTAATAGGATTACAATAATAAACCCGCAGGGTGATAATATAGTGACCGAGTATGTAAATGATTCGCTTGGCAGGCGAACTCAAAAAACAGATCCACTCAGCAGGATAACAACACAGCATTGGAATATTATGGATAAAGTTGATAATATTACTTTCTTTGAGAGTGCCCAAACAACCCAGATAAACCGCACATATGATACAAGAGGGCGTCTAACACAAGAAATCGATTCATCAGGTCATATCACTAAATATTTATACGATGACAACTCGGATAGAATGATAGAAATGACAAGATACAAGGAATATAGCGCTGGTGGTTCACCAATATTAAGCAGTGCAATAAGAACTGTTTATGATTATGACCTGAAAGGGAATCTGATAAAATTTAAGAAATATGGTTCTAACAACCAGTGCCTGCAAACTATTCAATATGAATATGACTGGTTAAATAGAGTTGTGTCGAAGACAGAGCCTGGCCAACAACCTGGCACAACAAGGACAACAGGATATAACTATTGGCGGGGATACAATTCTCCAGCGAATATTGTTTATAGCAACGGAGATGGTATAATTAGCACTTATGACTGTTTTGGACGCTTTAAAACATCCCAGAATAGAAAAGGTGATGGTTCTGAGATAGAGAGATTTGAATATGATGCAAACGATAATATGCTATCTGCAGAAGGTCCTTATGGAAAAACATCTTATACTTATGATGACCTTGACCGATTGGGTAATGTCACATATCAATACAAAAATTGTCCCCAGGTGATTATTGGGTATGGTTATGATAAAATTGGAAATCGTACAGGCATGACTCGTTTTGTGGGTGGCTTGGGCGAACATCTCCTCGAGATGGACTACACCTATGACTTTGCTAATCGTCTGACGAGTGCCACCCATTCATTATTCGGCACTGTTGATTATACATATGATAAAGCAAGTAACCGCAAGACAATGACTTACCCAAATAAAATTGCAAAGATTACATATGATTACGATGCAAAAAATAGAATAACTGATTTAACCTACAAAGATAAAAATGGTGCTGCGATTTCTTCGGTTAATTATGCCTATTTTAATAATGGTAATCGCAGAACAATGGCCAATGAATTCGGCACTACAAACTATGAATATGATGGTCTTGACCAGATAACGAAAGTAGCTACTCCCAGATGGGGAACACATTCATATGAATATGATGACCTGGGTAATAGACTTACTTTAACAACCAACGAGCCAGGGAATGAAAAGACCATTTCTTACACATATGATCCTGCAAATGAATTAAGGACGATCAATGATAGTGGAACTGTCACTTTAGATTATGATGCAAAAGGCAATTGCATAAGAAAGGGTAATGTGACCTATGAGTGGAATCATTTAGATCAGTTAATAAGGATTAAAAAATCAGGAAAATTTGAATTCACTTACGACCAACAGGGTAGAAGAATAAGGAAAATAGATTCAAGCGGAGCAAGATACTATTTTTACGACGGTCTTGAGCCAATTTTTGAGTTGGATGGGAGCGGTAATATAATAACCGAACAATTCAGTATCGGCGGCGAACTTATAGCAAAAAGTGTCCAGTATCCAGTATCCAGTGTCCAGCAAAAAACTTACCACCTTAACGACAATCTCGGCTCAACTGTGTTTATACTGGATTCAACAGGTAATCTGCTTGCCAACCACTACCATGACCCGTTCGGTAAGGCATGGAACGTTAAAGGGGATATAGGCAACGACATCAGGTTTACAGGCAAGGAATATGAAGAAGACATCGATTTGTATTATTTCGCTATGAGATGGTATGACCCGGAGGTTGGAAGGTTTGTATCAGTGGATCTGCTTGAGGCATTGGGATATGTATATGTATGGAATAATCCAATTAAATATATTGACTTTTTTGGTTTTGCAGGTATGACACTAACTGAACTTAAGGCACTAGAAGAACATATGATAGGAATAAAAAATCTTGAGCAAAGCGCTGCTGCACAAAGTATAATTTCGCTATCCATATTAACAGAACCTATTCCGGCAGGCGGATTTCCAGTTACTTATGGAGCCGAGAATAAAACTAACTTTCCGTCAATAGGTAATGAACAGTTAAAATTCATGGTTGGTGGATTATTAAATTGTTCGCCCGAAGAAGGGAAACAGTTACTAAAAGAAGGAGTTGATGTTGGTTTAGGAAAGGTTAAAATAGAACCAGTGGAATCAGGAGGAATAGGTAAAGGTGGTGGTAGCGGTGGAGCTGGATTTGCAGGTGGAGGTGAAGGAGGTGGAAGTGGAGGTTCGGATGGAAGTACTAGTGGGAAAAAAGAATCAGGTAGTTTTTGGAATTGGTTCTTTGGACTTTTTGGAAAAAAGTAAAAGAAATAGTACTAATTTTTTAATATTTCTTTTGATTCTTATTTTCAGTCTAGGCAATATCTCCTTGACAAGCGAAGCCAACGATACAAATATATATAATAATATAAGTAAAAAATATGTTCAAAAACTTCGAGATATTAACAAAAAAATTAAAACAGATCCAAAGAATTCTGAATATTTTTATACACGTAGTATAATATATTTTCGATTGGATAATTGCACAAATGCAATAGCAAGTATTAATGAAGCAATAGAATTAAATCCAAAAAAATCAATTTATTATTCTGCGAGAGGCAATTTATATTATTTAACTAATGATTTTAAATCGGCAATAGAATCCTATTCAGAGGCAATCAAGCTTGATCCTAAAAATGCAGCATTATTTTCTGATCGTGGAACTATCTATAGTATAAAGAAGGATTATAACAGAGCATTGCAAGATTTCAACAAAGCAATTGAATATGATGCTATAAATTCTCTATTTTTTTTAAAACGTAGTGATGTATGGAGATCAAAAGATGATTATATAAATGCCTTAGCAGATATTAATAAAGCAATCTCTCTATCTCCTAATTTAGATATTTATTACGCAGTTCGCGCTTCTTTATTTTATAAAGAAAAAGGAGATATTAATAAGGCTTTTGATGATATAGATAAAGCTATTAGGTTAAACCCCAACAATCCTTCTAACTATATTTTAAGAGGATGGTTCCTTTGTTATGGAAAAGGTGAATATAAAAAAGCTGTTGAAAATTATAAAAAAGCAATTGATTTGTCACCTAAAAATCTTTCCTATTGTACTGATTTAATATGCATTTTTTATTTAATGGGAGAATATGATGAAGTTCTTAGACAGATAAAGATAATACATAGTAAATTTGCACTAAAGGAATATCTTTTTGACCAACAACTATCTTTTTTATCATATTTTATTGCTATTGAAAAAGGTGAATATGTTTCTACTTTAGATAACCTGAAAGCAACTTCATTTATACTTAATAAAACACCAGACTATAATTTTTGTTTAGGAAAAATATATTTTATGTTAAACCAATTTAATCAAGCAGAAAAGTATTTAAAAAATATTTTAAATTCTGACACTATCTCAATAACTCAAAGGTTGGATCACTATATGATTTTATTGAAAATATATAGATCATTAAATAAGTTTGAATCAAGTAAAATAATTATGATAGCACAAAATATAGTTAATAGAAAAAGTGAAGAGGTAAAGAGTGATAAATGGTTTTGGTTTTCTAATTTAGCACAGATATATGCAGAAGAAGGGAATTTATTAAAAAAAGCAATGCTTCTTTCTACTGAATCAGTAAAAAATAGACCCTGTTGGGATTCATATTATTCATTAGGATTTGTTTATTATAAGATGCAAAATTATATAATGGCTATTAGGGCGTTTGAAAAAACGCAAGCACTTAATCCAAATAACGCTTGGGTTTGGTATTATCTTGGGCTTGCGCGAAAAGGAAGGGGACAAATAAATGCAGCAAAGTATTCCTGGGAGCAAGGGCTTAAAATTAATCCAAATCACAGATTTATTAAAGACGAACTGAAAAAGATAAAGTGAGTTATCCGAATTCACTTATGACCTTTCAGGTAGGCGCGCCAGAAAACAGTCCACAGCCAACGGTCAACCGTCCACGGTCTATTACTACTATGACGGATTAGAGCCAATCTTCGAGCTTGACAGCAATGGGAATGTTATGACCGAGCAGTTTAGCATAGCGGGCGAATTGATCTGTAAAAACGTTCAACTTTCAACGTTCAACTTTCAACAGGTTACTTATCATCTCAACGACCACCTCGGCTCGGCCGTATTCATCCTTGATTCAGCTGGCAACTTACTTGCGAACCATTACCATGACCCATTCGGAAAAGCGTGGAACGTGAGAGGAGATATAGGAAATAATGTCAGATTCACGGGCAAGGAGTATGAAGAGGATATTGGGTTGTATTACTTTGCAATGAGATGGTATGATCCAGAGGTAGGAAGGTTTGTTTCGCAGGATCCTCTTGAGCCGATGGGCTATGTGTATGTGGCGAACAACCCGATGAGGTATGTGGATCCGAGTGGGTTGGAATTTGTATGGTGGAATCCATTTACTTGGTTCGGTGGGGGTGATAATAATAAAGATAGTGATAAAGGAAAAGATGCAAGTGGAGATAAGGGATTAGGTCAAGATACAAAAGGATCCGATGGGAAAAGTAGTACAAAACCTTCTACATCACCACAAGTTCCACCAGCACCAGAAGGAGCGTCAGTTACAGATTATACATTTATAGGTACGAAATTAGAGCAATGCGAAATATACGAGTATCGATATAAGGAAAGAATGAAAAATGGGGAGACCCCGCCTTCTCCTTTAATACCTCTTTTACCACTTTTGCCAACAGATTCTCCTCCTCTGCTCCCTAAATATAGGATAAAATTTTAGAGAGGGTATGTATGAAAAAAAATATATTAATTTTTGTAACAATGATTTTATTTATATTTTTTATTCAAACTGGCAACGCAGCAGATTATGAGGAGGCAAAAATATTTTTTCAAAAATTTGTAAATGCACAAAGTTTTGAAGAAAGAAAAGAGTGTGGAAGAAAAATTCTAATAGTTGCACCGGAATCAGATTTAGGATATTTCAGTGAGGGTTTTTTATTTTATAATGAGAAAAAAATAGATGAAGCAATAGTCAGCTATACGAAAGCAATCAAAATTAATCCAAAATTTACTTTAGCATATTCAGCCAGAGGGACTAGCTATTATGCTAAAAAAATGTATGAAAATGCAATAAAGGATTTTCTTACTGTAATAGAATTAGGTAGTTATGATGCCGACCTTTACTTTTATTTAGGAGTTTGCTATTTTAATAAAGGTTTAAATGATGTAGCTATTAAATATTATACGCAATCTATAAATATTGATCCTCTTGCCCCGTTAAGTTATTATAATCGAGGGAAAGTTTTTAGTGAAATAAAATTATATGAAAAAGCTATTTCTGATTATAGCAAAGCAATAAAATTAGATCCCAAATTTGCTGAAGCTTATTGTAATCGTGGAGCTGTGTATAATAAATTAGGTAATTATAAAAAGGCAATTAAAGATTATGATATAGCGATTAAAATAAACCCTAATCTTATAGAGGGCTATTTAAATAGGGGAAATAACTACGTCGATATTAAGAAATATGACAAAGCAATAAAAGATTACACTAAAGTAATCGAACTAAATCCCAAACTCGAACAAATTTATTTTTTTCGTGGTTTATTATATTACGAATCTAAAAAAAACAAAAATGCCTTAGACGATTATAACAAAGCAATAGAGTTAAATCCGAAAGAGGGGAGTTATTATTATAAAAGAGGGATTGTTTATTATGAAACCGAATCATATAATAAGGCACTTGAAGATTTCAAAAAGGCATTAGAATTGAATTATTGTAGGGCTGAGGTATTTTATATGATAGGAAATGTTTATTTTTATGTGTTGAAGGATAGAACTCAAGCACAAAAATATTGGCGGGAAGGATTAAAAATTGACCCAAATTACAAAAACATAAAAAACGAACTTGAAAAATACGAAAAATAATATTTTTTAGCATAAATATGATTTAACCCCCTGCAGCTGGCCACTTTATTGTTTTTAATATCCGTAATTATAGGAGCGTATTTTTAGTAATAGTTTTAAAGGTTTATAAGTCTTAATTATCTTGTGGCGTGCCCCAATTAGATTTTGAGTCACTAAATCAGTAAAATATGTGTAAACAATTATTAAAACACCTTTGGATGATAGCAGCAGGTATTTTCCTCACTGCTAACCTATCTTTTTCTACTGATTGGTCTGCATTCCGCAGAGATAACAATCGTGCAGGTGCTGATACTATGGTATCATTCTTTTCGCCTATAAACCTGAAATGGACTGCTGTTCTAAATAATGGATATACATATTCATCCCCGATTGTATATGGTGAAACAGTGTTTATCGGTTCCTCAGAAGGTAAACTGCTTGCTTTTAACCGCAAGACAGGGGTAAAGGGCTGGGAATATATTGCAAAAGGAACTATTCATTCAACACCTGCTGCAGGAGATGGAATAGTCTGCTTTGGTTGTTCCGATGGTTATTTTTATGCCCTTAATATAATAGACGGTAGTCTTAAATGGAAATATTATATCGGCAACAGCATCAATTCTTCTCCTGTCATTTCAGATACCTATGTGTATTTCGGCGGGTCCATCCTGTGTTCGCCATAAGGGCAGGATACAAGCATAACAGCGCGATAAACAATACGCTGGGAGCGCTATCAGGTCTTACCTGTGGCGCCGGTTTCAAGCTCGGTATAATGGGCATAGACTATGCCCTTGTTCCTTACGGGGACTTGGGTTACACGCATCGGATATCATTAGTGGCCAAGTTTTAACGGGAGATGGAGAATG
>MNXB01000061.1 GCA_001871125.1 Elusimicrobia bacterium CG1_02_37_114
AAAGGATTGGAATATTACCGTGCAGAAAAATATTCCGAATCTTTTGAACAGTTTAAATTAGTCCTTCAATATGACCCATTTAACATTGTTGCAAAACGCTATATTAACGATATCTCAAACATTTTAGCGGCAAGGGTGACCGTATCAGACAAAGCAAAAGATTATCTGAAAAGTGTTTATCAGGCATTGATTGACGATAACTATGAACTTGCCATATCGGGATGGAAGAAGGTCCTGGAAGTCAGCCCTGACAGCGAAGATGCAAGGAAAAATATTGAATTATTAGAGAAACAGAGAAATGAAAAGAAAAACACACACCTGAAACTTGCAGAACAGTATTATCGGGGGAAATATTTGAAAGATGCATTAAAAGAGTATAAACTTGTTTTGAAATATGATTCCGGAGACAACGATGTAAAAATAAGATAGAAAAACTGAACTCCGAAATTAATGAAACCGAGAAAGAAAAAATATCTCTTTATGAAAAAGGCATGGACTTATTCAATAAAGAAAACTGGATGGAGGCAAATATAATATTTAACAGAATAGCAAAACTTGACCCGTCAGATAAAAAGGTTGAGCGATACCTTGCCATAACAGAACAAAAGCTCAATGAGAGTAAAGTATATTCTCCCGATGAATCCAAAAAATTTTATAATGAGGGTTTGAAACAATATACCGCCGGTAATCTTGAGAATGCGCTGGAGTTTTTTAAGAAGGCAGTTGAATTAGACCCCGAAAACCAAAAAGCCCAGACAGCTCTGGAAAGAACAAAGAAAGAACTGAAAAAATGAACCTATACGAACTCAGTGCATCCGAATTATTAAAAAAGATAAAAAATAAAGAGTTATCTTCAACTGAAGTAGTGAATCATTTTCTTGACAGGATAAATAAATTAGAACCTAAAGTAAATGCGTTTATGTCAGTTGAGAAAAATACTGCTTTGAGACAGGCAGAAAATATTGATAAAAAAATTTCTGAAGCTGCCATTGTAGGCAGTTTAGCAGGTCTGCCTGTAGCTATTAAGGATAATATCTGTATTAAAGGTTTAAAAACCACCTGCTCATCAAAAATATTAGAGAATTTTATTTCACCCTATGATGCATCTGTTGTCCGGAAACTGCACTCTAGCGATGCGGTTTTCATCGGTAAGACGAATATGGATGAATTTGCTATGGGTTCATCAACTGAAAATTCTGCTTATAAAATAACAAGGAACCCCTGGAATACAGAACATATTCCCGGAGGTTCTTCCGGAGGAAGTGCCGCCTGTGTGAGTGCCAGGATGGTTCCTTTAGCAATTGGTTCTGATACAGGGGGCAGTATCCGTCAGCCGGCAGGTTGTTGCGGAGTTGTGGGTATGAAACCAACTTACGGGAGGGTGAGCAGGTATGGACTTGTTGCGTTTGCATCGTCGCTTGACCAGATTGGACCTCTTGCAACAAACGTAAAGGACTGTGCTTTACTTCTTGAAATAATCTCCGGTTACGACAATTTAGACAGCACTTCTGTGGACATACCGGTAGAGAAATATTCTGAAAACCTCAATAAGGAAATAAAGGGTTTACGGTTAGGTTTACCTAAGGAATATTTCATTGAAGGTATCCAGAAGGAAGTAAAAGAGTCAGTGGAATCCGCTGCAAAAGTTCTTGAAAATTTGGGGTGTATTATTGAAGAAGTTTCATTGCCGCATACCGAATATGCGGTAAGCGTTTATTATATAATTGCACCGTCTGAAGCGAGTGCAAATTTAGAACGGTATGACGGTGTTAAATATGGCTACAGGGCAAGTGGGACAGATAATGCAGGGGATACTGAATTGATACGGATGTACAAGAAAACACGGGGCGAAGGGTTTGGTCCCGAAGTCAAACGTAGAATAATGCTCGGCACATACGCACTTTCTGCAGGATATTATGACGCATATTACGGCAAAGCACAGAAAGTGAGAACATTGATAAAAAAGGACTTTGATGAGGTGTTTAAAAGAGTGGATGCAATAATCACACCTACCGCACCTTCAACAGCATTTAAGATAGGTGAAAAAATAGATGACCCGTTACAAATGTATCTTTCTGATGTTTTTACAATACCGTGTAATTTAGCAGGTTTGCCTGGGTTATCTGTCCCGTGCGGGTATTCATCCGACGGGTTACCGATAGGGCTCCAGATACTTGGCAAACCTTTTGATGAACAAACTATTCTGAGGATAGGGTATTTTTATGAACAATCAAGTTCCTGGCACAAACAAATTCCCGCAATGGCTGCATAAGAGCTATAAGATAATATTTTTAGTGATATTCTGTCTGGTTGTAATTACGGGACTGGTTTTTGCCATTCACAAAATATCCGTAGTTATGCATACTAAAAGAGAATTGGAAAAATTGGCGAAAGATATAAATGTTATGGCAAAAAACCTGCCTGGTAGAGTAAGTTTTGTTATAAAGGACCTGAGGACAGGGGTGTGCATAAAACAAAATGCCGATGAACTTTTTCCAAGTGCAAGTCTGGTGAAAGTCCCTTTGATGGCTTGTGTGTATAAAGCTGCTGAAGATGGGCTATTGAGTCTTGATGAGAAACTTATACTTAAGAGAAGCCATAGAGTAGAGGGAGGGAAAAAACTGAGATATTGTCGTATAGGAACAAAACTTGAAATAACGAGGTTGATTGAATTAATGATTGATGAGAGTAATAATATTGCAACGAATATGTTGACAGAACGTCTTGGATTGGATTATATAAACGATACCTTTAAACAGTTCGGCCTGAAAAAAACAAATTTTGACAGGTATATTATGGATTTGAAGGCCCGAAATCGGGGGATAGATAACTGGACGACAGCAGAAGAAATAACGGAACTGTTAGAAAAAATCTATTCCCGGAAGTTGGTAAATTCAAAGGCAAGTGAACAGATGCTGGAAATCTTGATGAAACAGGAGATAAGAGACCGCATACCGAAGTGGCTGCCCAAAGATATCCAGATAGCCAACAAAACAGGTTACCTCCGGCAGACCTGTCATGATGCAGGTATAGTGTTTTCAGTCAACGGTGATTTTATAGTATGCGTCCTGACTCATGGGGTGAAAAAAACTAAATTAGCAAAAAATTTTATTCGTGAAGTAGGCTATAGAACCTACATGCAGTACACAAATTTTTAAATAGAAAAGGGGTCAGGTCTCAACATTCAACATTTTACCACGGGAAAGATGGAAGTTCTGTGGTAAAAATATAAAGGGGAAGATTAACAAATGTCATTAAAAGGCAATTCCTGTCATTCAGCCAGAATCGGAATAGATGAAATAGGTTCGTTTACAACCCCAAAATTAGGGGTAGAGACGAAATAATAGCGTCTACATTTAAAAGAATAAATTGGGAACAATATGTTGATACCAAACGACAAAAAATTTGTCCTATTTGCAATAACCCTTGCTACCCTGCACTTTATATCTCTATCATTCTTCTTTGAACCGGCAATTTCAACACCTGATGCACAGGGTTATTTTACGCAAGGAAGAATCATAGCCAGAGAGGGTAAGGCATACCTCAAACCACAATCAGTACTCCAATACATTGGTCATCATTGGCACAGCTTAGATGATGAAAAATATTACACAACTTTTCCACCTGGGTTTCCTTTTATAATTGCCATTGTTTACAGAATATTTGGACCATCTGCTACACACTGGATAAATCCCATTCTTGCTTCGTTATCACTGTTCATATTCTTTTTGTTTTGCAAAAACTGGCTTTCTAACAGGTGGGCACTTTTGGCTATGTTTTTATTGATGATTAATCCTTTTTATAACGAACATGCTTTATGGGGCGGTTCACATATTCCAGTTATTTTCTTTTTTATTTTATCATTATTGCTTTTTCATAAAGTTAAAAAAGACAATTCCAAACTATTTGCTTTTCTATCGGGTATCTTAATTGGTGTAATTCCAACCATTAGGTATGCTGAATTTGTTTTCTGTATTGTGTTTGCCCTATATAGCTTATCCTTATTCAAATTCAAGAAAATCTCATTTACCACCTTACTGCTTTTTTGGACTGGCATGTGCATTCCATTAGGAACAATGGCAATAAGAAATCAAATCGCATTCGGAAAATTTTGGGTTACAGGTTACAGTTTACCTGAAACTCCTGCTTTATTTAACTTTAGCTATTTGCCGAAAAATTTCGTGCCATTCATATTGATGTTGCTAACTATGGGATTAGCGGTTTTGTTTCCATTTGGAATCGCAGGTCTTGTTAAACTTATCAAAAATACAGAGACTAAATTAGAAGGGATGTTTTTTACCGTCTTAATAATCTTACTCACACTTACATATACGAGTTATTTCTGGCAACCTGACCCGCAGTCAATGCGGTTTCTGTTGCCAACATTTCCCCTATACACCTTAAGCACAGCCTATTTTGTATCCCGTATTACAAAAAATAAATTTAGGTGGATAGTTTTAGCAATTATTCTTTTAATCAATTTACCTTGGGGAGTTTTAGGTTCATTAACGCCCTTAAAACATCTGAAACAACAAAATAAAATTCTTTCAACCGTAACGCAATCCATCAACAGAAACATAGATGAAGGTAGTATCATCATTACGAATGAGGGTATTTGCCAGAATCTGGACATTACACATCTCTGGAAACTCATAGATATTTCTATTCTTGACAAATCCAAGGTTACACTAAAAGACGCACCGCAGAAACCAATTCGAAACAATCAGTCAGCAAAAACTTATAATAATCTACATTCTCAAGTATTTAAAGAACAATTTCTGAAAGATATTAATAGGTGGAACACTAAAAACAGGCCAGTTTTTATCATTGCCTACGACGAAGAGATTGAAAGATTAAGGCAAACCATATTAGCCGGAGAGGATATTGTAAAGGTTGATGAAATAGACTTACCACTACCATCAGATTTTAAAAAAATGGAAAATCAAAGGCAACATATATTAAATTCCGGACAAAACAGACCGGAAAGACCTCTAACACCTCAAGGACGAAACCGTATATTTGACTTTATTATCAAAAAAGAGCCACTAAAAATTATTAAGTGGACAAATACATATGAAGATTAAACGGTAGATAACAGTGTGTTTACGACGCTTCACTAAATTGTCTAAAGGTGACTTCGCAAACACACGACCGTTATCTGCTCATTACGGGCGGGATAATGAAAAAAGAAAGATGTTTCATTTTTACATAGGGGGTGAGACATGAATAAAAGTCTATATATTGCTTTAATAACCCTATTAGCAGTGTTTTGTATCCGGATACTATATCAGGTCATCAACATAAAGCGACAAACCCCTCAGACCAAAAAGATTTCCGAAGCTCTGCAGATGGAGAAAGAGGTTAATGAGGGGTGGAAATCTGTAGTAGAAAGGATGTGTAAAAAGGGGACAGGGAACAACGGTGGCCATCTTCCTTCTGGAGTAGTTGAAATAACTTTCAACGAATATTCCTCCCCAACACACAAAGTAGCGTATGTGGGACCATATGAAATATATTTAATATATTCAGAAAAAGGACAAGCGATTTCAGGAAGAGGACGAAGGATATTAGAAGGAAATTGTTCCGGTGATGGAAGCCCTGTAAAACACAAGCTCAGTCCTGGTCGTTATTTAATTCGCATACCTGGTAGAGATGTAGGTGAGGAATTTACAATTTATGAATTAGATACCCAGGGGAGACGTTTGACAGTTGCTGTTCCTCCACCAGGTAAATCACGCTATAACTATTGAAGATATAAAAGTTGACAAATGGACACAATAAAATCATTAAAAACAAGAAGAAGCATACGGAAGTTTTTAAGTAAACCTGTAGAAAAAGAAATTATTGAAGATATTATTGATTGCGGGAGGTTAGCACCGACTGCAAACAATGTCCAGCCCTGGGAATTTATAGTTGTAACCGATAGTGAAATAAGGAAAAAAATTGCAGATATCACTGACTATGGCAAATTTATCAGTTCCGCACCTGTATGTATAGTTATTTTTTCTAAAGACACAAAGTATTATTTAGAGGATGGTTCAGCAGCAACTGAAAATATACTCTTGGCGGCAAATTCTTATGGACTTGGTTCCTGCTGGGTTGCAGGTGATAAAAAGAGGTATGCGGATGATATACGGAAGTTGTTAAATGTTCCTGAAGGTTACAGGTTGGTGAGTCTGATTCCCGTAGGATATTCAGATGAAAAACGCAGTTTGGTTCCTACGGAATCTACTTCGGTTCATAAGGAACCTACTTTGGCTAAAAGGGGATTAAAAGATGTCATTCACCGGGAGAAGTGGTAAAAAAGTAGATTTTCAATTTTCAGCCGGCGGTGTTGTTGTTGATGGAAATAAAGTTCTGGTAATTAAAACAAAAAACCTTCAGGAAGAAGTGGTCCAGACATTTCCGAAAGGGCATATAGAAAAGAGAGAAAAATCCGAGGATTCTGCTGTCAGGGAAGTTGAAGAGGAAACAGGATACAGATGTGAGATAGTAAGTCTGCTGGATAACGTGCAGTACTGGTTCAGGGATAAAGGACAATTAGTAAAAAAAACTGTCAAATGGTTTTTAATGAAACCGATAGAGAAAATCGGCGAACCTGACAGCGAAATAATTTCAGTGGAGTGGCTGGATAAGAACGAAGCAAAGAATGTATTGAGTTACAAATCCGACAGAGAGTTGTTAAAGAAGATATGAAATATAAACCTGTTATAGGTTTAGAAGTCCATGTTCAGTTAAAAACAAATTCAAAATTATTTTGTCCCTGCCCTTCATCTGCTACCGGTAGCGGAGACCCGCCAAACACCAACATTTGTCCTGTCTGCACGGGCCAGCCGGGCGTGTTGCCTGTCCTAAATAAAAGAGCGGTTGAAATGAGTATTAAAACAGCTCTTGCATTGACCTGTCATATCAACAATATATCGGTGTTTGCACGGAAGAATTATTTCTATCCTGATTTA
Source organism: Elusimicrobia bacterium CG1_02_37_114 (assembly GCA_001871125.1). Classification (GTDB taxonomy): domain Bacteria; phylum Elusimicrobiota; class Endomicrobiia; order CG1-02-37-114; family CG1-02-37-114; genus CG1-02-37-114. The sequence continues at coordinate 6,960 of MNXB01000061.1, forward strand.
CCCAAGAACTATCAGATTTCACAATATGAACAGCCACTGGCAGAAAACGGTTATTTAGAGATAAATGAAAATCCCCCTAACTCCCCCTTTGATAAAGGGGGAATAAAAAGAGGGATTAAGAAAAAAATCAGGATAAAACGGGTGCATCTTGAAGAAGATGCAGGTAAGTTACTGCATGCCATAGGTTCACAGGAATTATCTTTTTCACTGGTGGATTTCAACCGCACAGGTGTTCCTCTGATGGAAATTGTATCAGAACCCGACATAGATTCGCCTGAATCCGCAGTAGTTTATTTATCCACACTTAAATCCATGCTTCAGTACTTAGATGTCTCTGACTGCGATATGGAGAAAGGTTTTTTAAGGTGCGATGCAAACATATCTGTTATCCCAGAAGCAAGTCCGGCAGGAGAATTGGGTACGAAATCAGAACTAAAGAATATGAATTCATTCAAAGCAATACGCGATGCACTTGAATTTGAATTCCACAGACAGGCTGAAGTTCTTGGTAAAGGCGAAAAAGTTATGCAGGAAACAAGATTGTGGAACCCGAAGAAAGAAATTAGCGAACCAATGCGGACTAAAGAGGAAGCACACGATTACAGGTACTTTCCTGAACCCGATTTAGTTCCGCTGGAGTTCTCGCCAGAGTTCATTGAAGGAATAAGAAAAACCATTACTGAATTGCCGGAGCATAGAAAAGAAAGATTTCTCAAGGAATTCGGTCTCAGTGAATATGACGCTAATATATTAACCTCTGAAAAGTCCCTCGCTGACTATTATGAAGAATGTCTTAAAGACTTCAAAACCGCAGATTTACAGTTTGTCCAAAAGCCCGTCGCAAACTGGATAATAACCGAATTGTTAGGCAGATTGAATGCTGCAAATAAATCTATTAAGGAATCGCCCGTCAGTTCAAACAATGTTGTAAAGTTGATTAAGTTGATTCAGGACAATACAATCTCAGGCAGAATTGCGAAGACTGTTTTTGACGAGATGTTTATTTCCGGAAAATCACCTGAAGATATAGTTAAAGAAAAAGGATTAGTACAGGTTACAGATGAAAAAACTCTAACAAAAATAATAGAGGAAGTTATAAAAGAGAAAGAAAATGTTGTTAATGACTACAAATCCGGTAAAAAACAGGCACTGAGTTCGCTCATCGGTGCTGTGATGAAAAAAACCCAGGGCAAAGCCAACCCCCAAGTCGTCAACAAAATTTTACACAATCTCCTTGACCGAGTAGGTCTACGACCGAATAGGTCAACCTAACGGTTGACCAGGAAATTATAAATATCTGATAACCCCGATAAATTGGGGAATCCCAGTAGCGTCCAGTTTTAACTGGACGATTTCTTGGAGATTAGGAAAGTATAACCCCGATAAATCGGGGAATCCTTGAGAAAGTATGGGTTCTAATATTTCTGGCAATCTGCCTGCCCCGTAGTTTACATTTAGGTCTTATCTAAATGAGGGTGTTAAAAAACTAAGTTTTTAAATTACTTTTGTTCTTTGAAATTAAAGAAATTTACAAAAAATAGCGACAAAAGGCTATGTGTAGAACTTTAGTTAAGAAAAAACTATTATTCCGACGATAGTCCTCCTATGAATTAGCGAATTCTGACTGTAAAATTACCCAAAATATCAAAATCTATAACTTCAACCGAAAGAATAAACATAAGAATATTTAGCTGGGCTAACAAAGAAATTAGT
>MNXB01000098.1 GCA_001871125.1 Elusimicrobia bacterium CG1_02_37_114
AATAGGTAAATATTCACTCGCTATGTCATTCCCGTCCCGTATCAAGTACGGGATAAATTCCAACGGGAATCTAATAGATTCCGTGTCAACAGACTGTGTCGCAATTGGATTCCCCAACTTGTTGGGGTTAAAAAATAACAAAAGAAATCAAAACATGACAAAACTTGATAGTACTACCCGAACAAGTTCGGGATTCCAATCGGGTTATGACACAGTCTGTTTCGTTCAGACATAGGTATTGTGACACAGTCTGCAAGCACGGAATGACACATAATCAGTGAATATTCACTATAATAGAGTATGAAAAAGACAAAAATATTGTTTATTTTGCTGTGTATTGCAGCAATAGTAATTTTCTGGAATCTGAAGGATAAAAAACTCGTATTAGCTCCTCAGAGCGGTAAGTTAGCATCAAGTATTAAACCATTGACAAAAGAGGAACTGAACAGCGAGGCCCTGGGTTTACAGGAATCATTTGTCAGGGTCGCTGAAAGGCTTAAACCTGCTGTTGTAAACATTTCAGCTGTCCAGACTATTAAATATGAAGTCCCGCAGCAACGATACGAATTTTTCTTCGGGGACCCGTTTGAAGATTTTTTCAGGGAATTTGGTGAACAGTATGGTAAACGTCCTCAACCCAAGAAAGAATATAAAAAATACAGGGCGGGAGGTACCGGGACGGGCGTGATAATTGATGAAGAAGGCTATGTCCTGACGAATGAGCACGTTGTCCATAATGCAGACGAGATAAACGTTACCGTGAATATAAACGGAGAAGAAAAGAAATATAAAGGTAAAATTATCGGTAAGGACAGCAGGACTGACCTGGCAATAATAAAAATAAGTTCTAATAAAAAATTTCCAGCGGCACCGCTTGGGGATTCTGACAAAATACGGGTTGGTGAATGGGTGATTACCATAGGTTCGCCGTTCGGACTTGAACAAACAGTTACCTCGGGTATTGTTTCGGCTTTAAGACAGTCAATAGTTGTTGAAGGCCGGGGATACAGGGATTTTATTCAGACCGATGCGGCAATAAACCGCGGCAATTCAGGGGGACCGCTGTGCAATATCAGAGGTGAAGTGATTGGGATAAACACAGCTATTTTTGCTCCCACGGGTGTTTTTTCCGGCATCGGGTTTGCAATACCGATTAATTCTGCAAAAGAAGTGCTTGACGATTTGATTCACAAAGGTAAGGTTATCAGGGGCTGGCTTGGTATTGAGATTAAGCCTGTTGACGGAGCAATAGTAAAACAGTTCGGTTTACCTGACAAAAACGGTGCGTTAATTAACAATGTGCTGAAAGATTCACCCGCAAGTAAAGCCGGACTTAAGAGGGGAGATGTTATCCGTGAATTTGATGGCCAGCAGGTTAATTCTGTCTCAGGACTGCAGTCGGTTGTATCAAAAACACAGCCCAACAAAAAAGTTAAAGTTAAGATTATTCGTGACGGCAAAGAGCAGGGTATTGAACTTGTAACAGGTGAAATGCCGGAACAGGTAACCGGTGGTGAAATTGAAGAAACAGAGAAAGAGACCGGGAAGAACGTTTCTTCATTTATGGGTATGAAAGTCAGCAATCTTAATGATAGATTACAAGGGCGGTATGGAATACCGGGTGAAGAGAAAGGTGTAGTTGTCGTTGAATTGGAGCAGGGCAGTAAGGCACATGAAATGGGTTTTAGTGAGGGCGATTTGATTAAATCCATAAATCGTGAAGATGTTATTAATGTAGATGCTTTTGAGAAGGTGACAAAGAAAGTAAAATTATCTGAAGGTGTCGTGTTTGACATAATCAGGGCCGGGAGACCGGTATACCTCTCATATGTAGAATGAAAAAAGTACTTATTGCGGATGATGACCGTCATCTGGTAAAATTGATTACTTCTTTACTTAAAGATGCAGGGTATGTTACGAAACAGGCGTATGAAGGTGCCACGACTCTAAAGTTAATAAGAGAGTTCAAACCCGATGTCGTTATACTTGATATTATGATGCCAATCATTGATGGCTATCATATCTGTAAAATACTTGCAGAAGAAATTGAATATTCACCTGCACCGAAAATAATTGTACTGACGGTCCGTAAAGAAGAATGGGACAGGCGGATATCGGAGATAGCAGGTGCCGATGCGTTTATGGCAAAGCCGTTTAATAACGAAGAATTACTTCGGAAAGTAAAAGAACTCAGTGAAAAACAAGAACAAGAACAAGAACACCAAGGATAACTATAAAAGTTGCAATCCTACAAGCGTTTTACCTATATTTGCTTTGAGTAATTCTGTAGTGTTAAAATGTAATGTGAGTCCACGAGCATCTCTGTAATATCTTTCTATCGGAAAATCTTTACAGTAACCATGCCCGCCATGAATTTGCAGAGCTTTCTCTGTAACATCAACCGCTATTTCAGATACAAAAAGTTTTACTTTTAAAGCATCAATGCCTTCTGTATTTTTATTTGTGGCTGCTGAATATAAGAATGCTCTTGCGGCGTCTATTTTCACAGCCATTTCTGCTATTAAAAACTGGATTGCTTGGTTTGCTCCTATCGGGTTTTTTGCAATAACCCTTTCTTTTGCGTATTTAATAGAAGATTGCAGAGCGGATTCGGATATTCCAAGAGAAATAGCAGATGCTCCAAACATAATAAAATTTTGAACGATCGCTCCAAGTATTTTCAGTCCATCACCTTCTTTACCAAGCAGGTTTTGTTTAGGAACTCGGCAATTCTGAAAGAAGAGGTCAGAATTAGAAGCACCATTTAATCCCATCTTATTGTATGGGTTTCCTGATTCAAACCCCGCAGTATCTTTTTCAATTATAAGCATTGAGATGCCTTCTGCACCTTTAGTTTTGTCTGTAACTGCAAGGACCAAATAGATATCTGCTTTGCCTCCAGAAGTGACCATAAATTTGGAACCATTAACCAAATAATGATTGTCTTCTAAAGTAGCTCGTGTTTCAATGGCAGTATGAATACAGCCAGAGTTTGGTTCATGAACAGCAAAAGCACCCAGTTTTTCACCTTTTGCAAGAAGAGGAAGGAATTTCTTTTTTTGTTCATCACTCCCAGCAATAAGAATTCCTTGACTGACAAAACTATGTGCTACGAAAATAAGTGCGGTTGAGGCGCAAGCCCGGGCAATTTCCTCAGTAGTTAGAACAAAAGAAAATCTATCAGCACCTATACCACCGAATTGAGTCGGAATATTAATGCCAAACAGATCAGCCGCAGCTAATTTTTTAAGATTCTCCCAGGGGAAAGAACCAGTTTTGTCTGTTTCGCTTGCTATGGGTGCAATTTCTTTTTGAACTACCTGTCTAACTGTTTTTTGTACCAATAATTGGTTATTATTTAAGTCAAATTTCATTTTAATTCCTCCATAAAATAGTTTTGAAAGAGAGGAAGAAACAGAGGGAAGTTGAGAATCCCCTCTGTCTCTTTTCTCGTTTTTTCCGGTTACTCACTCCTTAAATTCTTTAAGGTGTTCTTCTACGGCGGTAAGTTCCTTTTTTAACTGTTCCTTGTATTCTTCTATCCGTTCTCGTTCCTCTTTAGCAGACATAAAACGGCGGAAAGAAGAACCACATCCACAGCAACAACCAAAAGTATGCCTCTGATGACTAAACCCGCTTTTGTGCTCACCTGATTCACAGCACATTTTTATCACCTCCTTTCGTTTGTAATCTATTTAGTAGTTTAGTAATAACTTAATCAATAATTAAAAAAAATTATTATTTCTTAATTTCTGATATTCTTTTTTTTACATCCTTCATTTCCTTTTCTAATTCTTTTTTGTATTTTTCAAGAGAGGACAAACTTAATTGTTTTTCATTTTCAAATCTGCATGAACTTTTACACCCACACCGACAAATATCATCTACTACAATCCGGCAATTCTCCATCGCTTCTTCATCTATTGAGTAGGGTATCCAGTATCCTTTTCTTGTGCTCCTAACAAGCCCGGCATGTTTCAATACTTTTAAATGTTGCGATACAGCCGCAGGAGTTATACCAATTACTTCAGCAATGTTTTTTACACCTAAGGAGCCTTTAGATTTCAAAAGTTCAATTATTCTAATTCTTGATTCAACGGACAATGCCTTAAATATTTCAGAAGAATTCAATCTTAAACTCATATTATTATTTTCCTATTTGATTAAGTATTTTCATTATAACTTAACTATACCATATTAAAATAAATTTGTCAAATATTCCCGATTGAACGTTCCCGATTGAAGATTCTTGGAATACAGACAGATTATTCTTTAGGAGCTTCACTTCAAAATTTTGAGATAAAAGAACTCAGTGAAAGAAGACCTGCATTATTTAAGGAGAGAGAATCCTTCGTTTTTAGCTATATTCACGATAAGAGAAGAATTATTGTTCCATTCCTTATCGGAATAGTAAAGAATATCAATAGGTTTTTTAATTTGTCTGACTAATTCTCTGTGTATACCTCTGGTAAGTTGTATTTTTTCAAAAATATCCTTGTTTCTCAAATCTTTTGATATTACCATTATGTCTATGTCGCTATCGGGGTTTTGTAGTTTTTTAATAGACGAACCATAGATAACGATATTATCGAGTCTTAAATTTTTTGACAAGAATAATTTCTGAATTATTTGTTTTGTTTTTAATATTTCTTTCTTAGACATTTTATAGTATTATATAAATTTTTAAAATTTCTTTCAAGTAACCCCGAACAAGTTCGGGGTTCCAAAGGGAATCCTCAACTTGTTGAGGATATTTTATAATTTCCTATACTTCAAGAAACGTCCAGTTAAAACTGGACGCTACGGGGATTCCCCAATTTATTGGGACGAATTGTTTTATAATTTCCTAAGATTCAAGTAAAAGAACTCAGTGAAAAACAAGAACAAGAACACCAAGGATAACTATAAAAGTTGCAACCGCTGCTGCAATACCTGCCGGTGTGGAAGCCCAGGATGGTTTTTCCGTTCCATCCTTTCTTAGTTTGCCTTTATATTGCGATGCTTTTAAGCAATGAACGGTTCTTTTTATATTGGTTATGTTGCCTGCTTTGTCTTTTGATATGATTGCAAGCGTGTTTTCTCCCAAATTTCCCGTTATTGAGACTGAAAACTTACCTGTTTCATCCAACCTTACCGGGACACCATTAACACTGACAGTTGCCAGGGGTTCTGTTTTGCCTTCAACAGAAATAAACAAATCAGTTATTCTTTCATTATTATTTGGTTGTATTATTTCCAGTACAGGTGGTTTTTTATCTATTATAAAACTACGCGGTAAGGTAAACTCACTTTCAAAACCCAACTCGTCCATGTAAGCGAGTCTGTACCAATATTTACCATCAGGCAAATTATACTTATCAAAATTAAGTAGTATTCTATCTTTTATTCCATCAGTTTCTTCAATTAATATTTCTTTGAATTTATTATCACTTGATATTTGCAGGTGGTATTTACTGGCAAGTGCACCGACCACTTTTGCTTTTGTTTCCAATTTTGGAATTTCAGGTAACTTCATCTGGACCAATAGACTTCCCCGGGACATCTCCGGTGTTTCTAATTTGGATTCCGGTAATTCACCTCCGGATTGATCTGCATATTTTGGTAATGGAGGCAGTTCCCTCGGCGCTTCCGGGGGCTGAAGGAATTTTACCTGTGTACCAAACCCTTTGTTTAACGTAACTGTTTTACCTTCTGCAGTTACGTCTACTATACCTTCATAGACTTCAACAAGCGTGGTTTTGTCTTCTTTTACTTTTGTTTTATAATCAGGTTTTGCTCCGGATGGAGCAATTTTGGGCTCAAGGGTGACACGTTCAGTTAGAACTTTTGCTTTTGAAGACCTGACACTGCCGGAAAATAACTTTACTTCTTCACGTTCTTTTTCCGGACGAAGAATTACAAAAGAATTTTCACCAATGTGAACTAATTCACCGGTTAAAAATTTTACTCTTGCATTGGAATTGCCCGTTGTGCGGATACCATCTTCGTTAAAGAATTCCATGTTGAGTATTGCGGGTTCCCATGTTACGGTGTTTCTCTTGCGGTATTTAACATCGTTCAGCAGGTATATAAGATATGCGGGTCGCAGACTTTCTTTTACAAGCGTAATTGGTATTTTCAATTTCATCCCGGGTAAAATTATGTTCGGGTCACTTGACGGTAATTTGTTATATTTCAGTATATCAGACCAGGCACGGGGGTCTTTTAAGTAGTAGTTTGCGACACTCCAGAGAGTATCACCGTCTTTTACACTTATTTCCTGGAGTATCACTTCGGATTCCTGTGCAGGGAGAATAGTATAAAATGATAATGCACAAATTACGACGATTTTACAGATTTTTGGGGATATAGAAAGTAAACTTTGCACCATGGCCAACCTTTGATTCAACCCAGATTTTACCTTTATGTGCTTCAATAACATGTTTGCATATAGTTAAGCCCAATCCCGTACCACCCCTGCGCTGTCCTGTAACCTGCTGGAATTTATCAAAGACTATATTCAGGTATTCCGGCGGTATGCCGTAGCCAGTATCGGTTACACTGTAATCAATCCTGTCAGTCTTGTCTTCAATTCTGACGGTAATTGTCCCCTGTTCAGGAGTAAATTTTAATGCGTTGCCAACAAGGTTGCCGATTACTCTTTCAATAAGTTTATTGTCAACGCGGATTGAAGGCACGGTTTCACTGCCTCCTGCTATTTCAATTTTTGTGTTTATAACCCTTTTTGTTATTTGCGGTTCAAATAATTCAAAAATACTTTTTGTAATATCAACTAAATTCACATCCTCAAAGGATAGTTCCATTTTTTGTGATTCTAATTTTGCAATGTCCAGTATATCGTTTATCATTCCCATGAGTCTCACCGAGGCGCGGTCCATTGTTTCCACCATTTTTTTCTGTTGTTGATTCAACTCTCCACCTATACCGTCAATCATAAATTTCAAGAATCCTCGTATACTTGTTATGGGATTGCGTAAATCATGTGTTATTGAATGCAGAAAATCTTCCTTCATACGGTCAATTTCTTTTTCTAATGTGATATCGCGTAAAACCATCATTGCCCCAATTTTTTCTCCTTTGGGTGTAGTAACTGGTTTTTTATTAGCCTGATAAAACTTTGTGTAATTATCACCGGAAAGGTCAATTTCTTTTATAATTGGCTCATCACTGACGGAGTCTTTTTCCCGAATGATTTCTTCTAATGTATCCTTCAGTTTTTGTTCCTGTAAATAGTTCCACAGATATTGTCCTTCAAGACCTGTCTGTTCAATACCCAGCATATTTCTTGCCTGGTGGTTAATCAGTAATATTTCTCCTCTATGGTTTGTCATAACAATTCCTTCACCGATAGAAAATATTATAGCTTCAGTCTTTGTCTTTTCTGCTATTATCTTATCTATCTGCATATCATCGTATTTTTTCAATTCAGCAGACATGTCATTAAAGGTCATTATTAAATCATTTAATTCGTCATGAGTTTTTATGTTCAATCTGCCGGAAAAATCTCGTTGAGCAATGCGTTTGGCAAAAGATGCAAGTGCAAGAATGGGCCTGGATAAATTGCGTGCTATCAGGAATGCTGCAAGACTGCTCAATATTATACTTGCGATTATCAGAGATATTGCCTGGCGCTGTATAATTATACTTGAATAATATGCTTCATTCTTGGGTTGTTGTACTATTACCGCACAATTCAGGCTTTTTATAGGTGCGTATGAGCCGACAATATTTTCTCCTGTTTTGTCAGTATATTCCCTTGAGCCGATAGTTACTGATTTTATTGCCTCTTTAACAATTGGTATATCAATTGCTGGAGTCAGGAGCCTGTCTTTTGATTTGTGGGCGATTATAAGTCCGTTATTGTCAACGATAAAAGCATGCCCCGTTTTGCCGAATCGTATTTTATCTAATTCATCCCAAAGTGTCTGTAAACTTAATGTTATGAATATTGTCAGTTTGTTGGACAGTCGGTAGAACAGATTCAGCCTGGGACTATTTTCAACAAAGTATAGGGGACCCAGGACACGTTGCTGGTTGGAACTTATTAAAGATTGGAATATTTCATTATCTTTTAAATTCAGCAATTTTGGTTGTTTTTCAAGTAATGGATTGTATACTTTAATTTTTTCATATCCGGTTTTGTCTAACAGAGAAATTGAAACAATGTTTTCATGTGAATCCAGCATCGTTTTCAATAGTGTTTCCTGGGTGGGCCAGGGGATGTCTTCAGTTGTCAATACATTTGTTATGTAGGATACCTCGTTACTTATAACTCCAAGGTGGTCATTTATTTTATCTCTGAATGATTTTGCTAACTGGGTGTGGAGTTCAAGGATAGAAGTCTGTAATGCTTCCCGGTTAATATTGATTGTCCGGAGGCCTACAAAAGCGAGTGGTCCTGCACTTAGCAGAATCATTATTACCACAAACTTGACAAAGAGCGGTAATTTTACATTTTTTTTAACGGCGGGTACCATATATTAATTATACCTATATTTGTTTATTTAATCAAGAAATGACGGGAATATTCTGAATAGTGTCTAATTGTTTATAATATCTTGA
>MNXB01000116.1 GCA_001871125.1 Elusimicrobia bacterium CG1_02_37_114
TTTTCAAGATATTTTGCACCTTCCTGGATTGACATTTTTCCGGCAACTTCGCTCATGGGTACTAATAATGGTGTTTGACCATCATCAGTTATAATTGTCTCATATGCAATTGCTACAATTTTTCTTTTCATCATTTCTAATGTCAGTTCTTTATTGGCTGCAAAATGGAAATAAGTAAAAACCACCTGACTTTCTTTTAGTAATCCATATTCGGCAGATAGAGGTTCTTTAATTTTAATTATCATATCTGATTTTTCGTATATTTCTTTAGCTGTAGGAATTATTTCAGCGCCTATAATTTCATATTCATTATCACTTATACCTGTACCAATTCCAGCAGATTTCTCAATTAGTACTCTATGACCTAACTTTTTTATCTGTTCTACACCTGCTGGAACCATACCAACACGATACTCAGATTCTTTTATTTCTTTAGGTATGCCTATTATCATATTTCCACCTTTCCGGAATTTCTTTATGTCTACTTTCTCATTTCTTCTACTGACTCTATAACTGCATCAGCCAGGTATTTTAATTGAGCTTTAGTGAAATTGTAAAGCGGTAAATGTGTGAACCGATGCAAGAACGCTTCTTCTGCGTTCGGGCAGGTTTGCTTTATTTTTTCTACATCATAGCCTAACTGTTTCATAATAGAAAACCTGTAGAGCGGTGCAAAATGCGGGATTTGTGTTATACCTTTTGTAGCGAGTTTTTGTTTGAAAGTTTGAATATCGCCATTGAGTTGTGTCGGGTCAACCTGGAACAAATACAGGTGATGTGTGCTTTTTATCTGGTTTGTATCAAGTGGTGGAACAATAATCCCTGGTTCATCTTTAAATCGTGAGTTAAGATACTCAGCAGCCTCTCTGCGTTTCTCAATAATTTTTTCTAAACGCTTCATATGAAGCAGCGCGCCTAAAGCCTGGAGTTCTGTAGCTGAGTGATTACCCGGAGCAAAATAGTCACCCCGCCATTTGAGGGCAATTACATCATACAACCATAACGGTATCGGTTTAGCAATATGAAATCCTACAAACCGTGCTTGAGTAAAATACTCACCGCAGTCTTCGTTTGTTACCAGAATACCGCCTTCTCCGAATGAAGTAATGTTTTTTACTTCATGAAAACTGTACGAACCAAAATGTCCAATTGTACCAAGCTTTTTACCTTTGTATTCAGCACCAAATGCATGTGCTGCATCTTCAATTACAGTAATATTATGTTTTTCGGCGAGTTTCATAATTGAGTCCATATCTGCCGGATAACCACCGATATGAACTGGCATAATAACCTTTGTTTTACTGGTAATTTTACGTTCAATATCCTTCGGGTCGATGTTTAATGTCTTTGGGTCAATATCAGCTAAAACTACTTTCGCTCCGATTGCAAGTGGATACATCATAGAAGCAATAAAAGTAATCGCTGGTATAATAACTTCATCACCGGGTTTTAGTCCGGCAAACTTGAATGCAATTTCAAATCCGGCAGTTGCATTAGTAAGGAATACGGCATATTTACAGTTGAGTAATTTCTTTGTTTCTTCCTCAAATTTTTGTACTTGTGAACCTAAAGAAAGTTTTGTTGCTGATGACCCGTTTTTCCACAGTTGCTGTAGATCTTTTTTGACTTTCTGTAGTTGTGTGTTGTAAGGTTTATCCGGTTTAGTTCCTTGTGGAATTAAAAACTTCACTGCCTCACTTACATCCTGCCAGTTATAGTTTTCACCTACTGCTGCCCACGGTACACGTGATTTACCTGTGTTGTACCTAAAATCCGCTGACTTCTCTTTTTCTTTAGACATTTTTACACACACTCCTTTCCCAACCATCTGCTGTCTTGAATATTTGGTCTAACACAAGAACACTTACTCCCAAGGCACCTTTTTCCGTTCCTATATTAGATACTTCAAACTTAAGTGATTTTGTAGCTTGTGATAATGCCCGTCTCTTTACGATATTTTCAATTGTAGTAATCAGAAAATTATCTATTTGAGCTAACTGGTTATCAAACATAATCATTTCCGGGTTAAACAGATTTACTAAATTTGCTATGCCTATCCCGATATATTCCCCTATTTCATCTAAATGATTCATACACAGTTTATCTTTCATTTTTGCTGCTTTCAGGATTACTTCAAAAGTAATATTATTTAGGTCTCCATCCACTAGTTCGCTAACAGAAGAAACTGTACCTTCTTCAATAGAACTCCTGACATGTTTTATTATAGCTGCGGTACTTACTAATGATTCTAAACAACCGGAAGCACCACAAGTACATGGCTGTCTATTTTCTTTTATATATGTATGGCCGAATTCTCCGGCTGTATATTGCGTTCCATAGAATAATTTACCATCCATTATAATCCCGGCGCCAATTCCCGGACCATATTCAATAAATATCAAATTATTAACATCCTTGCCTGCCCCTATACATTTCTCTGCCCATGCTTTAGCTCTAGGAGCTGATTCAATTATTACCGGGATCTTAAATTTTTCACTTATTATATCTCCCAAGGGAATGTTTTCCCAGCCATCAATTATGGTAGAAAATATTGATATACCTTTTTTAATATCTACAAGGCCTGGGTCACTAATTCCTATTTTCAATATTTTTTTCTCCGGCAAAATGTATCCCTCACCAATTTCATTTATAGTACCTATCAGCATATCAATGATGTAATTAGTCCCCTTTGACAAATCAGGTTTTTTTGTTGTTTTTTTAACCAGATTACCGGCTAAATCTACCAAAACTCCGGAAATCCAGTCAGGATGTAATTCTATTCCAATTACAAATCCCTTCTGCCCATTTATTTTGAGTGGTATATTCTTTCTGGGTTCCTTATTACTTTTCTGCTGTGGAATATCTTCAATTATAAATCCATCACATATAAGATTTTTAACATAATGTGTAATGCGTGGTAGTCTTATTCCGGTTATCTGCGCTATTTTTGTTCGTGTCAGGGGAAGACTACTCTTTCTAATAGTATTAAGAATAACTATTTTGTCTAAGTCACTTTGAGTAAGTTTCTTATTTACTTTGTCTCTGTTACTTATATTATGAATCATAATTTGACCTCGCTTTAGATAATGCGTGGTGGTTATTGTTTCTTTTTTGTTAGTATTTGTAAGCTAAAACCCAATTTATTTTGCAATATAGTTTCTTTAGTATAATTATAACATAGATTTTTTAATTTGTCAAGCGAAATTTTTGCGAATTTTTTGTGAGTATTTTGCGAATATTCAATCTTGACTTCGCCTATTTTTCGCAGTACGTCGGTTTTTTTGAAGCAGGCAGGCCCCGGGAGTTGGTCCAGATGGACATCCTTGAATTTTACGTCCACAAGGTGAAGGTTTTTTTAAGGTTTTCTTTTTTAAAAGATCCATAAATTCTTAAAAACTTCACAGGTGATAATATTTTTATATTATCAAACTTTTTCAATTTAAGTAAATGCTCATCACCAGTTATTATGTATTTCACATTACTTTCAATACCACAGTCAAGAAAAATATTATCATCGGGGTCTTCTTTCACAACATTAAAATGTTTTTTTGGTTTTACAATCTCAATATTTTTCTTTTCTTCAATAAGCCGAATAAACCATTTATAATCATTAGCAGGAATTATATTCCTTTCTAATACTTCAATGTATTCGTTTAACACTTTCGCAGAAATACAAAGTATAATTTTTCCTGTTTTCCAAAAATTAACTATTTTTCGGGGGTTCCCTTCCCAGCCCAAACCAGAAATAATAACATTTGTATCTAATACAATTTTAATCATTTTGTTTTTTATCTTTTGTGTTTTTCGGCCCGTACCTCTGCGATTAAACGAGGAATATCTTTTTCAGTATAACCTGCTTTTTCAAAACCTTTCCTTATTTTTTCTCCTACAAAATTTACTTTTTCAGAAAAAGATATTTTATTAAATTTTTCTAACTCCGCATACTCATCAAGAAATGTTTCTATTGCTTTGCGGATCGTATAACTTCTTGATCTCTCTAATGCCTTGGATATGTTATCTACCTTCTTTAACATTTCATTTGGCAACCTTAATGCAGTAAGGGTTTCCATAATTTACCTCCTTTTTTACATTGTATAAATAAGTATAACAGAATTTAATTATTTTGTCAAGTACTTTTTTGATTTTGTTTCTGCGAAGCAAAACTTGCTAATTTTCAGGTCTGAATTATGGTAATACTTTTGATGTGTTACTCACATCTTTATATTAGCACATTTTAAAAGTCTTACTGAATATTTATTTTTTTTGGCAAGACTAACAACTGCTGCAACTATACTATTTATTACGAAAGTTCCCAGAATTGGGGAATCGTTTTACAAAATTCTGAAGAAGTTATACCAATTGAAGTTATACCCATCTTTTTGCAAATAAGAGCAGAATCGATAGTTACACAATTAATTCCATATTGATTATGTATAATAACTAAATCTTTTCTCTCAACTCCTGATGCTTTAAATATTGAGAGGGCAAGTCCTGGAGTACGCTCTAACATCGTAGCTGTCCACGGTTTAACGCCACCCATAGATAACATATTTGACGTAACTACTCACTGAAGTATGTTTGGAATAGAGGCTTTAGCCTCGTTCCTAAAGAACCTACTGTTGGTAAATGACCCTAAAGGGTCTATTCCAGGTTTTTACCATGGTTCCTAAGGAACCTACTGTCGGTTCACTGAATAGTTACTATTTGACTTTATATGTTTTTTATAATAAATTTGTGAAAATTGCTATTATCCGACGGTTTATAAAAGAAGATAAATTTTTTATTACTGACCACACATTTCAATGGATAAAAGGCCGGACAAGGAGATAATGGGAAAACAAGTTTGCATTTTCAACGGAACAATTTTTATATAGAAAATCTTTTTGATACAGCTGATAAGAAGTCTGTGTTCAGTGGTTTGTGTTTTCATAAAGTTTTAGCTAGTGTGGTGCGTCATAAATAACTTGACATTTGGATATTTGTTTTGTATAATTCTTATGAATGAATATAGCAGAACGAATCATACTTGCTCCAAAAGAAGAAACGATTATAAGCCGTTGGGCAAATGGGAAAAGTATTCCATTACGCTTAGTTCAACGAGCACAAATCATCCAATTGTCAGCCAGAGGGATATTCAGTCACAAAATAGCCAAACGATTAGATATTTCCCGTCCAACTGTTCAATTATGGAGAGAGCGTTTCTTATCATTCCGTTTATCTGGACTGGAGAAAGATGCTCCTCGTCCTGGACGTTTCCCAAAGATTTCTCAAAAGAAAGTAACCACTATAGTCAACTCTACTCTGCACACAACACCACCCGATGCGACTCATTGGAGTACTCGTACTATGGCCAAAGCACAAGGTGTCAGCGAAGCAAGTATCCGCCGGATATGGAAACAATACAATTTAAAACCGCATCTGGTCGAAACATTCAAACTCAGCAAGGACAAACGGTTTCTCGAAAAACTTTACGATGTCGTTGGTCTTTATCTGAATCCGCCAGACAAATCAATTGTTTTTTGTGTAGACGAAAAAAGCCAAATACAAGCGTTGGAGCGTACCCGACCATTACTTCCCCTACGACCGGGAATTCCAGCCAGACAAACACACGATTACGAGCGTCACGGTACAACCACGTTGTTTGCAGCCTTGAACATGCTCGATGGCACTGTGATTGAAGATTGCATGCCACGGCACAGACATCAGGAATTTATCAGATTTCTGCAAATAATAGACACCAAGGCTCCAACCGATTTGGATCTCCATCTGATTGTCGACAATTATGGAACACACAAACATCCACGGGTTCAGAGGTGGCTAAAACGTCATCCCCGGTTTCACCTGCATTTTATTCCGACATCCAGTTCCTGGTTAAACATGATAGAACGGTGGTTTGCCGAGATATCAAGAAAAAGAATTCGTCGTGGTTCATTCAAGAATGTGAAAGAGCTTATTATGGTTATAAACCAATACATTGAATCTCATAATCAAAATCCAAAAGTATTCGTTTGGACAACTTCAGTCGAAAGTATTATGAGAAAAATTTCAAATGTAAAGATCTGTTAGACGCACCACACTAGCGTTTGAAAGGGAATTTTATTTCACGACCTGTTTTAGCTGATTCATAAATTGCTAAGATTATTTCAAGAGCCTTTTTACCTTCTTCACCGGTGATAATAGGTTCACGGTCTTGTCTTATCGCCTCTACCATACCTGCAATCATTTTTTGGTGTCCTTCCCAACTTATATCCGTAGGTGAAGTAATGGGTTTTTCAACCCCTCTTTCAATTTTTTTTAATTTGTTTATAATTTTTCCATCAGTACCCTCGATTTCCCAGCGTGATATACCTTCACCTGAAAACATTATTGTCCCATGTTCGCCATGAATTTCCAACCGATGAGGTATTGTCGGCGGATATACTGAAGTTGTCCCTTCAATAACGCCGATAGCACCGTTTTTGAATTTAAGTACTACCGCCGCGGTATCCTCTACTTCTATTTTTCGGGCAAGTGTCTTGCAATATCCAAACACACTTTCTACAGGTCCCATATACCACTGTAATAAATCTATCATATGGATGCCCTGGTTCATTAATGCACCGCCGCCGTCAAATTTCCAGGTCCCTCGCCAACCCCCGGAGTCATAATATTCCTGACTGCGGTAATATTTCATATATAAATCACCCAGGATAAGTTTGCCTAACTCTCCGTTATCAAGCAATTTTTTTACTGTAGCAAAAGGTTCGGTGACACGACGCTGGAACATACAGCCAAAATTTCATCAAACTAACCTTAGAGCAAACTCAGGACATTTTGGTGCACAGTAGCCGCATATTATGCATTTTTCATAATTAATAAGTGCTTTTTGATTGACTATATTAATAGCGAAATTCGGACAGGTTTCTACGCAAGTCCCACATCCTTTACAGAACGGCAGCACAATAATTCTTCTTGTTTTGATTTTAATGGATTCAGGCGCTCTCTTGCCAAAGTTTGCTAACCAATAATCCTGTATTTCCTAACTTTACTTTTTGCATATGTAATAGTTTTATAATTTTACCGTTTTTCCTGTTTTTGCCGATTCATATGCTGAAAGACATATTTTTAAGTTCCGGAGACCTTCTTCTCCGGAAATTATTGGGTTTTTATTATTTTCAATACATTCGGAGAAATGTTCTATTTCTGCCTGATACATATTTACCGGTTTTAATTCTATTTTCTCTTCTACTGATTCTGTTCTCTGTTGTTGCGAATTGTATCCTTTACTACCTTTTTCTAAATAGGTTACCGTTTCTCCCGTGGGCATCTGCCCGATAGTCCCCCGGGCAAGGATACTTCCTTTGCTACCATAAATTTCCAGAACATTTTTTGATGACGCATCAGGAACGCTGAAACAAGTATCCACAACTCCTATAGAACCATTATTAAACTTAACCAGCATTATGGCTGTGTCTTCTACGGGATATTTATGTGCAATAGTATTAGTAAAACAACTTACTTCACTTACTTTACCACAAATCAGTTCCAGTAAATCAATACAATGACTTCCCATGTCAATTAAAGAACCGCCTCCGCCTGATTTTGGGTCCTGGCGCCATGCTCCTTCTATCGGTGGATACCAGCAGGAAAGTTGTGCACGACACATAACTAATCGTCCTAAAACACCGGAATCAACTATTTCCTTGATCTTTTTATGATACGCGTGGTATCTCATCATATATCCCAGAGATAGTTTTACTTTATTCTTTTTACACACATCAATCATCTTTTCACATTCACTGACTGTCATTGCCATGGGTTTCTCGCATAATACATGTTTTCCTCTTTTAGCAGCTAAAATTGTCTATGGACAATGTAAATTAGTTGGTGTTGCTATATAAATTACTTGAACATTTTTGTCATTGACCAAATCTTCTTCTTTTGTATAATATTTCACATTCCCATACTTCTTAGCCACTGATTTAACTTTTTCTTCTGCTACTACGTCCATTACTGCGACTAACTTTGCATTCTTTGCTTTAGTTATCCCTTCAGGTATTGTTCTTCTGTCTGCAATACCACAGGCTCCCACAACTTCCCAATTAACCATAATTTGATTCCTTTCTAATAATTATTTCCAGTATAGTTTAAGTTCGTGTAGAAAAACTTCGGCTTCTTTTTTTGTTTTTGCTTCTGTCACAAAAAATAGTTTATGACTTTTCAGTTCGGTTAAGAGACGCTTAATTTCTTCCTGATTAGCAAATAATATCTGTCCTTTTCCCAAAGCATCTATTTCTTTATATAGCGGCAACCAATTCTTACCGGATGGTTCTCCTGCACCCGGAACCCATTGTATCACATCAATATCTTCAACCTGACATATTGCTGGTAGATGTTTAATTGCACCGGGACCATCAAGATGGTATTCAGAATTATCAAGCACTTTTGCTTCCTGAATAAGGTGTGGTATTTCAAATTCCATGAACATTTCGGAGCTTATCATACAGGAAAAATCGCACTGTGGAACATTAATTTTCCCCGGAGAGTACATACCATGACGGCTCATACTTCCATATTCTTCAACTCCAAACTCTACTGATAATGCTTCTGTAATAGCTCTATATGCTGAAATTACATCTTTAAGTGCCTTCTTAACTTTTTCCGGAATTCTTTTATACCAGAAGTTATCCTTCTGAAATTTTATATTTATTTCATCCCAATTTTCTGCAAAGGGTACACACCAGCTTGTATTACCCAGCACTGTATCAAATTTCAGTTCAGCTCCTAATAATGCAGAAAAATGGTCAGGGCCAAATTCTACCCAATAGAAAGGTATTGCATCACCAAGAAATTCATGCGTTTCTGCCCAGGCAAGAAGTCGGCAGATTAAGGAATCCAAAAACAAGGTGCTCAATGCTGAAATAGTAAATATATTTTTACTTTTCTTACATTGTTACTGCTACTTCTTTTGGACAAATTTGCTGTAAATGTAATCTTCGGGAAAATATTTTGGAGTTTTCTCTTATGTTATTCACTAATTCATTGACATATTTTGCAACAGAAGGTGCAATATACTCCTGTCCACAAGAATGACAAACTAATGCTGGAACATTTTTAACTATAACTCTACAATCGGCAAGACGATAATTCAATGCATGTTTATAAAAATAATAATTTCTTTGTTTTACTAATTGCTGAAGTTTTTTTATTTCCATCAGTTCGGCCACCTCTCCATCTTCGCTAAAGCTACGATGGACAAGTCCATTAAATGAGCCTTATGTCCAATTTTTTAGTACGCCAAGTCAAAGACTGGAGTCTCGATCTTTTTAACTGGGGACTGCTTACTCCAGATAGTATTCTGCAATTCTTCTACTACTTTAGGAGCAAACAACCTCTCACCACATTGCTGACAGACACTAGCTGGCACATTTTCAACAATTACCCAGTGTCCTTCATAAAAAAGAATATAACTTACTTTTTTTTCAATTACTTTTCCACCGCAGAGATCACATTTCACTTCTATATCCTCCTTTTTTGATATTCATCCCATTCATCTGGGTTTGGTTCATATACTGTGATAATTTTGACCTTTGGTCTTGACGGATACGAACAGTGTATATGTAAAGGTCTGCCAAGAACAGTTTTTCCATAAATTAAACAGCTTGGACCGTACTTGTCTTCAGGATAATCTTCTATTATTTTCGCATTTTCAACTGCTTCAACAATTTCACTACGACTAATATGTTTAAGGATACTCTGATCTACAGCGTGTCCACTGTATTCATATCTATTTTCTTTAAATGCTTTTATTATTTCTTTAATCATTGTATAGATAATTATACAAAAAATATTTCAAAAATCCAAATAATTGTCGTATTTGTGTATAATCTTTCTTGCGGTATAGGAAATTATAAAAGGGTAAACCCTTAATTCCTGGAGTTAATCCTTCAGGATTTTACTTGAAATATGATGGAAACAGAAAATTTCTGTAAAATAATACCTTGTATTTCTTCCCTTATACTAAAATAAAAATTTGCTGACTGTAGATTTGTTTTTCGAGGATTAGATTTAGAGAAGCAGGGGTTTCTTTTATAATTTTAACAGGGACTTTACGTGTGCGAAGAGATAGTAGCAGAGAAACGGGATGCTGAATTAAATTAACCAAAATTTATCAAAATATTTAGAAACATCTGATAAAAACGCTGTTGGGATTCAGGACTCAATCTGTTACGTCATTTTCTTGCTCAATTGATTCTAATCCTTTGGCAATAAGATAACCCCTTGCCCTTTCTGCAAGTTTATACCTATTTACCACCCGGAACCTATTTCTCCATAATTTTAATTTCAATTTTTCAAGTGCATTGTATGCAACAGAACAAATTTCTGCTCTTGACAATACCGCCATACCGATAGTAAATATATTTTTACTTTTCTTACATTGTTACTGCTACTTCTTTTGGACAAATTTGCTGTAAATGTAATCTTCGGGAAAATATTTTGAAGTTTTCTCTTATGTTATTCACTAATTCATTGACATATTTTGCAATAGAAGGTGCAATATACTCCTGTCCACAAGAATGACAAACTAACGCTGGAACATTTTTAACTATAACTCTACAATCGGCAAGACGATAATTCATAGTTGCCTTTCCAGTAGCAACTCTACTTTTACATTCAGGACATTTAAAGTTTTTCATATTATTTCTTCAATGATTTCTCCGTGTAATATTGCAAATTCAATATCTTTGGGATCGATTCCATCTTTTTTTGCTTCAATTAATGCATGTTTATAAAAATAATAATTTCTTTGTTTTACTAATTGCTGAAGTTTTTCTATTTCCATTCAACATAATTTTATCAAAATACTTGTTTGGTGTCAAGGTTTGTGCAGCGTCTGCCTTAACAAAATCATTATAATATCTTTTGTTGATAATTAAAACAAATTTTAATATGTTTTACAATCAAAAGTTTTCGTTATTTCTTCCATTTTACCAAAAGTAGGTTCTTTAGGAACCAAAAGTAGGTTCTTTAGGAACCAAAAGTAGGTTCTTTAGGAACCAACAGTAGGTTCTTTAGGAACCAACAGTAGGTTCTTTAGGAACCAAAAGTAGGTTCTTTAGGAACCAACAGTAGGTTCTTTAGGAACCGAAGTAGGTTCCGTAGGAACAAATGGCGGAATTTTTAATTCTTTTCTATAATCAGCAATAGACCTGCGCGACAGGTTAACGCTGTATTTTCCTTTTATTTCATCTCTCAATTTGCTGTCCGGATAATGCGGTGCTCTGTCATCCGGCAACATGTTTTTTATCATCTGCTTTATCCAGGTTTTCCTGGATACAAAAAAGTCTTTAAGCGTTTTTTCTTCTCCCCGGGGAGTTACAATTGAGCGATGATGTATCAGTCTGCTGACTGAGCTTAAATTTATATTTTCTTCTATTGCAAGTTGTTTTTCGCTGAATGGAATTAAATCCGCTAAATCGCCTGAAATAAAATATGCTCTCTGTCTTTCAATCAGTTCAGTAATAATCCGATACAATCTTGTTTTCCGAAAATTTATAAGTTCTATTTTTGATAACAAAGCATCAACAGATTCCAGTTCATCTTCGTTAAACACACCCCCGGCTTTCAGGTCGTCTAATTTTTTATAATCAATTAAATATTTTCCATGAGCATAGTAGGGCGAGAAAAAATTTATTACAAATTCATAAGCGGTTGGCTGCGTATCCCTGCAGTGTTCCACTTTTTCTATATACGCAATTTTTGTATATTGAAGTCTGCTCCATTTATCTACAAAGGCTGAGGGATAAATCAACTCATTATGAATTGAAATGTCATCTAATAATTTACCTATTTTCCGTGCATCTTCCGGGGTAATCCGACATCTCCCGGCGACTTGATTCAATGACAGTTGTTCTTCATTGTATAGAAAATATTCTTTAAAATTACTCTCGCCTATTTTTTCAATAACAGGCAGGACTTTTTTATGTTTTATAAAAAGATTTCCGAGAGAGGAATTATCGCTAATGGATAACAGGTGTTCTTTTAATTCAAGGTAATTCAGGAAAGTTTTTGCTCTTGCGAATCCCTGATAACTTATGACCTTCTCTTTTTTGTTTTCGGGATAGGCCAATCTGAGGAACAAAGGACGGGTTTCTATGTTTTGTATAAGGTTAGAAAAATTTGTTTCTGACAATTGAATCAGCTGGGATAGTTTTATAGCGCCTATCAGTTTATGGGCAAGTTTGGGCTTTGGAGAAATTCCAGGTCTTATTTTATGTTGCATCTAAGAAGGAATAATGTTGAAGTGTTTTCTTTAAATTTTCTACATTTTTTTCTTCCATGCTTGACATCGGGAGTCTCAGTTCGGGAGAACACATTTTTAGTATGCCCATTGCAGTTTTTACAGGTATGGGATTTGTTTCAATAAACATTGCCTTAGTCAAAGGTAAGAGTTTATAGTGAAGTTTCTTTGCTTTTTCAATATTCCCTTTTAGATAACTTGAAACAGTCTCGGCAACATCTTTTGGTACGATATTTGCTACTACGGATACCACACCGCAGCCGCCAATAGATAAAACCGGTAATGTAAGTTCGTCATCTCCTGAGAGTAAATCTATATCCGGGCATAAATATTTTATTCTTGACATCTGTGCAATAGAGCCGCTTGCTTCTTTTACGGCAACAATCTGCGGACAATCTTTGACGAGCTTAGCGATGGTTTCCGGTTCTATATTGACACCTGTGCGCGATTGGATATTATAGAGCATAATCGGTATATCTACTTTATCCGCGATGCTTTTGAAATGTAAATACAGACCTTTTTGCGTGGGCCTGTTATAATAGGGTGAAACTAATAACACACCGTCAGCCCCCGCCTTCTTAGCGAATTTTGTAAGTTCTATTGCTTCAACAGTGTTATTGGAGCCGGTACCTGCAATAACTTTTATTCTGCCATGGACAGTCTTTACAACTGTTTCAATAACTGCCTCGTGTTCTTCAAGATTGAGTGTTGCTGACTCGCCTGTAGTGCCACAGGGGGCTATCCCTGAAGTACCATTTTTTATGTGGAATTCAACCAGTTTCTTTAACGTGTCAAAATCAACTTTATTGTTTTTGAAAGGTGTTACTAATGCTACATATGAACCCGAAAACATTTATGTTCCTCCTTTTATTAAATGAGTGCCCCTCACAAATTTTTTTATATCAACACAACAACATACGCATAGGATGAAGAGTGCGATCAAAAGGGTTTAATACAAGACCCAGAATCTCTAGTGTGACTACACCCAACAATGCTTCATCACCTTCTTCACCCAAAATCACTGGTGTGTGAGCCTCTCCTTGTGGAAAGATAACAAAAGCTTCTGACACAGACCTCTCAACTGTGGTACCGTCAGCAAGAGTAAAGGATAGTTTTCGTTTAGGTTTCAATCCAATTGCTTCCCACACAGCTTTGGGTAGAAGTGAGTAGGTCGCTCCACTGTCTACAAGAAATTTCACATTTTCCTGTTTATTTGACAATCCCTTCACCTGGCCCTCAACATAAGTAACACCCATGATATCCTCCTTCCAAAACCAATCCAGAAATTATTATTCTCTTTAATAATTTTCCAAACAAAACAAAATAAGTTTTTCAAATATTTATTTTACCAGTAAAACTTACTTTGACAGGACCTTCTAAATAAACATTATGTACATTTTTCCCTGAAATGCTGAAACTTACCTTTAGTATTTCCCCGCCCGAAGTCCTGCATTTTACCGGAGAAGAAACTATATTTTTTAAACCTGCAATAACCGCACTCGCTACAGCACCTGTACCGCAGGCATATGTTTCCTGTTCCACGCCTCTTTCATAGGTCCGGACATATAGAGTATTCTTTGAATTTTTTGATTTTCTAACAAAATTTACATTTGTTCCTGCAGGTGCAAATTTTGAATGGTATCGTATGGCTCTGCCAATTTTATTGACGTCAACCGCATCCATGTTTGAACAGAACAGGACAGTATGGGGTACGCCAGTATTTATAAAAGATACATCTTTTAAATCCCCTTTTTTTATTTCCCCCTTTATTAAAGGGGGATTAAGGGGGATTTGAAAATTAAGCCTTATATTGTGCGGGTCAGTCATCTGCAGTTTAACTTCTCTGTTTTTTATTTCCGCTGATATTTTACCAGCCAGTGTTTCAAAAGACATTTTCCTTGGTGCTATTTTGTTAAGATATGCATAATAGGCTATACATCTTCCGCCGTTACCACACATTTCAGCCTGTGACCCATCTGGATTGAAAATAAGCATCTTAAAATCTGCAGTTTTTGAGTCTTCAATCACAAGCAGACCGTCAGCACCGATAGAGAATGGACGCTGACATAATTTTTTTGCTAATTTTGAATAACCCCTGGATATTCCGGAATGACGGTTATCAATAACTATAAAATCATTCCCCGCAGACTGCATTTTTGTAAAATTTAAAATCATAATTTTTAAGAAAACGCAGAAGGATAAAACCCTAAAGGGTAAATTCCTGGAATTAAGGGTAAATTCCTGGAATTAAGGGTAAATTCCTGGAATTAAGGGTTTACCCTTTTATAATTTATACTTCAAGGTCTTTAAAGGTTTCTCTTTTCCTGATTATTTTCCACTTATTGCCTTCAACCATAACCTCAGG
>MNXB01000115.1 GCA_001871125.1 Elusimicrobia bacterium CG1_02_37_114
GAAGATATCCTTCAGGATTGTGTAGAACTTGCTCTAAAGAAAATTTATAATGGCACAACCTTCCGACAAAGTTTTTCCCGAAACCTTGATTTTATTTGACTATTTGTTTATAATCTTATATTATAATAATAAATAGAGATTCTTCGTCCCCGATTAAAATCGGGAATCCTCGTAATGACAATAATTCAAAAGGACACTTTATAAATGTTAGCGACAGTCATTTCAAGTGCGGTTAAAGGTATTGACGGATATATAGTAAAGGTTGAAATAGACATAGCCAGCGGACTGCCCTCTTTTTCAATTGTAGGTCTGCCTGATAAATCCGTGCAGGAATCCAAAAACAGAGTCACTGCTGCAATCCGCAATTCAGGTTTTGATTTTCCAATAAAACGAATCACGGTGAACCTTGCACCTGCAGGAATAAAAAAAGAGGGTTCGGCCTTTGACCTGCCCATAGCAGTAGGTATCCTTGTAGCAACAGAACAACTCAAGCCCGATAAACTTAAAGATTACCTGCTTATAGGCGAACTTTCATTAGACGGTTCGGTACGAATTGTTAAGGGTGTCCTGCCGATTGTCCTGTCTGCAAAAGAGAAGAATTTTGAAGGTGTAGTGTTACCTTTTGATAACAGGTATGAAGCAGGAGTAGTTGAAGGTATCAAGGTTATACCTATAAAAACCCTTAAAGAAGTTGTTGAGTTTCTCAACGGCGAGATTGATATATTGCCTTGGACATTAAATCTTCAGGAACTTTTTGATAAATTATCTGATTATGACATAGATTTTCTTGAGGTTAAAGGTCAACAGTTTGCCAAGAGATCATTGGAAGTGGCTGCCAGCGGCGGGCACAACGTTCTTATGATAGGGCCACCGGGTTGTGGTAAAACAATGCTTGCAAGAAGGTTATCAACAATATTACCCGAGCTTACTGTAGAGGAGGCAATTGAAACTACAAAGATACACAGTGTTGCAGGTTTTGTCAGTTTACTGTCGGCACTTATTGTAATACGTCCCTTCAGGTCTCCGCACCACTCAGTGTCTGATGCAGCTCTGATTGGGGGTGGGAATAACCTGCACCCGGGTGAAGTAAGCCTGGCACACAACGGAGTGCTGTTTATGGATGAGTTACCAGAATTTCACAGGGATGTTCTGGAAGCATTGAGACAGCCTCTTGAAGAACACACAATATCAATAGCACGTGCTTCCGGGAATGTCCATTTCCCATCCTCATTTATGTTAGTTGCAGCAATGAACCCCTGTCCGTGCGGGTTTTATGGCGACCCGAACAGAGAATGTAGTTGCACTCCTTATGTAATACATAAGTATATATCAAAAATTTCCGGACCACTTCTGGACAGGATTGACATACAAATTGAAATTCCATCAGTAAAATTTACAGAATTAATGGAACAAGATAGAGGTGAGACCTCGGAAGTTATACGAAAACGAGTCAATTCCGCACGTAAAATACAGAAAGAACGGTTCAGGGAATACAAGAACATTCATAACAATGCCCAGATGAGGTCAAAACATATAAAAAAGTTTTGCCAGATAGACGAACAATCAAAGACACTTCTTAAAAATGCCGTAGAAAAACTCGGTCTGTCAGCACGCGCATATGATAAAATACTAAAAGTGTCCAGAACAATAGCAGATATGGAAGGCCATGAGAACATAATTTCCCCGGATATTGCCGAGGCTATACAATATCGTAGTCTGGACAGGATAGGTCTGTAAATAGTATGAAAAAGTATTTGATATGTTTAATCGGAGTCGTTTTTGTTAGTACTTTCTTCTTATACAAGATAGGTGGTTTCGGACTGTTTGATTTTGATGAAGCGGTATATGCTGAAACAAGCAGGGAAATGCTTGAAACCGGTGACTTTATCAATCCAAGATATAACTACATGCCATTTTATGAGAAACCGATATTATTCTACTGGTTAACATGTATTTCATACAGGATTTTTGGCATAAATGAATTTTCTACACGCGTCGTATCTTCAGTCAGTTGTATTATACTTGTTTTCCTGACGTATTATTTTGGTAAGATTCTGATTAATAAGAGGGCGGGTATGCTGGCGGCTATTATACTTACGACCAACACCGGAATAATTATAATTTCAAAAGCAGCTATTATGGATGGTTTATTGACGCTTTTTATTTCCAGCTCACTGTATTGTTTTCTGGCGGGATATATTACCGGAAATAAAAGTTTTTACCGGGGATTTTATATTAGCAGTGCGCTTGCTGTTATGACAAAGGGAATTGTCGGAATAGTGATTCCGGCAGCCGTAGTGGTTTGGTTTATTTTAGTGAGGAAGCAAAACATAAGAGAAATAAAATTAGTGCCTGGAATTGCAATTTTCCTTTTAATAAGCCTGCCGTGGTATATTGTTGTAACTGTTATAAGTAAAGGGAGTTTTTTCAATGACTTTTTCATCCATCACAATATTCAAAGATTCAGTCAACCGTTCACAGGACATTCAGGTTCAATTCTTTACTATATACCGGTTATATTAATTGGTTTATTTCCATGGAGTGCATTTTTGCCGGGTTCCATAAGAAATTCAATTAAACAGAGGGGACCTGTCCATCTGTTCCTGCTGATGTGGGTTGTTGTCCCGACAGCGTTATTTTCCATTTCACAGACGAAATTACCCAGTTACATAATACCGGTATTTCCTGCCTTCGCACTGATTGGAGGTGTGTATTTTGATAAAAAATTTTCCTTCTCCAAAGGAGAAGGATACAAATTCAATACTGAATCAAAAATTTGCTGGTCCATATTTTTTGTTTTAGTTCTGTTGATGAGTTTAGTATTTGCGATGAATGGTTTTTTAATTGATAAAGCAAAAGCTAACTTTCTTGAAGACGCTCCCTATCTTAATCAGTTTATAGATTTTGGCCTGGCCCCGCTGATATTAGCAGCTATTCTGTTAGTTAGCAGTGCAGTATTATATTTCTTTTTACGGTATAAAAATATAAGGGCTGTCTTTGGTGTTTTTGTAGTGCTGATGGTAATCTTTAACTTTATGTTTATGACATATATTATGCCTTCCGCCTGGAAATATATGCAGGGCTGTTTGTATCATTTTTCAAATATTGTCAGAGCTGAATCAGGAGACGGAGACAAATTAATAGGTTATGATGTATGTCAACCGAGCATACTATTCTATACAAGAAAAAAAATGATAGCATGCAGTAAAAATGACCTTGAGCGTATCAAAAACGAATTAAATCATGCGAGTAACACGAGTAACGTATATGTCATAACCAAGCAGTCGTTATTTCAAAAACTCTCGGAGGCGGTCAATAGCCAGGTCATTCGTAGATGTAGCGGTTATACATTATTAAAGGGACAACCGGCAAACGATAATGAAAATCCCCCTTAATCCCCCTTTAGTAAAGGGGGATTTAAATAAAACGTTTCTATCAGTGGTAATTCCGGCATATAATGAATCAAAAAGAATCAGGGATTCATTAAAAGGCATAATAAATTATTTAGAGCACCAAAAGTATATCTGGGAAATAATAATTGTCAATGATGGTAGTTCAGATAGTACAGCTGATGTCATAAGGAATCTAATGGATACATATCCTGTTAAACTATTAACCAATGAGACAAATAGAGGTAAGGGGTTTTCTGTCAGGAAAGGCATGTTGAATTCACAGGGAGAATATGTTTTGTTTTCCGATGCAGACCTTTCAACGCCGATAGATGAATTAAGCAAAATGTTGAAGATTATGGCTGAGGGGTATGACCTAGTTATTGGTTCCAGGGGATTAAAAGAGTCAAAGATTTTAATCAGGCAGCCTTTCTATAGAGAGTTTATGGGTAAAGTGTTTAACAGGATTGTCAGGCTGCTGACTGTCAGAGGCATAAACGATACACAGTGTGGATTTAAACTTTTCAGGGGAGATATTGCAAAAAGAATATTCAATAAACAAAGATTAGACGGTTTTTCTTTTGATGTTGAAATATTGTATATTGCAAAAAAGTGCAGATTCAGTATAAAAGAAATACCTGTCCGATGGACAAATTCCCCCGACTCTAAGGTCAGAGCTTTGAAAAATTCCCCGGGCATGTTTTTTGATTTAATAAAAATTAATTTTTATAATATTACAGGAAATTACAATAACGTATGACAGAGAAACATTTAAAAATACTTTTTATATTCCTGCTCTGCAGTATATTAAATCTAAACGCCAGCAGAATTCCACCCCGATATATCGGGGTGGATGAATGCGTGGGGGCGTTTACCCCAGCGTTTAGTTTTCGAGATTGTTTTGCTCGAAAACTGCGAGGGGTTGTTAATGGTTCCACCCTGACCCCGTATCAAGTACGGGGGAAGGGTCTCAAAAACTTTTGGGTTGACTTTAAGAGAACAATCAATGAAATTGACAATAAAATATTCCTATCAATAAATCAATCCGTGAAATCAAAATTGGTTGATTATATAATGATTGTTTTGACAATGCTGGGTAATGGTTTGATTGTTGTCCCCCTGGTAGGGCTAATACTGTTCTTAAATAACCGTGTAACTTTCAAATCCGACTTTATCATTTTTATAGTTGTTCTACTGTGCGGGGGTATAGTTATTCAGATATTGAAGTTTTTGTTTGATAAGGCAAGACCCTTAAAGTCCCTGCAGGACCTTATAGCTGCGAATCAAATACATGTAAAAGTGTTACTTGGACCATTGAGAGAAAAAGGTTTTCCGTCAGGCCATACCCAGTCAGTTTTTGCTGCTGCTGTATTCTTGAGTAAAAAGATAAAGAAGTTTGCCTGGCTTTTTTTTATCGTTGCATTTCTTTCAGGTATCAGCAGAATCTATGTGGGAGCTCATTATTTCAGCGATGTCATTGGCGGGATGATTATTGGAATTGTGGTAACTGAATTTTTTTACAGGATAATAGAAAAACGGCGAAAAACGGGGACGGAGGAAACTACTATTGTAATACAAACTACAAAGTAACATTGAGTAATAGTTTCCTCCGTCCCCATACATGAGGAGGTCGTATGGCACAAAGATTTTTACTTATTGTTTTTTTTGTTGTTTTCTCTTTAACAGGTATTAAAGCTGGAACATCCACGCATACCGTTGTCAAGGGTGATACTTTGTGGGATTTATCAGGTAAGTATTATAATAACGAATGGTTATGGGATAATCTATACAATGCTAACAAAGAAATAATTAACGACCCGAACCTGATATATCCGGAGCAGGTTTTGGTTATACCGGAAAAAAATTCTGAGATAGTTACTCAAACCCCTGAAACAGCACCACCTGTTGAAGAAGAAGAGGTATCTGTATCAACGATTACTGAAGAAGAACCATTAGAACAGGAGCCGGAACTCAAAACGGAACCCGTATACGAGGAAGAACCTCAAGTTTCGGAAGAGCCTGTGACAGAACAAGAACCCGTGACAGAACAAGAACCTGTACCTGTGGTTCAAGAAGAATTCGTCGTTGATAGAGAAAAGTTTATTTTACCTGTTGATTTCAAGTTTGATGGTAAAGTAGTCGGAGATAAGGAAAATAAGATTTTAATTTCTCAGTGCGATGTTGTGTATATTAATGCAGGTGAAAATAAGGGTCTCAAACCCAAAATGCAAGGAGATATTATTCGTATAATTGGACGAATGAGCGGTGCCAGGAAAGACGTTTATCAGGTAAAAAAGGTAGGATTAATAGAACTCACTTCGGAAATAGGTGAAGATAATTCAGCTGCTATTGTTATAAGGTCATACGAACCAATACAAAAAGGCGACCTGATAAAGATGAAAGAGACTGACTGAAACGAAGAAGATGCGTAAACTGATAATTATTGCAGGCATGTTTGTTGGAGTTTATTATTTTATTAATTATATGTTCAGTTCAGGAAAGTTTAATGAAATTTTGGATACCCGTCTGAATCCTGAACATGCCGTTGTAATTGAGTATTATCTGGGAAAATATCATTTGATTTTTGGACGTTGGGACGGAGCATTTTACAGGTTTGGACGCATCATTAAGAATTATCCTGATTCTAAGTATGTCTCGATAGCAGCTTACCTGATAGGTAAAACATATGAAGACAAGGGAGCAATAGTAGATGCAATCACATCGTATGAGAAAGTTGTTGCTTCCTATCCGGAATCTGAATATGTTGGTAAGGCAGAAAAACGTATCGCTATGTTGAAACTAAGAAGGCAGCAGTTTTAAACTATGTTTAATGAACTAAAAGCAAAAGTATTACTTAATATGATTCCTGAAATCGGGTCTATAAGGGCGAACAATCTATTGACGCATTTTGGTTCTGCGGCAGCAGTACTTGAGAGCAATATTAATGAACTGCAATCCGTAGAGGATATAGGTCCGGGACTGGCAAAAAAAATTATTGAAGGCAGAGAAAAAATTGATATAGAAAAAGAACTGGACTGTGCAAAAAAATCCGGAGTGGAGATAATAGTATCGGATAGTCAAAAATACCCCCCGCAGTTAAAAGTAATATCAGACCCGCCAATAGTTATTTATGCCTGGGGAAAATTCGTTCCCGACGACATATTTTCCGTAGCGATGGTTGGTACGAGAAAACCAACCTCATACGGGCTTATAGTGGTGGAAAAACTGACCAAGGAATTCAGCGAGATGAACGTCACGGTTGTAAGTGGGCTTGCACGCGGGATAGACACAAAAGCACACTGGACAGCGATTAAATCCGGAGGACGCACGATTGCTGTTTTAGGCAATGGACTTAACAGGTATTACCCGCCTGAAAATAGCAGGTTAGAAAAAGTCATTGCTGAAAACTCAGGAGTTGTCCTTTCAGAGTTTCCAATGAATGTTTCACCTGATAGAAGTAACTTTCCCCGGCGGAACAGATTGATAGCGGCTCTTTCTTTGGGTACAATTGTCGTAGAAGGGGATGAAAAAAGCGGAGCACTGATTACAGCAAGATGCAGTGTCGAGCAGGGGAAGGACGTGTTTGCTGTTCCCGGAAGTATTTTTTCTAAATATAGCAGGGGACCTCACAGGTTGATAAAATACGGAGCGAAATTAGTTGAATCAGCTGAAGATATTGTTGAAGAAATATCTGTGTTAGCGGAACAGATAAAGAAAGGCACAAAGGAACGTAAAAAAAGCAGAGAAGAACTTCCATTATTGAATTCTCTTGAAAAAGACATACTGTCAGACATTGAAGGGCAACCGGAAGGTATGAGCATTGATAAACTACAGGAATTGACTAAGAGGAGATTCAGCGAACTTTCAGAGCCGTTAATATCGCTTGAAATGAAGGGTTTAATAAAATCAATTCCAGGAAAGGCATATGTGAAAATATGAATTTAGTAATTGTAGAATCCCCGACGAAAGAACGCACAATATCAAAATTTTTGGGTAAAGAATTTGTTATAAAAAGTTCATACGGACATGTCTGTGATTTGCCCAAAAAAGAGCTGGGAATAGACATCGCAAAAAATTTCCAACCGAAATACGTAATGCTCCCAAGAGCGAAGAAGATCATAAGTTCCATAGTCAAACTTACAAAGAAAGCAAAGAAAATATACCTGGCGACAGATTTTGATAGAGAAGGTGAAGCGATTGCCTGGCATATAGTCAAATCCGCAAAATTAGATAAGAAGAAGACAAAAAGAATAACTTTTCATGAAATAACCCCGGAGGCAATACACGAATCTTTAAAAAATACGCATGAAATAGATTTATCTCTTGTAAATGCACAGCAGGCAAGACGTATACTTGACCGCATCGTAGGATATAAACTTTCTCCGTTGTTATGGCGTAAGATTGCAAGAGGCCTTTCAGCGGGCAGAGTGCAGTCAATTGTTTTAAGGTTTATTGTAGAGAGAGAAAAAGAGATAAAAGAGTTTAAGCCGCAGGAATACTGGACAATAACGGCAAAATTAGCAGGTGATGGCGTTGAATTTGACGCTGCCCTTGTTTCAAAAGACGATACGAAGTTTGAATATAAGCAGGCCTATCAATTGTTTGCAGATGAATATAACGTAACCCTCTCTCTGTTAAAAAATAAAGAAGAGACAGATAAAGTTATAGATGAATTGAAAAGGTTATCATACAGAGTGGAGAAAATAATAAGGAAAAAACAAAATAAGACACCGCCTCCGCCGTTTACAACTTCAACATTACAGCAGGACGCTGTCTATAAGTTAGGTTATTACAGTAACAAGACAATGCATGTTGCCCAGATGCTGTATGAAGGTATTGAGTTACCTGATGGAGCTGTCGGATTAATCACATATATGCGAACAGATTCTGTTTCTGTGGCAAACTCTGCAAGAGAAGAGGCAAGAAAATATATAATAGAGAATTTTGGCGATAAATACTTACCGCTAAAACCACCGACTTATAAGACAGTAAGTAAAGGAGCTCAGGAGGCACACGAGTGTATTCGTCCCACCAGTGTTTATCGTGACCCGGAAAAGATAAAAAAATATCTCACTGCTGAACAACACGCTCTTTATAAACTTATCTGGCAGAGATTTTTGGCAAGTCAAATGAAAAATGCCATATATGATGTGCTGACAATAGAAATAGCAGGTGAGCCCG
>MNXB01000031.1 GCA_001871125.1 Elusimicrobia bacterium CG1_02_37_114
TAGCTACACTCGCACTTTCTAAAAAGGGCTTGGTATAAATTCCTCGCCGCCGCGACAATCCTTAAGATACTTAAGTGCCTTTAATTGTCCTACAAGTTCTAATTCTCCGCGGTATACAGGGTCGTGATACCCCTCAATATCAATTGTCCCTTTATAATCATTTTGCATCAAAATTGTTATAATATCGTGCCAGTTTGAATCACCAAATCCCGGTGTGCGATGCCATGCGTATTGTTTTTGTCCGCGAACGCCGTATTCCTGTATTACATCCCATGCAACCGTCGCATCTTTACCGTGTATATGAAAAATCCTCTTAGCCCATTTTCTAAGTTGTGGGATAGGGTCAATAAGTGATACCATCTGATGGCACGGTTCCCATTCAAGTCCAAGATTATTCATAGGGACAGCATCAAACATCATTTCCCATACTGTCGGATTCTGGGCTATATTCCAGTCCCCCCTGTTCCAGTCACCGCCCATATCACAATTTTCAAATGCAATGCGTATCCCTTTATCGGATGCCCTTTTAGCAAGTTTACCAAAAACCTCTTTAAATTTAGGGATTGATTCGTTTATGGGTTTATCAGTCAGCCGTCCGGCAAAACCGGTAACCAGGTCTGTCCCGAAAAGGTTGCCACTGTCTATAATGCGTTCCCAGTTTGCTACTGTATCATTATTTGTTAATGGGTTACCATAGATTGATACGGTGGATATGATAATATCTCTCTTTGCGATGATATCTTTTAACCGTTTTGCAAGTTCTGGAAGGTTTACATCACCAGTGGTCTGCCCGAAAGTGATACTAAAAGATTCAAAACCATAGTCAATGATTTTCGGCATAACCTTGAGTGCTGTATCACCGCTTATAAGAGTCCCGACTCTAATCATTTTGTCCATTTCAACCTCCTGCTCAGAATTTATTTGGATGCCCACAACATACCGTGTTGGACTATTTCTTTTGCTTCAGGAACATCAAAATCTTTTGCAACATGACCTAACGACGTATAAAAGACTTTTCCTTTACCATATCTTCTTTTCCATACAACAGGCATAACACATCCCTTTACCCATTCAGCATGTTCACCTGAAAATGTGGTTGTAGCAAGTACTTCGTTGGAAGGGTCAACATGCATATAATACTGCTCGGAATGCATCTTGAAATCACCGAGACCTTTTACGATAGGGTCATCTTTCTCTACAATGTTTACTTCATAGTCAACAACACCACCCGGATGGGCAACCCACTGACCGCCCACCATCCACTGATATTCTGTGTTTAACCTGAAGGAGTCAGCCATTCCGCCATGCCATCCCGCAATACCTACCCCGTCTTTAACAGCGTCCAATAGACCTTTTTCCTGTTCGGGTGTTATTTGCGATATTGTCCATATAGGAACAATAAGATTCAGGGATTTCATGTATTTTTCATCCGTGTAACAATCCAGTGTATTCATTACGTCAACTTCATAATTTTCTTTTCTGAGAATGGGAGCAAAAATATCCGCACACTGTTTAGGTTCGTGACCGTCCCACCCACCCCATGTGATTAATGCTTTCTTCATTTGTTTTGTCCTTCCTTTAAATTAACAGATTTGCCGGTAGATGCGGATTTGTAAATTCCGTCCAGCATCTTCATCATTGTTATAGCATGTTTCAAAGTAGCCATTGGTTCCTTGTTATTTCTTATACAATCAATAAAATGCTTGATTTCTTCGTCAAATACATTGTTTTGAGATATTTTAGGTTCAATTATATTCGGATACCCATCAATATATTTTACTAACCTTAACGGCGACAATTGTGCCCCACCTTCTGTGCCGAATAATGAACCCGAAACAGAATTTTCCTCATTTATTATGTTCAATGCCCAGCTGACTTCTAAAAATAATGTAGCAGCATTATTGAATTTTATTATTCCAGTTGCTAAATCCTCTACATCAAAAGATGCAGTTCTATTCCTGGATACGCCAAACCCTGAATCCCTCAGACCTCTCGGACCGAATTCAGCATAAGTTGACCCAAAAATTTCTACAGGTTCAGGACAGCCCATCAGCCACCAAACCTGGTCTAATATATGCACACCACAATCAATTAGAGAACCACCGCCGGAATATTTTTTAGTTGTAAACCAGCTGCCTATACCGGGTATACCGTGTCTCCTCAAATATTTCGCTTTTGCGTAGTAGATTTTACCCAACTCATTTTTATTTATTAATTGTTTTAGATATTTGCTTTCATTTAAAAATCTCATTATCTGGGCGATCATAAAAACCTTTTTGCTTTTTTCCAGGGGTTTTACAATTTTTTCTGCTTCTTCGGCATTTACGCTCAATGGTTTCTCGCAAATTACATGTTTACCTGATTCAAGAGCTTCTATTGTTTGCGGTACATGTAAATAATTAGGCGTACATACACTTATTGCATCGAGTTTGTCTAATGCAAGCATATCTGTGTATTTAGTAAATCTTTTGGGGATATTATATTCATCTGCAATCTTATTCAATAGTGCCTCATTAATGTCACAAATCGCCAATACTTTTACTCCATCCAGCTTACGATATCCCTGGATATGCTGCCACGACAGCCATCCCGCACCTACTAATCCTACATTAATTTGTTTTGACATATAAATTGCTTCTCCTTATTTAATCAAACTTTTCTGAAGATATCATCCTTTCTTGGAGCATAGGAAATTATAGAATGCTAAAGCATTAAATCCTAAAAGGAGTTAATCCTTTAGGATTTTACTTGGTTTTATAATATCCAGTTCGATTCCTGTTCTGGTTTAACTGCAGGCATTGGTTTCGGCTTTTCACAGGAACTTTCAAGCTTTATTTTTCTTCCACTTTTTGCAGATTCATGTATGCTTTGCATAACGTCCAGGACGTGAAAGGCCAGTTCCCCGTTAGGTCTGAACGAACCTTTTTTATTTATAGCATAAGCCATATCCGATACGCCTACTCCACGATAGTTATCTGCAAAGCCGTATGTCAAAGGAACTTCAGACCAGTCTTTATCCGCCGATCGTTTAACAATTGGAACACCGGCAAAACGGTCGGGGTCAGGGACTCTTAACGTCCCTTCTGAACCGTATATTTCAATACAGGGCATCTGATGAGCCCATACATCAAAAGACGTAATTATGGTTCCGATTGCTCCGTTTTTAAATTCCATAATTCCGGCAACATGAGTCGGCACTTCCACTTTGATTTTACTGCCGTATTTTTTCTTACTTGTGATAGTTCTCTCGGGGAAAGTGATTCTTGTCATACCGGTAACACTGCGGATGGGACCCAGAAGGTTTACAAGAGCGGTTAAATAGTAAGGTCCCATATCAAACATGGGACCACCGCCTTTCTGATAAAAAAATTCAGGGTCAGGATGCCATGATTCATGTCCCCGGTACATCATAAAAGCAGTTGCTCCGACCGGTTTTCCGATATAGCCATCATCAATGAGTTTTCTACAGGTTTGAATTCCTGCGCCCATAAAAGTATCAGGGGCACACCCCACCAATAATCCCTTTTTCTTTGCTTTATCAATGACCTTTTTGGCTTCTTTTCTGGACAAGCCCAGAGGTTTTTCCACATAAACATTTTTTCCTGAATCAATAACTTTAAGATTTACTTCTGCATGGGCTTTTGGAATTGTTAGATTTAAAACTATCCGTATCTCCTTATCAGATAAAAGTTCGTCCACAGAACATGCTTTTGGGATACTGAACTCCTTTGCTTTTTCTTTAGCCCTTTCAATAATTAAGTCCGCGCATGCCGCGACTTCAAGATTTTCAAACTTCTTACAGTTTGTAAAATAAATACCGCTGACATTACCGCAGCCAATAATACCCACCTTAAGTCTTTCCATAACCACTCTCCTTTCGGGAAGATTTGTTTTACGCACTATAGTGCGTAAAACAGTATAAATTTATACCATTTTTAGTTTAAATTGTCAATAGATGCACAGAAAAACGGTTATTGGGAAAGTTTAAAAGAGTATTGCATTATTTTTTAGTGAGTTTTTTGTGAAAACGGATAGCTTTTTTAGTTGTTTTAAGTAGTTTGCCGCCCGGTTTTTCTGCAAGTTGAATCAATTTTTGATACTCAGTATCAGTAAATTCTTCATCAGAAGGAATGATATTAATACGAGTAAGTTTTACAATATGTGCTTCAGGATCTATTATAAATCCGAGTGGTTCGCCACTGTTTTGTATTCCCAGTATCTGTCGTGCTTCCTTGGGAATAGTGACCTGGTATTTAGAACTTGCGTGAGTTGTTATAATTTTTTGCATAGCCAAGCCTCCCTGTCTGGATTGCAGCATCTGACTTTTTGCGGCTTACTCCTGTTGCTGCGGTTCTTGCGGAGGCTTTTCTTCCTGCTGGGGTTGTTCCTGTGGAGGAACTTCCTGCTGTTGTTTTTCCTTCTCTGCCTTCTGGGATTCTCTCTGTTTCAGTCTCTGCTGCTGTTTTAATAATTTAAGCGCAGCTTTTTTTCTTTTTAATCTTCTTTTATGCTTCTGTCTTATCTGATGTCTTCTACGTTTTTGTTTTGTTCTTGCTCCCATTTTCACCTCTTATCCGTTTCGGATAACTCTATTAATTTTTTCTACAATGATTTTCTTGGATTGAGCTCCTATCATCTGTTCAACAGGTTGACCGTTTTTAAAAATCATTAAAGTGGGTATGGCGGAAACGCTGTATTGTGAAGCAACCCTCCCGCCCTCATCAACATTAAGTTTGCAAACTTTTATTTTACCTTCATATTCCCCGGAAATCTCATCAATAATAGGTGCTATCATTTTACAGGGACCGCACCACTCAGCCCAGAAATCCACCAGCACGGGGATTGACGAGTCAAGGACTTCTCTTTTGAAGTTTTCTTCAGTTATTGTTATTGCCATATCTTATTCGGGTTTCTGCTCGGTAGCGGTTACTGAACAGAGTTTTTCCAGATAATCTAATCTATTGTCTACCAGTTTCTGTATTTCTTCTAAAAGTTGTTTGTTCTTATCGCTAAAAAGATGTTTAAACCTTCCCTGCGTCTTGAGGAATTCTGTTATAGGTTTCTTTTCCTTGGGTTTATACGTCCAACGCCAGACACCGTTTTCTACTTCATAAAGAGGCCAGAAACCCGTTTCAACTGCAAGTTTTGAAATATCCAGAGTATTTTCCTGCTCATATCTCCAGCCGCGGTGACATGGTGAAAGCACATTAATAAATGTCGGGCCTTTTGTCTGAAAAGCTTTTGTTGCTTTGTTAACCAAATCCTTCCAGTAGTAAATTGTCGCCTGTGCCGCATAAGGAATATGATGTGCTACCATAATTTCAGTCAATTCTTTTCTGAACTGCGACTTGCCCTGCAGGACTTTGCCCGCAGGTGCTGTCGTTGTTGAAGCACCGAATGGCGTTGAACCACTCCTCTGGACGCTCGTGTTCATATATGCCTGATTGTCATAACATACATAAAGTATGTTGTGCCCTCTTTCAACCATGCCGCTCAGCGCCTGGAGACCAATATCATAAGTCCCGCCGTCACCGCCAAAAATTACAAATTTTATATCTTCTTTTATTTTACCTTTTTTCAGCAATGCTCTATATGCTGTTTCTACGCCGCTCATAGTTGCAGCAGCGTTTTCAAACGCATTGTGTATCCAGGGGGTTTTCCATGCTGTATAAGGATATATGGTGGTGCCTACTTCAAGACAGCCCGTCTGTCCACCTATTATGACCGGGTCCTTCGTCCCAAGCAGAACCTGTCGGACCGCAATTGATGCACCACAGCCTGCACAGAGTCTGTGTCCGCCGCTCAACCGTTCTGGTATCTGTGATAATTCTTTTATTGTCGCCACTTTCTTATTCTCTTACTCCCTGGTAATTGACCAGATTCTTTACTTTACCGGTGCTGGCTATTTCTTTGACTTCGCTGAAAATACTTTTTATATCTTCTGTGTAGATATCCCTGCCGCCAAGACCATAAATGTAGTTAACAACCGGAATAGAAACATTATTATAAAGTGCAGCTCTGACTTCAGCAAATAAAGGACCGCCCTGATTGGAGAAAGACTCAGCCCTATCAAGAACGGCTATTGCCCGAAGATTCCTGCAGGCATTAACAATTTCTTCTGCAGGGAAAGGTCTGAAAAACCTTATTTTTAGCATACCTGCTTTGATATTATTTTTATGAAGTTCATCTATTACTGACCTTGCAGTACCGCAGGTTGATGACATCGCAATTATGGCTATTTCTGCATCTTCAAGCCGGTAAGTCTCAATATAACCGTAATCTTTTCCAAAAAATTTATTAAATTCAGATAGTATTCCGGGTATTTTTTCTTTAGCGATTTTCACTGCTTCCGACTGCTGTCTCTTATGTTCAAAATAATAGTCCTGTAAATCAAGCGGACCGTAAGAGACAGGATTCTTTATATCCAGCAGCGGATATTTGGGTTTGTATTCTCCGATAAGTTTTTTTATGTCAGCATCATCAAATATTTTTACGCCTTCAGTTGCATGAGATGTTATAAAACCGTCCTGGCAGACCATTACCGGCAAAAGAATCTCGGGATGTTCGGCAATTTTGATTGCCGCTATTGTCATTTCATATACTTCCTGTGCATTTTCGCAGTATATATGCAGCCAGCCGGAATCCCTGGCGCCCATTGTGTCCGAGTGGTCGCAGTGTATGTTGATTGGTCCCGATAGAGCACGGTTTACTACAGGCATTACAATCGGTAATCTGTAACCGGAAGCGATATAGAGAACTTCCCACATTAATGCCAACCCCTGTGATGAAGTCGCTGTCATGGCACGGACACCCGCAGCACAAGCTCCTAATGTTGTGCTCATGGCGGAATGCTCGCTTTCCACCTGTATCATTTCTGTATCCACGATACCATCAGCGACAAACTGGGCAAATGTCATAACTATTTCGGTCTGTGGTGTAATGGGATATGCGGCAACAATATCGGGATTTATCTGTCTCATAGCTTCTGCTGCTGCCTGGTCACCCGTAAGAGGTATTATTTTATATTTATTTTCCATTAATTATTTTTCCATTTTAATACATTTTTTGGGACAAATCTTTGCACATATACCGCAGCCCTTGCAGTGGTCATAATCAAACCCGACCATTTTACCGTCTTTGACTTTTATTGATGAATCCGGACAATAAACCCAGCACAACAAGCACTGGCTGCATTTACTTTCGTCACGAACGGGTTTGAACGTTCTCCAGTCGCCTGTTTTATATTCCTCTGCGTTTCCGGCTTTAACTATCAAACCGCCAATCGGTATTTCTTTCCAACCTTTATTTTTCATTATCCGCTGACCACAGCATTATAGGCTTTTTCTATTGCCTTTATATTCCCTTCCATTTTTTCCGGACTGAGTTTTTTGCCTAATTTCTTTTTGAGTTGTTCCTTTAAATTATCAAGAGGAACAATCCCCGTTGCTTTTAATACCGCACCTAACATCGGGGTATTAGGTAAAGGGGCGCCGGTTTCTTCCAGGGCTATTTTAGTTGCATCTACTGTCCATACTTTGCCTTCGTTAAAATTAAGTTTTTTACGGACAGACTCGGGTTTTTCGGAAGTATTTACTATAAGGGCACCTTTTTTGTCCAACCCTTCTATTATAGGTACACTTTCAATCAGTGTGGGGTCAATTACAACTACAATATCAGGATTGGTAACCCCGCAGTGCAAATTTATAGGTAAGTCACTTACGCGGACATAAGATATCATTGGTGCACCTGCCCGTTCAGGACCATATTCAGGAAATGACTGGATATGTTTCCCCAGTTCAAGCGCAGAATGTGCAATCATATCGGCAGCGGTCTTTGCTCCCTGACCGCCTCTGCCATGCCATCTCATTTCTATTATATTCTTCATTCCAATATTATTGCCTCAACAGGACAGTTTTCTACTGCTTCTTTAACTTCAGGCTCTAAATCAGCAGTAACATTTTTATTTTTAACTCCCGCAGTATCATCTTCCATCACAAAAACTTCAGGACAACTGTCAACACAAAGCCCACAGCCCGTACACGTTTCTTTGTCAACTCTTACTTGCATAACCGTACACCCCTCCTGTAATTTTTTTAAACGGCAGCAGAGTTCTCCCCGATAAATAAGATAATCCTGCGGATAAATCGGGGGTTCCACCGACACACTGACAAAAACAGATTAGTATTCTACAAAAAAAGTTCCCGTATTGTCAAGTTTGCGAATCAAATCATCTATAATGTTACCATGGGAGTCAATGTCAAATCATCCAAAATGTTACCAAAAAAGGGACAGGATAATGGGAAATAAAATATCTTTCTCAAAACATGTGGTGTCAGAACAGGGTAAGTATCAGACCATTACCGAGTCCTGTTTGAGTGTCCCTAACCCCATTTCCGTGCGATTTTTGGTGTACCTATTGTCTGCAGGTGCTAATATTATTAATTCTTTCTGTTATAATGTAATCCCGGAGGTGGGATTACATTATGAACTTAAAATT
>MNXB01000035.1 GCA_001871125.1 Elusimicrobia bacterium CG1_02_37_114
TCTTCCTGAAAGCAAGAAAAAGTATAAAATGAAATTGTTGAATGTTGAGACCTGACCCCGTGGGAGACCTGACCCCGTTCGGTTATAAAACCTGAAGAACCTAAAAATTAGCCCGAAGTAGAAAAAACTTGACATTTTATTATACTTTAGTGTAAAATATAGGTGTTATGCTAAAACGTGCCCTAAGTAATGTTATCTACAAAGACCTAATTGAAAAAATGGTGTTCATTTCCGGCCCACGTCAGGTTGGCAAGACGACTCTGGCTTTGGCAATCGGGAAAGACCATTTTGCAGAGAAATATTCCCATCTTAACTGGGACAACCGGGAAGATCGCAGAATAATATTAACCGGGGAGTTCAGGGCAGATAATACATTGCTTATATTTGATGAAATTCACAAATACAAGCACTGGAAAAATTATCTGAAAGGCGAATACGATAAATACAAGCATCGGTTTAAGATGTTGATTACGGGAAGCGCCCGTATGGATATTTACATGAAAGGTGGCGATTCTTTACAGGGACGGTATTATCATTATATCCTTCATCCATTGTCAGTTAATGAAATTACCGGAAATAATTCGGTTTTGGAGCCTTTTAAGGAATTGAAATTCAGCAATAGACCTAAAGAAGCGGCCGAAGCACTTAACGTTCTATTTCATTTTGGCGGTTTTCCGGAGATGGTTGTTAAACAGAGCGATAAGGAACTGCGTCGCTGGCACAACGACAGGGTTGACCGTCTTGTGAGGGAAGACATACGGGATGTAGAGAGTTTGAAGGATTTCTCCGCTTTACATTTACTGGTAGATATACTTCCAGAAAAAGCCGGCGGCATATTCTCTTTGAATTCTTTGCGTGAAGACCTGCGGGTAACTCATAAAACTATATCTCTCTGGGCTGACGTGCTGGAAAAGTTCTATTATCATTTTAGAATATATCCGTTTCAATATTCAAAAATCAAATCATTAAGAAAAGAGCCTAAACTGTATTTATGGGACTGGTCTCAGGTACAGGGAGACGGCGAGCGTTTTGAAAATATGATTGCTTCACACCTTCTTAAATTTTGTGATTATTTAAGGAATTCCGAGGGGTATAAGGCAACTTTGCATTATCTCCGCGATATTGAAAAACGTGAGGTTGACTTCTTGGTTGCTGTTGACGGGAAGCCGTGGTTTTGTGTTGAATCCAAGTTATCCAAAGACAATATATCCCCGGCATTGAAATATTTTACCACTAAAATGAAAATCCCTTATGCTTATCAGGTAATTAAGGAAGAAGGAATAAATAATATTAAAGACAATATACGGATAATCAGTGCAAGTATTTTTCTAACCGGACTCTTCTAATTAACAATGAAATTGTTGAAAAATTCGGATAGACCCCTCGCTGTTTTATTCCCAACACATGGAATAAAACAATACGCTGGGGTAAACGCTCCCACGATGATTCCGTTATAAATTCTACGGAATCAATACTCTGGGACTCCCGCACACACGCTTCGTCGCAGACCTACTTGGCTGGCGTTTAGAAGTAAATGTGGCGGGAAAGAATATCCTTCACTTTCTTACTGAGGACTTCATATTTTTTAATCTCATAACGACAGTCATGAATGTCAGTAATCAGTAACTTTCCATCTTTAACCAAACGGATATGCTCATAAGGGTCATGAACGACAAAGTCCCGTTTACCCCTGTCAGTTTCTACTTCCCAGTATAACCGGTCACCTTCTTCCCTCAAAGATAGGACATTGGTGATAACCGGTCTGAAATATCTTTCTTCTAATTTCTCTTTGATAAGTCCCTGCGTTTCAACCGGGAATTCATCTATATTCTTTATCAACCCTATCTCGGGCAGGTCTTCATCGTCAGCGTTTCTTACTGAAATTAAACCGGAAGGGGCATTCAGGGGATAGGAGAGGAAAACACGGACCCGTGAAAAAAAGACTTTATCAGCAGTCATTAACTGCAATATGTTGCCGGGACCTTTGGAGAATTTAACTGAAGAAGATGTAAGAAAAATAGTAGAAAAGCCGCTCGTTTTATTCATACTCTGACCTTAATTTGCCGAAGGTGCTGGATTGCATCTTTACAAATTTCCGATAATATCCATTCTGTTTTATCAAGTCCTGTCTCCTGCCAAACTCCTTTAAAATACCGTTCCTGATAACTATTACTTTATCTGTCTGCTGTAGAGTACTTAAACGATGAGCAATAATAAAAGTGGTCCGGTTTTTTATTAAAGTATTTAAAGCCTGCTGAATCAGGTTTTCGGCTTCGGCATCCACGGATGTTGTTGCCTCATCCATTATTAAAATTTTGGGATTCCGTAATATTGCCCTGGCAATAGAAATTCTCTGCCGCTCACCACCGCTCAATCCCACTCCTCTTTCTCCTATCCTGGTCTCATAACCGTCGGGGAGACGCACTATAAAATCATGGGCATTAGACATCTT
Organism: Elusimicrobia bacterium CG1_02_37_114; assembly: GCA_001871125.1. Taxonomy (GTDB): domain Bacteria; phylum Elusimicrobiota; class Endomicrobiia; order CG1-02-37-114; family CG1-02-37-114; genus CG1-02-37-114. The sequence goes on from MNXB01000035.1 coordinate 2,453, forward strand.
GGCTGAATAAATAATTTCTTCCATACCGGCATCGGGCTTGGCATAGGCAATGTTTTCAGTAATGCTGCCGCGGAAAAGATATGGTTCCTGGAGGACTAACCCGATTTGTTTTCTAAGCATAATTTTATCCAGCAGGCGGATATCAATATCATCAATTAAAACCTGTCCATCACTCGCCTCGTAGAACCTGCACAGGAGATTGACAATGGTTGTTTTCCCTGAACCACTGGGACCTATTATCCCTACTATTTCTCCGGGTTCAATCGTAAAAGAAATGTCCCGTAACACGGGTAAATACCTGATGTATCCAAAAAATACATTGCGAAATTCTATTTTACCTTTTACTTCATCCAGGGAGATTACGTTTTTTACCTGGACAGTCTCTTCTTTTTCTTCAAAAATTTCAAAAATACGGTGTGTGGCAGTCAGGAGTTGTGTTGCCCACTGGCTGATCTGTGTCAAAGCAGTAAGGGGTCCATAAAACATCCCCAAATAACTTAAGAAAGCAATCAAAGTCCCTAAACTGATATGGTACTGCGGGTCATTGGAGAGAACAAACCGTCCTCCAATATACCAGACCATCAGGCTCCCGACGCCAAACAGGAAAGAAATAATCGGGAAAAAGGTCATCCAGGAACGGTTTATTGCCAGTCCGTCTCCCATTAATTGTATGTTGCGTTCTTCAAATTTGTCAATTTCCTTCTGTTCCTGGGCAAAAGCTTTAACCACGCGGACTCCCGCCAGGGAAGTATTTAAGAAACTGTTTATTCTCCAGCGGGAAATCCAGTAGCGATTGTAAAAACGCATAATGTATTTCCAGTATCTCTGAGTGGCTATCATAACTAATGGTCCGGGTATGATTACAAAAAGACCTAAACGCCAGTTCATAGAAAAAAGGACCGCCCCAATCCCTAAAATCATAACAATATTCAATAAAAATCCCTGTGAAATGTTGGAAATAAAACTCTGCAGGACTTCCGTATCATTTGAAATACGGCTCATTAAACCGCCTACCTGTTTTCGGTCAAAAAAATCAACCGACAATTCCTGTAACTTTTCAAACAGGCGTGCCCGTAAATCAAATACAAAGCGGTTCCCGACAACTGCATTAATTCTGTTATTGATTACGGTAATGAATATTCTGGCAACCTGTATTCCCAGTAATCCTAAAACCAGTATCAGAAGCCACTCAGGATGCATTGCCTTGGGACCAAGGACATCGTCCACCAGGGTCCGGATTAAATACGGTGGGGTTAAATCAATGGTTACACCTATCAGTAAAAGTATGAACATAACAATACAAGAACCGGAATAGGGTTTTGACATCTGGAAAAGACGCGAGGCAGCTTTCCTCGTCTCCTGTAAAGGTAAATCCAGACGTCTTGATTCTTTTATTCTCTCTTCCTCAACTTTTATGAATTCCTTTAACATTTCGGAGCTCAAGTCCGGATGACGAATTTTATCATTAATGATTTTAATTGCGAGAGCAAACTTGTCAGTAACCGCATTGGAATAACGTAAAACCTCAAAGTAGTTCCCGTTGACATTTACTTCCATTATTTGACCGCTGATTACACTGTAAGATTTCACCTCTTTTACTTCTGATAGGTTAAAAGTAAAAAGTTCCTGTGGATAACCATTGTGGGTATCAGATAAAATATAAAGATGTGCGCGGTCAACTATCAGCCATTGTTTGCCAAAATACCTGTTTTCATCAATATCAGAAGATATAGAAACATCAATTTTATCCATAGAAACTTTTTTCTTCATAAGAAAATCAGTGATAGATTGGGGCATTGTTTCTTTGATTAATATTTCATATTCGCCGTTTTCTTTTTTCTTTTCAGTTTTTTTCCATTTCTTAAAAAACATTCCATTACCATCCTTATTGTCACGGTGTCAGGTCTTGCCTGCCCGTCCTCAGGCGGGACATTAGACTTTATAGTAGCAAAATTCAAGTAGCGTCCCCATTTGTTTTATTCTATCTTATTTTGATATAATTATCAAATAATGTCTCTCAACAAAGATAGTCTTAAACAACTAAAAGAATATATGACCGGCAGTAAGGTACTAATTGTGGGAATCGGGAACACACTGCATAAAGATGATTCTGCCGGCGTTCTGCTGGTAAATGAACTAAAATCTAAAATAAAAAATAATCCCGGGATACAGTTTATTAATGCCGGTATGTCTCCGGAAAACCACACCCGAAAAATCGTAGATTCAAACAGCGGGGTTATAATTCTGCTGGATATTGTGAGAATGAACAAACCTGCAGGAACCATTGAGGTTTTTGGCCCGAACCAGGTAAAGGATACTACTAGTTCAACACATAATATCTCAATTAAACTTTTCGTAGAATATTTATCCTCCCGGACTGCTGCAAAAATTTTCTTAATCGGCATAGAACCTGAAACGACAGAATTCGGGGAGGGGATTTCCGAACCCGTAAAAGAAAGCATGAAATTAGTAGAAAGTGAGTTATTAAAACTATGCATGAATTAAGCATGGCACACGAATTGTTTGAAGTAATTACACAAAATGCAGAGAAGAACGGCTTGACGAAGATTTCTAAAATTACCATAAAACTGGGTAAGGCAAGCGGAATTGAAAAGGATTTTTTGAGACACAGTTTAGTTGAGCATATATTTCCCGGAACAATTGCCGAAAATGCGGAACTGGTATTTATTCCCGAGGGCATAATACTTAAATGCAGAAACTGCGGTCAGACTATCACTGATGAAACATCTTCAAAATGTCCAAACTGCGGCAAGGAACAATTTGATATAGTTTCCGGTAAAGATGTCTTCGTTGAAAGCATAGAGGAAAAATAGAAACAAGATAACGAGGCTAAAGCCTCTACTCCAGGAGTAGACCCTTTAGGGTCATTCTGAGTCCTTCGGAGAAGAATCTATTATGCTTATAAAACTAACAAAAATAAAATTTCCGTTTAAATTCAAGAAACAAATCCTTGCCTGTGGTGCAGAATCAAAAAATACTTTTTGTTTCACGAACGGGAATTATGCATATCTCAGCAAACCCTTAGATAACTTGCAAAACTATGAATCGTTCGTTAACTATGAACAGTCAATAGAAGATTCTAAAAAACAGTTGAACATAAAACCTGAAATTATTGCACACGATTTTCATCCCGAATATACTTCTTCTAAATATGCTCTGCAGAAAAAGGGAGCGACTTTCCCTGTCCAGCACCACCATGCACATTCGGCAAGCTGTTTAGCAGAACTGATTTCTTCAAAAAAATACGACCCTCTCTCCGACGAGAAAATCATAAGCGTAGTGTTTGACGGACTTGGCTACGGCGACGATACGAATTTCTGGGGTGGGGAATTCCTGGTCTGCAATTTAAAGGGTTATCGCAGAGTCGCTCATTTTGAATATGTCCCTTTACCCGGCGGTGATAGTGCTACGAAAGAACCCTGGAGAATGGGCTGTATGTATCTATGGAAAACCTTCAATGATAACTTCATCAAACTTAAAATAAAATTTATAAATGGCATAAATAAACATAAGTGGGAAATACTGAAAGAAATGACAATAAAAAATATTAACTCACCCATGACATCAAGTGTCGGCAGATTATTTGATGCAGTAAGTGCCATTCTTAATATCCGGCACAAAGTTGATTATGAAGCACAGGCAGCAATAGAACTGGAATCTGCCATAGGAACAAACGGTTCCAGACATATCCCTCAGTACAATTTTGAAATACACCCCTCACCCGACCTTCGGTCGCCTCTCCCCCAAGGGGAGAGGATTAAGGAGAGGGGTTACATTATTAAACCTCAACCTGTAATTAAAGCCATTGTTGAAGATTTACAAAATAATATTTCAATCAACAATATTTCATTGGGATTTCATATCTCCCTCGCAAAACTTGTCAGGGACGTATGTAAAAAAATTTCAAACAGAACTGGTATAAAAACCGTTATCCTGACCGGCGGAGTATTCCAGAATAAAATTTTAATGAAACATACAGAAAAACTTCTGTCCTCTGCAGGGTTTAATGTTTACACCAATACTCAACTGCCCTGCACGGATGCCAATATATCACTCGGCCAGGCGCTTATTGCCAATTTTAATAATTAATTATGACTAAACAAGAACTTATAAAGAAACTACAGGATATTGAATGGGAGGATTTTGAGGTAAAAGAATCCAAATCAGAACTTCCCAAAAATATATGGGAAACGGTAAGCGCTTTCTCAAACACTGCCGGCGGATGGATAATACTTGGAGTAAGAAAGTCGGGAAAAGAATATGCTGTTTTAGGAATTGATAATCCAGAAAAGATTGAGCAGAATTTTACAACTGTTTTGCGAAACGAAAAGTTTAACAAAAAAATAACTGCTAAGTGTAAAAAATACAATATAGACGGCAAAGCGTTGTTGGGTCTTTACATTCCCGCCGTTTCTTCAAAAGATAAACCGGTTTATTTCAATTCTCAATCAAATACTTTTATACGAACGGGTAGCGGTGATCAAAAAGCGACAAAAGAGGAAATAGATGCTTTCTATAGGAATTCTTCGTTTGGCAATAAGGACGAAGAAGTTACGAAATTTAAATTTAAGAATCTGGATTGGGATACGGTAAAAAGTTATCAGACATATTTAAAAAATGTCAGTCCTGACCACAGATACAACAGATTAACTGCGGAACAATTGCTTGAAAAGTTGAGAGTTATCATCAACGGAAAAGTGACTGTCGGCGGGTTGCTTGTGTTCGGGAGAGAGGAAAATATAAATGAGGTTATAGGTGATTTTAGGATTGAATATCTTGAAATACACGGCACATCTTACGAGGATGCGCCGAATAGATACCAATATCGTCTTCCCCAAGAAATCAATATATTCAATTATTACTTCGGTATTAACGAACGTCTTATAAAAAAAATCGACATTCCTTTCAAATTAAAAGGTGCCTTCAGGGACGAAAACCAGCCGCAAGTTGTTGCTATTCGTGAAGCACTGGTAAATCTTTTAATGCATACAGATTATTTCAGCAAAGCGAAACCGAGAATAAGAGTTTTTTCGGATAGAATAGAGTTTTTTAATCCCGGTTCTTTGCCGAAAGACCTCAAATACATCTTAAAAGAGGATTTTTCATTACCGAGAAATCCTGTGATAGCGAAAACATTCAGAGTAATAAAACTCTGTGAAAGCATTGGTTCGGGGTTTCATAAAATGATTGACGGCTGGAAATCATATTATAAGAATACTCCGGATATAACAGGTGATTTTGATTATTATAAAATTGTATTCAGGTTTGGAGATAAAAGAAAAGTTTCGGTAAAATCAAAAAACAAGAAAACTGTGGAGAAAACTGTGGAGAAAACTGTGGAGAAAACTGTGGAGAAAATATTAAGCTTAATAATAGAAACCCCATCAATTACTCAGCAAGAACTTGTGGCTAAAACTGGATTAACAAGGAGAGGAATTGAGTGGAATCTTAAAAAATTGAAAAAAGAAGGTGCTATACATCGTATCGGACCCGATAAAGGCGGACACTGGGAAATTATAAAATGGTAAAAAATAGGAACAGCGACCATTTTAATATTTTATCGTCTTTGAAAAGTGACAATGATTTTTTCAACAAGTCAATAGTTTTGGGTTTTGTTTAATTTCTCAAGGTCTCAACTGAAATCTTGAATTTATTTTAGGAGTAAGATAAGAATTATATGAGACTAATTAGAAATATGGCTCTTCTCCTTTTTAAGTGGATGAATTTGATAGTTTTGGAAGCATGCACGTAAGTACTTTGAGCCGTAAATACTCTTGATCTTTGATCCCGTATGCTCTGCGCTGAAACACCCGGATTTTGTTATTGAGTCCTTCAACAAAGCCCAGAGAAACATTATTCTTGTTCTCTGGTTTGCAGTAGGCTGCAATGCCATCCCAGTGACGATTAATGAGACCCGCAAATTCCTCAA
>MNXB01000105.1 GCA_001871125.1 Elusimicrobia bacterium CG1_02_37_114
ATGGACATTGATTTGTACCTCCGTAGATACATTTTACAAAATTATGGGGGTATAAGTAAAATTTTGAATTATTAAAATAACGACGACAGAGGGTGTTTTTTAACACCCTCTAAATGTTACGGGGGTAATCTGTTTTCGGCATGAAAAAATAAATAATGTATAAGTGTTATGAATAAACATGGCTTACTTTATTACAAAAACGTGCATTATTTACCTTGACTTTGTGACAAATATTTACTACACTATTTTTACTTGCCAATAAGAAAGTCAATCTCAAAGGGTGGAGATGGCGAGATTTTTCAGCCCTTAGTGAGTTAGTTATGTTTAACAGAGAAATTATAAAGTCCTTTAAGGAATGGGCGAAATTGCCTGAAAGAAAACCATTGGTCTTGAGAGGTGCAAGACAGGTTGGAAAAACAACAGCGGTTAATATATTTTCAAAGGAATTTGATGTTTATATTTACTTAAATCTTGAAAAAAAGGAAGATGCCCTATTATTTGAAAGAAATCTTTCGGTAAAAGAACTGTTTCAAGCAATTTTGTTATATAAGAATATTCAGTATAAAAATGGGACAGTTCTGTTATTTATTGACGAAATACAGAATTCTCCTGCCGCTGTCTCAGTACTGAGATTTTTTTATGAGGAAATGAAGGATTTATATATTATCGCGGCGGGTTCATTATTTGAAATTATGCTTGAAAGAAAACACATCAGTTTTCCGGTCGGCAGGGTTGAATATCGGTTTATGTATCCTTTAACTTTTAAAGAATTCATGGAAGCGCTCGGTGAAACACCAACCCTTGATTTACTTAAAACCATACCACTACCAGATTACGCACTGCCTAAACTCTATAAATTATTTCATACTTATTCTTTAGTGGGTGGTATGCCGGAGGTGGTAAATAGATATGCTGACTCAAAAGAAATAACCACCCTATCTTCTATTTATCAATCTCTTTTAACATCGTTTACCGACGATATAAGTAAATATGCAAGAAATGATAATATGGTCAATATTATCAAGCACTGTATGGAACATTCACCATATGAGACCGGTAAAAGAATAAAGTTTTCCGGCTTCGGCAATTCCAATTATCGCTCGCGTGAAATAGGGGAAGCGTTGAGAATCATGGAAAGAGCTATGTTACTTTATCTTATCTATCCTACTACTACCACAAAAATTCCTGTTATTCCGAACAAGAAAAAATCACCCAGGTTGCAGTTTTTAGATATCGGTCTTTTAAACTATGTAGCTGGATTACAGCAATATTTCTTTCAGTATGATGACCTTCTGTCTTTTTACAAGGGCATCCTTGCCGAACAGGTTGTAGGACAGGAGTTGATGGCTTCAAGTATGGGTTTATCTGTAAAACCGATATTCTGGGTTAGAGAAAAGAAACAATCACATGCAGAGATTGACTTTCTGTACCGATTTAAGGAATATATAATTCCTGTTGAGGTTAAATCAGGGAAAGAAGGGAAAATGCGTTCACTACATCAGTTTATGAATTACGCTGAACATCCTTACGCTATCCGTTTATATTCTGGTGAGATAAAAATAAACAAAGCCAGGACACCTGATGGGAAGGTATTTTATCTCTTAAATCTTCCGTATTTCTGTATCTCGTGTCTTTCTGATTATATACAATGGTTTTTAAAAAAATGTGGCGGTCCCGATTTATCAAACAATTATGAAACTAAAAATATATCCTATTTTAACTAACAGTAGGTTCTTTAGGAACTGGACGAATTCTCTTGACTTTACCCGTAAAAATAAGTATACTATTATTGCAATAACTGCAATAATAGTGAGGTAATTCATGATTGTCCAGAGGGAACTGCTTAACCAGATTAAAATATTTATCAAAAGAAAGGAGTTTATTGCCATTACAGGTCCACGTCAATGTGGGAAGTCAACTTTTCTGGAAATTATCAGGGATTATCTTATAAAAGAAATTAAAATTGACAGGGAATCCATCAATATACTGACCTTTGAAGACAGGAAACTATTGGCACAGTTTGAATCAGACCCTGTTGAATTTGTGAATTCTTACCTATCACAAAATACCGGTAAAACCACTTATTTAATGCTTGATGAATTTCAGTATGCCGAAGAAGGGGGACAGAAGCTTAAATTAATTTATGATACTGTTAAAAATGTCAAAATAATTATTACAGGTTCTTCCTCACTTGAAATTAAGGGATATATGGTTGGCAGGATTTTAACGTTTAACCTGTATCCCTTCAGTTTTAAAGAATACTTGAATGCAAAGGACAAACGGTTTGAAAAAATATACGTAGAAAAAAACAAAATGGTTCTTAACTGGTTATTCAAGCGTAAAAAACCGGTGCAAAAAATCGGACAGGACCTGTTTGCCGACGATTTTAATAAATTGTTTGAAAAATATTGTATATGGGGTGGTTACCCGGCAGTCGTTCTATCAAAAACTACTATTGAACGTAAAAAAGTGTTAAATGACATTTATAATAATTACCTTTTAAAAGATATAAAAGGATTACTTGAATTAACTACCGAACGCAACCTCGTTCTTTTAGCACAATTCATAGCTGCGCAAATCAGTAATATCCTTGTTTACCAGAACATGAGCCAAGCATCCGGATTAGAATTTCGGCAGTTAAAAAAGCATCTTAATATCTTACAAGAAACGTTTATTTGCAAAGAAGTTTCTCCATATTTTAAAAACAAACAAAAGGAATTAGTAAAAAACCCCAAAGCGTATTTTCTTGATTTAGGGTTCAGGAATAATTTGTTAGATAGCATGAATAATAATTTTATTCAACGGACAGATACCGGTGCTATTGTAGAAAACGTTATATTTATACGGTTAAGTGAATTATCTCAAGGAAGAGAAAGAATCAATTTCTGGCGGACCAAAACAGGCAGTGAAATTGATTTTATATTTAAAATAAACGGTTATGTTGTACCGATTGAAGTAAAATATTCAAATTTTGACAGACCCCAGGTAACAAGAAGTTTCATAGGTTTTATTGATACTTTTCATCCCAGACAGGGAGTTATCTTAACCAAAAATTATTGGGGTTTAATAAAACGTAATAATACTGAAATTTTGTTTGCTCCAGTTTATTATTTATAATCATGCAAGGCTGAAAAAGGTTAAACTAGCGAGGTTGGGTATCAGCGAGGTTTCGCTGATGGGTGTGGAATTGAAAATAAACTATAATGTCCCGCTTGCCGACGGGCAGGCAAGACCTGACCCCGTCCCTTGACTTTATAGATATACATTTAGTAGAATAATGCATTATGAAAAGAAAAGAATTATTGGAAAGCATTGCTCAGAAAACAGGAGTAACAGTTACTGAAATTGACAGGGTGCTAAAAGCACTTGTTAAGATTATTCAGCAGGCACTTAAGTCAGACGATAAAGTACTTTTGTCAGGTTTAGGTTCATTCCAGTCCAAGAAGCGTAAAGCACATTTGGGAAGAAACATGAAGACGGGTGAAGCAGTAAAGATACCTGAAGGTAAAAAGGTATATTTTAAGCCCACACCATTGCTTCGGAAGATAGTATTATCACAACCGCCTGCCCAGGTTCAGCCAAATGAAGAAAAGCAAACTACGATTTGAATGTGCTGAAAAACTTAATAAACTACCCCCCTATCTATTGTCATCTATAAATAAGATTAAGCTTAAGGCATACGCAAAAAAACTTGATGTTATTGATTTGGGTATGGGTAATTCTGACATACCGACGCCCCGCCACATTGTTGAGAGGTTGTGTGACACTGTAACCAATCATCCCAACACGATGAGATACCCTCAGGCAAAAGGGATGCCAAAATTCAGAAAGATAGTTAGTGAATGGATGACACAGCGGTTTGGAGTTAAGGTTGACCCTGAGACCGAAACACTTGCTTTGATAGGTTCAAAAGAAGGCATAGCACATCTCTGTATGGCTTTTCTTAACCCGGGAGACATAGCGCTTATTCCCGACCCCGGATACCTGGTATATTATAACGGTGTGGTATTGGCCGGAGGAAAGGTTTACGGTATGTCGGTTTTAGAAAAAAATAATTATTTGCCCGATTTAACTAAAATACCGGAAAATATTGCCAGGAAGGCAAAAATAATGTTTTTGAATTATCCCAATAATCCCACAACTGCTGTTGTTGAAGACCTTAATTTTTTCAGGGAAGTTGTTAAGTTTGCCGAAAAGTATAATATTATAATTGTCCATGACAATGCATATTCTGAGTTGACCTTTGACGGGTATGTTGCCCCGTCTTTTCTTGAAGTCCCGGGAGCAAAAGATGTAAGCGTGGAATTTTTTTCTTTTTCCAAGATGTTTTCCATGCCGGGCTGGCGGGTGGGGTTTGTCGTGGGTAATGAATATGTGATAAAGCACCTTACAAATTTTAAGTCTTATGTGGATTTCGGGATACCCACATTCATTCAACTTTCTGCACTGCATGCTTTAAAGGAACCGGGGGATTCCATAAAAGAAATAGCAAAAGTTTTTGAAAGAAGGGCAGAAAAATTTGTTAAGGAACTTAACAAGATCGGCTGGAAGGCAGAGAAGCCGAAAGCCACTATGTATCTTTGGACGAAAATACCCGAAAAGTTTATAAAAATGGGTTCATTAAAATTCTGTGAAATGTTGATAAGAGAAACCGGCGTTGTCGGTTTGCCGGGTATCGGGTTTGGCAAACACGGCGAGGGGTATGTAAGGTTTTCTCTTGTAACACACGATAATAGATTTCACGATGTATGCCTCAGGTTGAAGAGATTATTAAAAGGATAAAAGGGTAAACCCTTAATTCCAGGAATTTACCCTTTAGGGTTTTATCCTTCAGGATTTTACTGGAATTTATCCTTCAGGATTTTACTTGATGAAAAAAATTAATTTAGGTCTTATAGGTTTTGGTGCTGTAGGAAACAACGTATTAAAGTTGTTTGAACGCAACAGGGATTCTATTGAGCAGAAGATAGGTTCTTCAATTGAATTTAGTTATGTCTGTGATAAAAACTCTGCTCGTCTGAGGGAAATAAAGAAAAAAGTCAAAAAAGTGACAACTGACTGGCACAGGGTGGTTAAGAGTCAGTCCGTGGATATTGTTATTGAACTCATCGGCGGAGAAAACCCTGCCAGGGATATAATAATAAGTGCGCTAAAAAACAATAAAAATATTGTAACGGCTAACAAACTTGTTCTGGCGAAGAACTGGGAAGAGATATTTTCATTAGCACGAAAAAAACAGAAATTAGTTTATTTTGAAGCAGCTGTAGGTGCAGGAATACCTGTAGTGCAGGCATTGAATGAAGGTTTGGCAGCAAACAGAATTAATCGTATCATAGGGATTTTAAACGGTACAACGAATTATATTTTAACAAAAATGACCAGAGAGGATATTGATTTTGAAACTGCATTAAAACACGCACAAAAACAGGGATTCGCTGAACTTAATCCAAAACTTGATATAATGGGATTTGATACTGCACATAAACTTTCCATACTAACATCAATTGGCTGGTCAACCTGGCTTAAGTTAGAAAATATTTATGTTGAGGGCATAGAAAAAATTGCAGTTGAAGACGTTAAGTTTGCATATAATGAATTTGGTTATGTAATAAAACTCCTGGGTATTGCACGACAGATAGATAATAAATTGGAAATTGCTGTCAGACCCTGTCTTATACCGAAGACACATCCGTTTGCATCAGTTGACAATGAATATAATGCGGTTTTGCTTGACGGTGATGCCTGCGGTGAGATTATTTTCTACGGGAAAGGGGCAGGAGGATTTCCTGCTGCAAGTGCTGTTGTCAGTGATATAATGTTTCTTGCAAGGCAGATATCCGCAGGCACTGCAGGTAAAATACCGTATGTCAGTTATGAACCTGCAAAAAAGTTGTCGTTTTTGTCTGTTGAACAGACAGAAGGTTGTTATTACTTAAGGTTTAATATGGCTGACAGGCCGGGTGTATTATCAAAAATTTCCGGTATTTTAGGTAAATGTAAAGTCTCAATAGCAAGCGTATATCAGAAAGAACCCCTGTTTAAATACAGACGGGGTGTCCCGGTTCTTATGTTAACCCACAGCACGAATGAATCCGCATTGAAAGAAGCAATAGATGAAATTGATAAATTGAAAATAACAAAGTCCAGAACAGTATTTTTCAGAATAGAAGAATTGAAATAATAATTAAAAGCCTAAAGGCTTAATTCCATAATTTTAATAATAATTTTAGGAGAATAGAGAGAGATATGTATATTGAAACAGCAGATGTCAGGGAAATTACAGGGCCATTAATACTTGTGGGTAATGCAACAGGTGCAAAATATGGGGAACTTGTAGAAGTAATAATGGCAGCAGGAGAAAAGCGTCTTGGCCAGGTGTTAGAAGTCAACGAAGACAGGGCCCTGATACAACTTTTTGAATTAAGTACAGGTATGGGTATAGCGGACACCCGTATAAGATTTTTTGGCAGAGGTATACAACTCGGCGTTTCAATGGATATGCTTGGAAGAATTTTTGACGGTTTTGGCAGGCCGATAGATGAAGGACCCGGAATAATACCCGAAGAAAAACCTGATATTAACGGTAACCCGATAAACCCTTCAGCAAGAGCATATCCGCAGGAGTTCATCCAGACAGGAATTTCCACTATTGACGGACTGAATACGCTTGTGCGCGGACAGAAGTTACCTATTTTTTCCGGGTTCGGTTTACCGCATGCACAGGTCGTTGCACAAATTGCCCGTCAGTCAAAGGTAATAGCAGGACACTCCGCGGAAAAATTTTCCGTTGTTTTTGCTGCAATCGGTATAACGTTTGAAGAAGCAAATTTTTTCATAACTGATTTTAAAAATACCGGTGCTATTGAAAGGGCGGTATTATTCATAAACCTTGCTGATGACCCTGCTGTTGAAAGAATAGCCACCCCGCGTGTTGCCCTTACCTGTGCAGAATATTTAGCCTTTAAGCAGGGACACCAGGTCCTTGTCATAATGAGCGATATGACAAATTATTGTGAAGCATTGAGGGAAGTCTCTGCTGCAAGAAAAGAGGTCCCGGGCAGAAGGGGATATCCGGGATACCTTTATACAGACCTTTCAGCCCTCTATGAACGTGCTGGCAGGATAAAAGACAAGAAAGGCTCCATTACGCTTATGCCGGTACTCTCAATGCCGGAAGACGATAAAACCCATCCGATACCTGACCTTACGGGTTACATTACCGAAGGACAGATTGTTTTAGATAGGGGGATTCACAGGAGAGGCATTTATCCGCCGATAGATGTGCTGGCATCCTTATCCCGTTTACGAGACAAAGGAATAGGTAAAGACAGAACACGCGAAGACCATGCTGATTGGGCAAACCAGCTTTTCAGTGCTTATGCCAGAGGTAAAGAGGCAATGGAACTATCTGTGATTTTAGGTGAGGCGGCGCTATCAGATGCTGACAAACAATTCTTGAAATTTGCAGAAATGTTTGAAAAAGAATTCATTCAGCAGGACGAGAATGAAAACCGGACAATTTTTGATAGTTTTGAAATCGGATATAAACTGTTGCGAACCCTGCCCGTTCAGGAAATAAAAAGAATTCGCCCGGAATTCCAGAAAAAATATTTAGAAAAATCAAAATGAAGATACAGATAAACCCCAACAGGATGGAACTGCTCCGTTTAAAGAAGCGGTTATCTTTTGCCTACAGGGGACATAAACTCTTAAGAGATAAACAGGAAGAAATGATGCATCAGTTCCTGAAACTTATTAATAAGACAAAATTACTTCGCGATGAAATTGAAGAGAAAATTGCCGGTGTTCATAAGCATTTTATTTCATTATCTATGACAGATTCAAAAGAAACCATTGACTTTGTGCTATCAATATTACCTCCACCGAAATTCACGGTAGAAACCCGCCAGTTGATGAACCTATCGCTGCCTAAATTTACATTTGATACATCAGATAGCGTGCCGGTTATCCCCTACGTATCTTCCGAAATAAACTATACCATGAGATTGTTTAACCGGTTAATGAAGTTGCTTGTAGAACTCAGTGAAAAGGAAAAGACAATAGAATTGATTGCTTATGAACTTGAACGGACGAGACGCCGGGTGAATTCTCTGGAATATGTCCTGATACCTTCATTGAAGGAAACAATAAAACATATTACGGATAAACTCAACGAACTTGAACGGGGAAACATTGCCAGGTTAATGAAGTTTAAAGAAATATCCATTAGTAAACAAATACTTCAGTAACTTTCGTTTCACTTGTTCTATTAACTGCAGAGTTGTTTTAGGGCACTTATTGCGGAAAGTATTGCAAGGTAACTCGTCCGGGGGTTCTCTTTAGAAGGTACATTCTCCGTTTTTGTAGTAAACCTGCCAAAATCACTTATCACTTCTATTTCGTGTTTATTGCTTTTTATTTTTGGGTCAACGACAATTTGGACTTTAGTTCTTTTTGCACCGATACTGCTTAATGCTAATGTTGCACAGACATTTATGTTAGCGGGATATTTCTTAACAGCTTCTTCTGCTGTGCCGTAAAAAACCACTTTTCTTTTAATGCATTTCTTAAAGCCCAGCGATTTGGGCGGCTTCGTTGTCGTAAGTGTCACACTCTTTATTTTGTTTTTTTCAATATTTAATGCATTTATACCGTCAAGTCCAACGATTGCACCTGAAGGGAAATAAATTTTAAAGTTATATTTTTTTGCTTTTTTGAGTATCTCCGGATGGACAATTAAGGCACCTACGGTTAATACAAAAATGTCCTTTTTAAGATTACATGACAATTTAAATATTTCTTTAACAGCATTCTGTGACGCACATTCTACGACTAAATCACAGGATTTCATTGCATCCCGGAGGTTTTTACTTATGGTGGGTTTTGTTTTAAGATGTGAGTATAACTTGTTTATCTTTGAAGAGTCCAGGTCATAAATACCAGCGAGTTTTGCCGGTATTATTTTCTTATCTATTGCTCTGGCTATTGCACTCCCGATAGCTCCGCAACCTATAATACTTATTCGCATATCATTATATCCTGAATTTTTCCAGCAGTGTTCCAAGCGTATGTTTTATTTCGGTCAATTTTGTTTTTATTAATGGCAAATCAGATGTGTTAATCAGTTCATCAAGTTTAGATTGAATACTGTCTATTTTTGCCTTATCATTTTTTATAGTTTCACGCAAACTGCCACACATTTGCTGTATCTCATTGCCGATGTCCTTTAACTCGTCAGTTTTGCGTATATGTAATTGTGCTGTCAAATCGCCGTTTTGTATCATTTTTATCACTCTTTCAAAAGCATAGATGGGTCCGAATATTCTGTGAAACAAAAAAATACTTTCCAGTCCTGTCGCCAGAATTAATACAAACAATATTAATCCAAAATTTTGAAAAAAAGCTATCCATAAAGAATTTTGTTCACTGGTGCCCAGATGTTTATAAACAGAACTGTTTGTTATTGATGAGCATAATGTCAGATATATAAAGATAGACATTAATACTACAGACATTACCGTGAAAAACATATACTTTATCTGAAGGTGTGGTTTGATAATAAAAGTTGTTCTTTGCATTTTTATCTCCTTTGCCTTGCAAAGCCCCAGAGTATTGTTTTACTTCGTTTTATGAAGTAAAACATCGTGGGGCTAAATTTCAATGTTATCAATTAACCTCGTTTTGCCATCCCATACAGCAATTAATATTCTTGCCGGTGAATAAAGTTTTCCTTTAATTTCATCTAATGTTTTAGAATTGCAGATTTTTACATATTGAATACGCAAACCCGGCACGCGTCTTATTTCGTTTTTTATATAGTTAACAATTTTGTCTGCTGAAAGTAGTTTTTTCTCATGGAAAAGTTTTTTAACTCTTAAAAGTATTCTGTAAATCTTACCTGCCCTGATTCGTTCATTTTTTGATAGACATAAATTCCTGCTTGACAGAGCAAGTCCGTCATTTTCTCTTATTGTTGGACAGGGAATGATTTTTACGGGGAAATTTAAGTCGTTTACCATTTTTTGTATAATCATCAATTGCTGGTAATCTTTTTCACCAAAATATGCTCTGTCAGGTTGTGTTATGTTAAATAGCTTTGTCACGACTGTTGTAACACCGCGGAAGTGCCCCTGCCTGAATTCTCCACATAATATGTTTGATAATTTTTCTACGGTAACATAAGATAGGTGATTGATATCATACATTTCTTTTGGTGTTGGAGCAAAAACATAGTTAACTCCATATTTTTTGCACATTCTTACATCTTTATTAAAAGGACGGGGATAACGCAGATAATCTTCATTTGGACCGAATTGCGTTGGATTGACGAAAATTGACACGATTACACAGTCATTTTCCTTTCTTGCACGCTGAATCAAAGAGATATGCCCGCCATGCAGTGCACCCATTGTCGGAACAAGTCCTATGGTTTTATTGGCAGAATGCAGTTTTTTTGTAATTTTCTGCATTTCTGGAATTTTGTGTATTATTTTCATTTTGCTTGAACTCAAATGATAAATATTCAGTGAACCAACAGTAGGTTCCTTAGGAACCACGTCATTCTGACCCCGATGATTTGTTGCTAAAGCAACCTACTGTTGGTATCGGGGGAAGAATCTAACTAAATGAGATTCTTCGTTGCCAGATTGTGTCGCAACCCCATTGGAATCCCGAACTTGTTCGGGTAGTACTATCAAGTTTGATTTCTTTTGTTATTTTTTAGCCCCAACAAGTTGGGGAATCCGGTTACGACACAGTCTGTTCACTCAGAATGACAGATTGGCGTGTTTCACTGAGTATTTACCCCAAATGATACTAAAATTTTAAAATGTTGTCAAAAAACTTGCAAAAGAATTATAAATTTAGTAAATTAATAGAATTATGAAGAAAGAAAAGAATTTCTGTATAGTAAGAAATGTTTATCCGGAATTGGATGGCGGCAGATACCCGGTCAAAACAGAGATAGATAGAATTTTCATTGTTTCGGCAGATATCGTTTTTTCTGAAAATAAAATGCTCTCCGTTTCTGAAGTATACCTGAAATATCGCAATAAGCGCCTATCTAAAAAGTGGAATAATGTTGAGATGCAAAATATTGGGTGGCAGGGTCGCCAGTCACAACGAATAAGTTGTGACATGCCTTGGCGAGCCACCGAGTCGGTGAGGTGGCGGGGAGAGATAAAATTTGATTTACCTGGCATCTATGAGTATACGATTGAAGTAGAGTCAGCTCTGCCCCCGAATAAAATCGTCAGGATAGAATATGAGCATATCCTTGAACTCGTTGTTGATTTACCGCAAGCAAGATTTGCCAACTGGTATGAAATGTTTCACAGGTCCCAGGGTAAAATTCCTAATAAGAGTGCAACATTTAAAGATTGTGAAGAAAGACTTATTGATATAAAAAGTATGGGGTTTAATGTCATATACTTGCCTCCAATACATCCCATCGGAAGGACAAATCGTAAAGGTCCCAATAACAGTGTTAATGCAGGAACTGATGACCCGGGCTGTCCCTGGGCAATAGGTAATGAGCAGGGGGGGCATAAGTCTGTCAATCTCGAACTGGGAACTCTTGATGACTTTGAGAAATTTGTCCATAGAGCAAAAGAATTTGGAATAGAAATTGCACTTGATATTGCGTTTAACTGTTCGTATGACCATCCGTACGTAAAAGAACATCCGGGCTGGTTTTTCTGGACCCCCGACGGACAAATTAGATTTGCGGAAAACCCGCCCAAAAAATACGAAGATGTCTGCATGCTGAACTTTTACCCGAAAGACAGGCAGGAGATGTGGGATGAAATGAAGGATATTTTTGTTTTCTGGATAAATTGTGGTGTAAAAATATTTCGGGTGGATAATCCGCATACAAAACCTACTGAATTCTGGACCTGGGTAATAAAGGAAATAAAGAAAGAGTACCCGGAAGTAATATTTTTTGCCGAAGCATTTACATATTATGAAAAGTTAGAGGGATTGGCAAAGGCTGGATTTACGCAGTCATATACTTATTTTACCTGGAGGAACAATAAGAACGAACTTCTGGAATATTTCACCAAACTTACACAGAGTGATTTAAGACAGTTCCTTCGTGCGAATTTATTTGTTAACACTCCTGATATTTGCCCGCCGATTATACAGACAGGAGGCGTACCGGCATTTAAGATGAGAGCGGCATTGGCTTCTACTCTTTCCTCGCTGTATGGTATCTACAATGGTTATGAACTGTGTGAAGCGGATGCTTTTCCAGGGACGGAGATATACAGAAATTCAGAGAAGTATCAGTATAAGGTCTGGGACTGGAATAGACCGGGTAACATTAAGGACTATATCTCCAAACTCAACAGGGTAAGAGAAGAAAACCCTGCATTACATTATTATGATAATTTAAGATTTCATGAATCAACGAATGATAATGTTATGGTTTATAGTAAAATATCGCCCGATGGAAAGAATATTATCATTACTGTAGTGAATTTAGATGTCAAAAATATCCAGGACAGCAGATTGACTCTACCTCTTGAAGAATTTGGTATCGGTTCCGGTGAAGAATACAATGTGCTGGAACTTATTACAGGGAATGAATATACATGGAAAGGAAGAGAAAACTACGTGAGGCTGGACCCCTATATTGAACCGGTATATATTTTTAGAGTTGAAAAATCTAAAAAATCTAAACAGTACAAAATAGATTCCTCGTCGGAATCTTCCAGACTTGCAAAACAGCATGGCGAGGAGTTTTTCAGACTCAGGGAAAAGGTTATAAAAGACTATGATTTTTATGCCAGAAGAGACTTTGTTTCTTTATATTATAGTGAGATTATCCGGCGCGTATATACAGGTCCGACATATGACAGAACTTACGAAGAAGAAATAAACAAAGTCAGCAGACAATATGGCTATCTGACAATTATTAATGCTTATATGACCACCGCCGGACATTAGGAGGCAGAATGAAAGTAACGTATATAGCGAATGAATATCCACCGAATGTTTATGGAGGAGCAGGGGTACACTTGAAATATTTATCAAAAGAGATTTCAAAATTAATGGATGTTGAGGTGAAATGTTTTGGCGGCGGTGAAAGAATGGAAGGTAACATTAAAGTCACCGGTTATGAAATGTGGGATAGATTAACAGGCGGGTATGACCCAAGGTTCAAAAGTGCACTCGGAGCTGTTTCTATAAATTTAGCGATGGCCAGGGATGGCATTGATTCAGAAATAGTTCACACGCACACCTGGTATGCAGCATATGCAGGATATCTGGCAAAGCTGCTCTATGGAACAAAGTTCGTGTTGACCTGCCATAGTCTTGAACCGTTACGTCCCTGGAAGAAGGACCAGCTGGGCAGTGCGTATAATCTCAGTACCTGGTTAGAAAAAGTCGGTGTT
Source organism: Elusimicrobia bacterium CG1_02_37_114 (assembly GCA_001871125.1). Lineage (GTDB taxonomy): Bacteria > Elusimicrobiota > Endomicrobiia > CG1-02-37-114 > CG1-02-37-114 > CG1-02-37-114. The sequence continues at coordinate 13,398 of MNXB01000105.1, forward strand.
GAATCCGCTGACAAAGTTGTTGCTGTTTCATCATTTATGAAAGAAGATATTCTGAAGTACTTTAATATAAAGGAAGAAAACCTTGCCGTTGTCCATAATGGAATAGATTTAGACATATGGAAGCGCAAACCATTAAGCGACTCTCTAAAAAAAGAGTATGGTATAGAAGACGACTATATACTTTTTGTTGGCAGACCGACGCCGCAGAAAGGCATGGAATATTTGGTAGAAGCTGCAGATGACATTGATGCGCAGATAGTAATGGGGGCTGCGGGCGCTGATACTAAAGAATACGAAGAAAGAATGAAATCAAGAGTTGCAAAGAAAAAGAACATTTTGTGGATACATAAACTTCTGAAGGAAGATGAATACGTGCAACTCTACAGCAGTGCAAAAGTTTTTGTATGTCCATCAGTATATGAACCGTTCGGGATAATAAACCTGGAAGCGATGGCTTGCAAAACACCCGTTGTTGCAAGTGCAGTTGGCGGGATAAAAGATGTCGTTATACCGGAGAAAACAGGTCTGCTTGTCCAGCCGGCAGAACCCAAACAAATCTCCTCCGCAGTTAATAGATTGTTAAAAGATAAAGGACTATCTGAGAGAATGGGCGAAAACGGTAGAGCGAGAGTTGAAGAAAAATTCAGCTGGACAAAAATCGCTCAACAGACGAAAGAATTGTACGAATCCTTGATTTAAACGGCAGCATAGTTGAATGCATGGGGCCGTTTATCCCAGCGAATAGTCCGAATTCGGACTGCGAGGGGTAATTTTATTAATGGTTCCAAAATTTTTTCCGATTTCGGACTCTTGACAACCACTGAAAAATTTTGGTATAATAAAACCAATGAAGGGAGATATAACAAATGGCAATAGTAAATACTTTAAAGATTTATGAAGATTTAAGGACAAAACTTCAAGATGAGCCAGCAAAAGCAATTGCTGAAACTATTGAGCGTTCTCTTGAAGAATACCGAGAAAACCAGAAGGAGTTTCTCGTAACGAAGACAGAGTTTAGAGAAACAATTGCTAATTTACGCGCAGAACTTATCAAATGGATGTTTATTTTCTGGATTGGACAAATAGGTGTAATAACAGGGATACTTTTTGCATATTTTAAGAAGTAGATTTAGAAATACTGAAATTAAATTGAATAAGTCGGGGGAAGTATTAGTTCGGGGGCAAGGAAAATTATTCCAAGAGTTATTCAAACAGCTGAAATTCACAGATGAAGAAATTGAAAAATTACTAGGTGAAAATTATAAGCGTCCCTTTTTTTTCAAGTTCAAATGATTTGTTTATACGAAGTTATCGTAGTTCCATCTTTTACTATGTTTTACCGTCTTATATGCAAGCCGTTGCCGTTGACAAGTTTTTTTGGCGTATTGTGCTGTTGATAACTTCGTAAAAAAATTTTCCGCCCTCCTCTTGACAACGATAAATTATATTGTTATAATATATGGTTTGGAAAATAGAATTTTATACAATGTTCTTTGAATTACTTTGAATTATTTGTCGCATTCTAATGAGCATACTATATAGTTAACATTTCAAATTCTTGAAAAAAAGTATAAAAGGGTAAACCCTTAATTCCTGGGTAAACCCTTAACTCCTGGAGTTAATCCTTCAGGATTTTACTTGAAAATTTTTAAATTTTTTTGGAGAGTTTGATCTTAGCTCAGAATGAACGCTGGCGGCGTACCTAACACATGCAAGTCGAACGGTTCAGTATTTACAAGTAGTTGATTGAGTAGCAATACTCTTGATGCCATGAGTAGATGCTGAATAGTGGCAAAAGGGTGAGTAACATGTGGGTAATCTACCCTCAAGATGAGTACAACCCTGAGAAATCGGGGCTAATTCTCAATAGTATCCTGAAAACTTCGGTTTGAAGGGTTAAAGGTTAGCAATAGCGCTTGAGGATGAGCCCGCACACTATCAGCTAGTTGGTGAGATAATAGCTCACCAAGGCTATGACGGTTAGCTGGCCTAAAAGGGCGGTCAGCCACACTGGCACTGAGACACGGGCCAGACTCTTACGGGAGGCAGCAGTGAGGAATCTTGGACAATGGGCGAAAGCCTGATCCAGTGACGCCGCGTGGAGGATGAAGGTCTTCGGATTGTAAACTCCTTTTCTGGAAGAGGAAGTCCCCCGTTAAGCGGGGGGTTGACAGTACTCCAGGAATAAGCCACGGCTAACTACGTGCCAGCAGCCGCGGTAATACGTAGGTGGCTAGCGTTATTCGGAATTACTAGGTGTAAAGGGCAGGTAGGTGGTTTGGTAAGTTGAAGGTGAAAGCCTCGATAAAATCGAGAGGGTCTTTCAATACTATCAGACTTGAGTGTAGGAAGGAGAATCAGAATTCCCGGTGTAGCGGTGAAATGCGTAGATATCGGGAAGAATACCGATGGCGAAAGCGGATTCTTGGCCTACAACTGACACTGATCTGCGAAAGCTAGGGGAGCAAACGGGATTAGATACCCCGGTAGTCCTAGCCGTAAACTATGGAAACTAGATATGGGAGGTATCGACCCCTTCCGTGTCGAAGCTAACGCATTAAGTTTCCCGCCTGGGGAGTACGGCCGCAAGGTTGAAACTCAAAAGAATTGACGGGGGCCCGCACAAGCGGTGGAGCATGTGGTTCAATTCGACGCAACGCGAAGAACCTTACCCGGGCTTGAAGTGCTAGTGGTATTCCCGATGAAAATTGGGGAGACTCGAAAGAGAGCTAGTAGAGGTGCTGCATGGTTGTCGTCAGCTCGTGCCGTGAGGTGTATGGTTAAGTCCCATAACGAGCGCAACCCTTGTCCCATGTTGCTATCCCTCGATAATATCGGGGGAGCACTCTTGGGAGACTGCCCTGGTTAACAGGGAGGAAGGTGAGGATGACGTCAAATCATCATGGCCTTTATGTCCGGGGCCACACACGTGCTACAATGTTTACTACAGAGGGATGCGAGACCGCAAGGTGGAGCAAATCCCATAAAAGTAAACCCAGTTCAGATTGAGGGCTGCAACTCGTCCTCATGAAGTTGGAATCGCTAGTAATCGCTGATCAGCAGGCAGCGGTGAATACGTTCCCGGGCCTTGTACACACCGCCCGTCAAACGATGGAAGCTGGCTGCAGCAGAAGTGCCCCATTTATTGGGGCCCCAAGTTGTGGTTAGTGACTGGCGTTAAGTCGTAACAAGGTAGGCGTACGAGAACGTGCGCCTGGATCACCTCCTTTCTAAGGAGTCAAAGTTTTAGATTTGATTCTAGGTCGGTTCATTAGCTATACTAGTGTGCTCATCGGATTGCGATAAGTTGTTAAATAATTGGTAACTATTCAGTCAACCAGTAGGAATTAAATCTTTAGCCTTTTAATAAAAGCCTAAAGGCTAAATTCCTATAAAAGCCTAAAGGCTAAATTCCTATTTTTAAAAGAAGGGGCCTATAGCTCAGTTAGCTAGAGCGCACCCCTGATAAGGGTGAGGTGAGAGGTGCAATTCCTCTTAGGCCCATTAGTAAAAAGTTCTTGACATGGCACGGGGATGTAGTTCAGCTGGGAGAACATCCGGTTTGCATCCGGAAGGTCAGGGGTTCGATCCCCCTCATCTCCACTTTTGATTGAATATTGTTCTTTGACATTTTTTTATATTAAAGTAGGTATCAGCGTCTTAAAGAATTCATCCCGATGTCAGATTTCGTGAGAAATCTATCGGGATGGGATGAAATGATATGGCCAAGTAAGAAAGGGCATACAGTGGATCTCTTGGTGAAGGTCGTTGATGAAGGCCGTGGTAAACTGCGATAAGGTGCGGTGAGGAGCAAACATCCTGTGATCCGCACATTGCCGAATGGGGAAAACCGCCCCGATGCAAATCGGGGCACTATGATATGAATACATAGTATCATAGGAATAACCCAGGGAAGTGAAACATCTCAGTACCTGGAGGAAAAGAAATCGAAAGAGATTCCCTTAGTAGTGGCGAGCGAACAGGGAAGAGCCTAAACTTGTCCCGATGCAAATCGGGATGAGGGTTGTAGGGTTTTAACAGTCCCGCTTCGGTGGGACAGGAAGTTACAAATGGAGTCTATAGTTGAATGGTCCTGGAATGGCCAACCATAGATGGTGAAAGTCCAGTAGATAAAATAGATTTCACTTCCTCGTTAGAATTCCTGAGTATCATTGAACACGTGAAATTCAGTGAGAATCCGCCCGGACCATCGGGCAAGGCTAAATACGAACCTTCAACCGATAGTGAACAAGTACCGTGAGGGAAAGATGAAAAGAACCCCTGATGGGGAGTGAAATAGAACATGAAACTGTATGTCTACAAGCAGTCAAAGCACTATGTCCTGATTCCGAGCAATCGGGAGAAGGAAATGTGCGATGGCGTGCCTGTTGAAGAATGATCCGGCGAGTTACTTTAACGACCAAGTTTAAGTCCGGACTGAATAGGTCCGGATGAAACGTAGGGAAACCGAGTCTTAATAGGGCGAATAGGTCGTTGGAGTAGACCCGAAGCCAAGTGATCTATCCCTGGCCAGGTTGAATCCTGCGTAATAGCAGGAGGAGGACCGAACCATTTAGTGTTGCAAAACTACTGGATGAGCTTGGGATAGGGGTGAAAGGCTAATCTAACTTGGTGATAGCTGGTTCTCCCCGAAATAGCTTTAGGGCTAGCCTGATAGTTTGAATTCGAGGGGTAGAGCACTGGATAATGTAGGACCTGCAACCCAGGTTCCGAATTTAACCAAACTCCGAATACTCGAATGGACACTATTGGAGTCAGTTTGTGCGGGATAAGCTGCACATGCAAAAGGGGAACAGCCCAGACCATCGGTTAAGGTCCCAAAATTGAAGTTAAGTGGAAAAGGACGTATTATTGCAAAGACAGCTAGGAGGTTAGCTTAGAAGCAGCTATCCTTTAAAGAGTGCGTAACAGCTCACTAGTCAAGCGATTTTGCGCCGAAAATGTCCGGGGCTAAACTTCATACCGAAACCATGGCTGTCCCGATGTAAGTCCGAATTTGGACTATCGGGACGGGGTAGGGGAGCGTTCTATCAGCAATGAAGATAGACCGAGAGGACTATTGGAGTTGATGGAAGTGAGGATGTCGGAATAAGTAGCGATAATGGTTGTGAAAATCAACCACGCCGAAAGCCCAAGGTTTCCTTGAGCAATGTTCGTCAGCTCAGGGTTAGTCGGTCCTAAGCTGAGGCCGAAAGGCGTAAGCGATGGATATCCGGTTAATATTCCGGAACCATTCTGGAGTCGTTAGTCACTAACTTTGTGCGCATTAGAGTATGGTTATCTCCGTGTTGAATTACGGGGTTTAATCCCGCCGTGAGGCGGGAGAATACGACCCTCGAGAAATCGGGGGGAAGTAACTGAATCTGGTGCCAAGAAAAGCAAAGTTTAGGAGTCTCCGGGATGACCGTACCGCAAACCAACACAGGTGGGTAGGGTGAATAACCTAAGGCGCGCGAGTGATTTGCCGCTAAGGAACTCGGCAAAATTGCCCTGTAACTTCGGGATAAAGGGTTCCCCCGATTTATCGGGGGATTCAATAAAGAGTCTCATGCGACTGTTTAACAAAAACACAGGTCTCTGCTTAAATCGTAAGATGATGTATAGGGACTGACGCCTGCCCGGTGCTAGAAGGTCAAGAGGAGTTGTCATCTCTGACGCAAGTTGGGGAGAAGCGATGAATTTAAGCCCTAGTAAACGGCGGCCGTAACTATTGTTTGGACCACAGTAGTTGTAAAATCTGGCTATATGCTGGAAAATCCTGGTATGCTAACAGTACTCCTGTTAATGTTGATAAGAACAGGACGTGACAATCTGTTAGATAGGGCTGCGTATTCGCACGAATAAGTGCGAATGAGTTACGCAGGACGGCGAGAAGGTGAGCCGGCGGGACAATCAGCAGGAAAGACCTGAAATGAGGGCTCCATGCGAACAGAAACAGGCTATTACTTAGCAGGTTTTGCAGACGGAGAAGGAAGTTTTAATATTTCTTTCAGACCGAGGCAAGATTATAAGTTACCGTGGAAAATCTCTCTCTGCTTTAACATTTCCCAGAAGGATAAAGTTATTCTGTCGTTATTCAAACGTTATTTGGTTTGTGGAACATTAAGGAGCAGACCCGATGGTGTTTGGTATTACGAAGTAAATAACTTCAATGCGATATGGGAAAAGGTAATACCTTTCTTTAAGAAATATAGATTCTTGTCCGCTAAGAAAAAACGTGACTTCTCAAAATTTTGCCAGATAGCAGAAATGGTAAAAAAAGGGGAGCATCTTAAAGAAGATGGTATCAGAAGAATTGTTGAAATAAGACGAGAGATGAATGACGGTGGTAAACGCAAGTATAGCAATACGGAGATCCTAAGTAAATTTCAGGAATCCCCAGAGACTATACGCCAGATCCCGATAACTCGGGAATGATATAGTCCGGTCTCCGATGAAAATCGGAGTTAACATAAACGAACGGTCCTAAGGTTAGTTTAATGCTAGCCTGTTCCGGTAGTAATATCGGAAGTAATATTTAACTATATGCGGGGAACTCCCCAAAAAATGTTTGATACTAGTCTATTCATTTGAATGGGACAGTAAAAAATCAACATACATGAGGACAATCCGCAGGGAAGGCATATTATGGATAATAATATGAACCCTCAGAGACTACACGTTGAATATCCGAATTGCAACAGCTTGACTCCTGACTGGATTGTGGGATTCGTAGACGGGGAAGGTTGTTTTCACATAGGGATAAATAAGAATGACGAAGTTAAATCCGGGTACCAGGTTTTACCCGAATTGACAGTCGTCCAACACAAACGAGACATTCAACTTCTTTATCGATTACGCACATTTATGAAATGTGGCGTGGTAAGAAGTAATCATGGAGACCGTTTCTGTTGGCGTGTCAGATGTCTTAAAAACCTTGTGGAAATAATTCTTCCATTTTTTGAAAAGCATCCATTGAAATCAAAAAAAAATATTGAATTTCACAGATTTGCAAAGGTGGTGCGAATGATGGAGAAAGATAAACACCTTACCCAGGAAGGATTCCAGAAGATTATTAAAATTGCGGAAGAGATGAACAGGCAAGAGCAAAGAGAAATTCGGATAAAGATATAGTCCACACTTCGATGAAAATCGAGGATTTTGTGAGCGAAATTCCTTGTCGGGTAAGTTCCGACCTGCACGAATGGCGTAACGAAATGAGAACTGTCTCGGCGGCAAACTCGGCGAAATTGTGGTGTCCGTGAAGACGCGGACTACCTGCGGATAGACGAAAAGACCCCGTGGAGCTTTACTATAGCTTAATATTGAATTACGGGGTAGGATGCGTAGCATAGGTGGGAGGCTTTGATTCCCCGATTTTGGTCGGGGAGGAGCCGCCAGTGAAATACCACCCTTTCTGCTTTGTGGTTCTAATTCTAGTCCGTGAAACCGGACGGAAGACAGTGTTAGGTGGGTAGTTTGACTGGGGCGGTTACCTCCCAAAGAGTAACGGAGGCGTTCAAAGGTACCCTCATCCTGAATAAAAGTCAGGAGTTGAGTGCAAAGGCATAAGGGTGCTTGACTGCGAGTCCGACGGGACAAGCAGGTACGAAAGTAGGACTTAGTGATCCGGTGGTTGCGTATGGAAGTGCCATCGCTCAACGGATAAAAGCTACCCCGGGGATAACAGGCTTATCGAGCCCGAGAGTCCATATCGACGGCTCGGTTTGGCACCTCGATGTCGGCTCATCGCATCCTGGGGCTGGAGCAGGTCCCAAGGGTTTGGCTGTTCGCCAATTAAAGCGGTACGTGAGCTGGGTTCAGTACGTCGTGAGACAGTACGGTCTCTATCTTCCGTAGGTGTTGGAAACTTGAGGGGAGCTGGCCTTAGTACGAGAGGACCAGGCTGGACAAGCCTCTGGTGTGCCTGCTATCGCGTCAGCGGTATTAGCAGGGTAGCCATTGCTTGGATAGAATAACCGCTGAAAGCATCTAAGCGGGAAGTCAACCCTAAAACAAGGTTTCCCTCCCGATGAAAGTCGGGACTGAAGGTCACCAGAAGACTACTGGTTTTATAGGTCGGGTGTGTAAGTCCAGTAATGGATTGAGCTAACCGATACTAATCGACCGTGCGGCTTGGCCATATCTTTTGATCCAAAACATAAAAGTTTAAATGTACAGGACGTGGAAATTATTTTTGTATTTCCTTGATTTTCCTGCCTTTTACTTTTTATAAAACAATCATTTGTTGAATTTAATTTCTCGGTAGTTTTACCGGTGGGGCAACACCTGTTCCCATTCCGAACACAGCAGTTAAGCCCACCAGGGCCGATGGTACTTGGTGCCAATCCGCACCCGGGAGAGTAGGTTACTACCGGGATTATCAAAAATGTTTTCTTGGCGTAAATTATAAAAGCATTTTTGCAAGGCTGAAAGCCTTGCCCTACAAATATTATTGTAGGGCAACCCTTTAGGGTTGCGGATTTCTTGGGGAGTTTTAAATACATAATCAATATTTAATATCTTTGTTTTGTATAATCTGCTGTTTCAGTGGTATCCTTTATAGTTCGGAAACCCTGGATACAGCAGAACAGATTTCAAAAGGGAAATTTCGCACAGTTGTTTATTACACACAGACGAAGGCAAAACCAACCTTTCAGATGGTGGATTTTTCAACGACAACCGGTTGGGGGATAAATAAGGTTGATGGAGATAGTTCCTTTGGAAACGTAGTCGTTAAACTTGTGTTAAATCCTTTTGATAAATTGAATTGGTGGGCAAGAGCGGGAATGGTATCTGATTATAAATTAGGGGTCCCTTCAACCGATACTCCTAAAATTGAATACACAAATATCTCTTCTTATAATGGCTATACTATTGGAGCGGGAGCAAAATATCAGGTTTTTCCTCAGACAGATTTCAATTGCGGTATTTGTTTGGACTTTGGTGTTGTTTATACTAATTACATTTTTAATAGAAAATATCAGGAAAATATCGGATATTCTGATTTATCAGGTACTAAATTTGAAGATACTGAATTTCACGCAAAATTTAATCTCAGCAGGAAGATTCGCAAGACAGAGCCTTATGGCGGCGTTAGTATTTACAGAAACTGGTATAAATTTGGAAGCAATTCAGGGACAAAAGACAATATAAATGTTTTCGCAGGTTTAAAAGTCAAACTGCGTCAGTTGAAATGGTTAATGTGTGAGGCGAATCTGATTGGCGAAACCAGCCTGTCAGCTGGTTTTTGTATGGCTGTGGGTTCACACGAATAAGTGTGAACAAGATCCACAGGACGGCGAGTCGGTGAGCCGTCGGGGAAAGCTATGGAACAAACAGCTCAAAGAAAATACAAGTATGACTATAACCAGATTGCTAAGGGATTTGAAAGTATATCGGGTGTGATATTTACAGAATATAGTGGACTAACAGTAGGCGAAATGACAGAACTACGCGGGAAATTAAAAAAGCAGGCAGCTAAATACATTGTTGTAAAGAATAGAATCACATCAGCAGTTTTGAAGCAACTTAAAATAACTGATTTGAATGATTTATTTAAAGGGCCCACCGCATTACTTGTTATTAAAGAAAGTATTGAAGAACCAATAAAGATACTTGTAGATTTTTCAAAAGAGCATGAGAACCTGAAGATAAAAAAAGGACTTTTTTCAGGGAGAATATTTGAACACGATAAAATAGTTAGTATTGCAAAACTGCCGAATAGAAATGTTTTGATAGCGGAGCTGGCATCATTATTGAAAACAAATTTAGTGAATATTTTAACTGTCTTACAGGCGCCTATGAGAGATTTTATTAATGTGTTAGAGCAGATAAAAGTAAAAAAAGAGAAAGGAGAGTGAGGAAACAATGACAGGTAAAATTGATTCTAAGGAGTCAGTTGTCGAAACAGTTGCAAATATGAGTGTACTGGAGTTGTCCGAACTTGTCAAAGCACTGGAAGAAAAATTTGGTGTTAAGGCAATGGCCGGTGTATCAATGGCTGTGGCTGCGGGCGGCACAACTGCATCTCAGTCCCAGGTTGCCCAGTCGGTGGACCAGACCGAGTTTGACGTAATACTGTCAAGCGTTGGACAAAACAAAATAGCAGTTATTAAGGCGGTACGTGAAATAACGGGACTTGGTTTAAAAGAATCAAAAGATTTGGTTGATTCGGCACCTAAACCTATTAAAGAAGGAATAGATAAAAACCAGGCAGAAGAGCTTCAGAAGAAACTCACAGAAACTGGCGCAACCGTAGAACTGAAATAGTTTTGTTGAATGTTGAGACCTGACCCCAGGAGAAGAGCATGAAACAAATAAGTTTTGCTAAACTAAAACCGTTAGTTAGTTTACCTGATTTACTTGAGTTACAAAAAAATTCTTTTGAGGATTTCTTACAGGCAAACGTTGCCCCGAAAGACCGTAAAAAGCAGGGATTGCACCAGGCGTTTCTTGATGTTTTTGGCGATGAATCTAAAGGTGAAGGGTTAGTAACTTCTGATGGCAGTTTAACACTGCAGTATCTTTATTATGTTATTGATGAACCCAGACGCACTCCCGATGAAGCAAGGGATAGGGATATGACATACGAATCACAATTAAAAGTATGGTTCAGGTTTTTACAGAAACTTGAAACAGGCAAAATCAAGGAGTTGGCAGAACAGGAAATTTATCTCTGTGAGTTACCCGTTATGACTGAAAGCGGTTCGTTTGTCATTAATGGTGCAGAGAGAGTTGTTGTGGCACAGATACACAGATCCCCGGGAGTCATATTTGAAGAAGATGAAGAGAAAAAGGTTTCACAGTTAGGGAAAAAACTTTATAAGGCAAGTGTTATTCCCTACCGTGGTGCCTGGCTTGATTTTGAATATGATTTAAATAACATTTTATACGTACACATTGATAAAAAACGTAAAATACCTGTTACAACGTTATTGCGGGCAATAGGAATTGAATCCAATGAAGAAATTATCAAATTATTCTATACAACGGAAACTTTAAACAAGAGACAATTTGAACATGCTGAGACAAGAGTCCTTGCAGAAGATGCGGTTGACAGAAAAACAGGCGAAGTTATAAGAGAAACAGGACAGGAAATACGCAAAGAACATATTAATATCCTTAAAGAAAAAGTTGAAGAGATAGAAGTTATCAAATTTGACCCCATTCTAAACGACATTACTGTCCTGTATACTTTGCAGGCTGACCCCGCCAGGACAAGAAAGGAAGCAGTTGATATAATATATAAAATTCTCAGGACAGCTGGATTTATAACACCAGAGATTGCGAAAGATTATCTTGATAATCTTTTGTTTAAACCAAGGAAATATGGCCTGACAAAAGTTGGTCGTTACAAATTAAATAAAAAACTCGGTAGCATACTCGGGGAATTAGAGGAAAAGCATAAGGATTTTAATTTTACCGTACCTTCCGAGAAGAAACATACTTTGACTAAAGAAGATATCATCGCCACCATTAAATACATAATTAATCTAAATAATGGAGCCGGCGGTGAGATTGATGATATTGACCATTTAGGTAATCGCAGAATACGTGCGGTTGGTGAACTTCTTGAAAATCAGGTACGAATAGGTTTAATCAATTTAGCAAGATTTACCCGTGACAGGATGAACGCTGCTGATAAGAAATCACTGATCACTCCACGGAATGTAGTTAATCCCACATCTTTGGTTATCTTTATAAACAGGTTTTTTGGTACTTCACAATTATCGCAATTTTTGGACCAGACTAATCCACTTGCAGAAATAACGCACAAGAGAAGATTCAGTGCACTTGGACCCGGTGGACTTCATCGTAAACGTGCAGGGTTTGAGGTACGGGATGTCCATTATACACACTATGGAAGGATATGCCCGATTGAAACACCGGAGGGTCCCAATATTGGTCTTATTACTTCAATGGCATGTTATGCCAGGGTGAATGAATACGGGCTTATTGAAACGCCATATTGTAGAGTAGCCAATGGCAAATTATCCGATAAAGTTGAATATATGACTGCTGATCGTGAAGATGAATATGTCATTGCCCAGGCTAATACTGAACTTGATAGAAATAATCGCATAGCAAAAAAATCAGTTTCCTGTATGTATCGGGGAGATGTAAAAGTTGTTGCTCCTCAGAAAGTTGATTTTATGGATATTTCACCCAAACAGGTCGTTTCACTTTCTACAGCTCTTATTCCTTTTCTGGAACATGATGACGCTAACAGGGCGCTCATGGGTTCAAATATGCAACGTCAGGCAGTCCCTTTGTTTATTACTGAAGAGCCTCTTATTGCCACCGGCGTTGAAGAAAAAATTGCAAAGGATTCTTATGCAGTAATAACAGCTCAGCAGTCCGGAGAAGTGGTGTCAGTTACTGCAAATCAAATTGCTGTTTATAACGACGACGATAAAGTTGATATCTACAGATTGAAGAAATACATTCGGACCAATCAGGATACCTGTATCAATTTTATTCCAATAGTTAGTAAGGGAGATAAAGTAAAAAAAGGGGAAGTTATTGCTGATGGTCCGGGAACATCTAACGGTAAAATAGCTCTCGGCAAAAATGTCCTGGTAGCATTTATGTCCTGGGAAGGATATAATTTTGAAGATGCAGTAGTAATGAGTGAAAGACTTGTACGTGAGGATATTTTTACTTCTGTTCATATTAAGGTGTTTAGAATTGAAGCGAGGGATACTAAAATTGGTCCTGAAGAGATTACACGGGATATTCCTAATGTAGGGGCCGATGATTTACTAAACTTAGATGAAAGTGGTATTGTAAGAATGGGTGCTGAGGTGGGTCCTGGAGATATATTGGTGGGTAAAACCGCACCTAAAGGCGAACAGCAGGTAACAATGGAGGAAAGATTACTTAAAGCGATATTCGGTAAAAAGGCAGAAGATGTTGTTGATGAATCATTGCGTGTTCCACCGGGTGTCAGGGGTAAGGTTATAGGTATAGAAATATCTGTACGCTGGGAGAAAATGACCAGAAAAAACGAGGCGAAGCGATTGGAAGAAATTAATGCTACGTTCAAAAATTTAGCTAAAGATTTGAAAGAGAAATCTCAAAATGCAGTTAGCCAGAAACAGGATAAGGAAGAACGGGAAAAAATAAAAAAATACTACGCACAGAAAGAGAAGGAATTGGAAGAAAAGAAAAAAAAGGAGCAGAAGCAGATTGAACGCGGAGACGAATTGCCTATTACCGTGAATAAAGTTGTCAAAGTTTATATATCAGCCAGACGAAAAATACAGGTTGGTGATAAAATTGCCGGTCGCCATGGCAACAAAGGTGTTGTAGGGAAAATACTTCCTGTTGAAGATATGCCTTACCTACCTGACGGCACTCCTGTTGATATGATTCTTTCACCGTTATCCGTTCCTTCCAGAATGAACGTTGGCCAACTTATGGAAACCATGCTTGGTTGGGCAGCAAAGTTTTTAAACGTATCAATGATATGTCCTGTTTTTGAAAGTGCTACTGAAGAAGAAATTATAGAAAAAGTTCGTGAAGCAAAGACATTCCTGCGATCAAAAGAAGTTCCTGAGAAATACCTGCCTACGGATGACTGTCGCATAACACTTTATGACGGACGAACCGGCGAACCATTTATGGAAAAAATCACAATTGGATATATGTATATGATGAAATTAGGACATTTAGTTGAGGACAAAATACATGCAAGGTCCACGGGCCCGTATTCACTTATTACAAGACAACCTTTAGGCGGCAAAGCCCAGTTCGGAGGGCAGAGATTAGGCGAGATGGAGGTATGGGCATTAGAGGGATACGGGGCTGCACATACACTGCAGGAATTCCTTACCGTAAAAAGCGATGATGTTATAGGCAGGACCAGAGTTTATGAATCAATAATTAAGGGAGAAGTATTTTCTGAGACGGGAGTACCCGAGTCTTTTATAGTACTGGTAAGAGAACTGCAGGGATTAGGTTTGAATATAGAATTGTTACATAGTAGCAGAGGTGATAAAGAAATAAGAGAAGTTAAAGAATCCAGGCCAGAACCTGTAAAGGCAAGCGTCCCCATTAAAACATTATGATGAGATCAACTTTCATAAGTCTGAAGAAGAAAAAAGTTTCTTCGGAACTTAATTTTTTTGATTTTGATGCTATTCATATAACCATAGCATCACCCGAGAAGATGCATTCCTGGTCATACGGTGAAGTAAAAAAACCCGAAACAATTAATTACCGGACGTTTAAGCCTGAACGGGACGGACTTTTCTGTGAACGTATATTCGGACCTACCAGAGACTGGGAATGTAATTGCGGTAAATATAAATTTGTCAAACATAAGGGTGTAGTATGTGACCGCTGTGGCGTTGAAGTAACGGAATCAAAAGTCCGACGTGAACGCATGGGGCATATTGAATTGACAATACCGATTGCACACATATGGTACTTAAGGAAGCAGCCTTCCAGAATTGGTATGATGTTAGAAATGCCGCTGATTGACATTGAGAGAGTGACGTACTATCTAAAGTATATAGTACTTGAAGATTTAAAAGACATTGATGGCGAGGTTATATTAAAAGAGAAAAGGCTGCTTAGTTTGGAAGAGCATTATAAGTATAAAGAAGAGTACAAGGATAAATTGAAGACTGATATAGGTGCAAATGCAATCCGTAGATTACTTGAAAAAATAGATTTACAGAATGAATTGAAAAGAATTGAAACACAGTTAAAGAAAACAGAATCGGATCTGGAAAGGAGTAAGTTAACACGCAGGGTGCGTCTCGTAGAAGGATTTATTGAATCAAAAACAAGACCTGAATGGATGATAATGACTGTCCTGCCCGTCATCCCACCGGACTTGCGTCCTTTAGTACCTCTTGAAGGCGGGAGGTTCGCTACAAGCGATCTCAACGACCTATACCGACGAATAATAAATCGCAACAACCGACTTAAACATATTCGCTCACTTAAAGCGCCTGAGATAATGATAAATAATGAAAAGCGCCTGCTCCAGGAAGCTGTTGATTCTTTGATAGAAAACGGGGCACGCTCTGCTCCTGTCACAGGTACGGGTGGCAGACCCCTTAAATCTTTTTCTGATATATTGAAGGGAAAACAGGGACGATTCAGACAGAATCTCTTAGGTAAACGCGTGGATTATTCGGGTAGAAGCGTTATTGTTTCTGGACCCACTCTAAAACTGCACCAATGCGGTATACCAAAGGAAATGGCTGTTGAACTTTTTAAGCCGTTCATTATACATGAACTTATAAAACGTGAAAACGTTACTCTTAAAGCTGCCAAGAGAATGTTTGAAAAAAACAGACCGGAAAT
Organism: Elusimicrobia bacterium CG1_02_37_114; assembly: GCA_001871125.1. Lineage (GTDB taxonomy): Bacteria > Elusimicrobiota > Endomicrobiia > CG1-02-37-114 > CG1-02-37-114 > CG1-02-37-114. Next base: position 28,719 of record MNXB01000105.1, read on the forward strand.
ATGGAACATACTTGAAGAAATTACAAAAAGACATCCTGTCCTGCTGAATCGTGCCCCGACATTGCATAGAATAGGTATCCAGGCTTTTGAACCGGTGCTTGTTGAAGGGAAATCAATACAACTGCATCCTTTAACATGCGCTGCCTTCAATGCAGATTTTGATGGCGACCAGATGGCTGTCCATGTACCGCTTTCCCCGCAGGCACAACTTGAATGCCGGGTACTTATGTATGCACCTAACAATATACTTTCCCCTGCCAGTGGCAAACCTGTAGCAATTGCAAGTCAGGACATGGTTTTAGGTTGTGCATATCTTACAACTCCCAAGAAAGGCGAAAGAGGCGAAGGGAGAATATTTTCTTCACCCGAAGAAGTTGTCTCTGCCTATAATTTAAGCGATCTGGCATTACATTCAAAAATAAAAGTTCAAAACATAAACCAGCTGCGATTACCCGGTATGAAAAATACTGAATTATTTGATGTGGAGAAATGGGGAAATGATTATACCACCTGCGGCCGGGTAATATTTAATGAAATTCTAACCGAAGAATTGAAACGTCTTTACGATGAAGATGACCCCTACGCAACATATAAGATAACCATAGACAAAAAACAATTAACAAAGCTTGTTGAATTGTGTTTCCATAAACTCGGTCAATCTAAAACCGTTGCTCTCTTAGATGACCTGAAGAAGTTAGGTTATAAATATGCGACGATATCAGGAGTATCCATTTCTGTATCCGATATGCATATTCCAGAGGAAAAAGAGAAATTAGTAAAAAGAGCGAAGGAGCAGGTTGGAGAGATAGAGGCTCAATTTCAGCAGAGCTTGATTAGTGATACGGAAAGATACAATAAAATTATTGATATATGGACCCACGAAACAGATAGAATTGCTGATTTGATGTTTGAAAAAATGAAAAAAGAACAGGATCTGCCCTACGTTCCCGATAGAATTCGTTTCAATCCGGTATATATGATGGCAAATTCCGGAGCAAGAGGTAATCGGGATCAGGTCCGACAGCTTGCGGGTATGCGGGGTCTTATGGCCCGGCCACAGAGGAAAATGACGGGGCAGGTTGGAGAGATTATTGAATCACCGGTTATATCAAATTTCCGCGAGGGGTTATCCGTCCTGGAGTATTTTATATCCACCCACGGTGGACGCAAAGGTATTGCAGATACTGCGCTTAAGACTTCCGATGCGGGTTATCTGACGAGAAGGCTTGTTGATGCAGCACATAATGTTGTTGTGACCGAAGAAGATTGTGGCACAATTAATGGAATAAAAATCGGTGCCCTGCAGAGCGGGGAGGAAATGATTGAATCCTTCAAGGAACGTATAGTTGGCAGGGTTGCACTTGATAATATTGTGTGGGTTTTAACAACAGAAAACGGTGAACCCAAAGAGGAAATAATAGTAAAAGAAGATGAACTGATTACACCCGAAAAATCCGATAAAATTATCCAGGCAGGTATTGAGCAAATCCGTATAAGGTCAACCTTAACCTGTGAATCAAAGATTGGTGTATGCGCGAAATGTTATGGACTTGGTCTTGCAACAGGCAAACTTGTTGAAGTAGGTGAAGCAGTAGGAATAATCGGAGCACAGTCAATTGGTGAACCGGGGACCCAGCTCACACTCAGGACCTTTCATATAGGCGGTACAGCGAGCAGGGTTGTCCGTCAGTCACAAATTTTTTCCCAGAGACCATCAGTCGTTAAATTCCATAATTTAAAAGCGGTCCGGGATAAATCCGGCGACTATGTGGTAATGACACGCAATAGCGAAGTTATTTTCATGGAATCCGATACTAAACAGCGTGATTCATACAAACTTCCCTATGGAGCAAAACTAAAAGTAAGAAATAATGCTGAAGTCAAAGCCAATGAACTTGTTGTTGAGTGGGATCCATACTATCTGCCTATTGTCACCGAATATGAAGGCACGGTTAAATTTGAAGATATTATTGAAGGTAAAACAATGCGGAAGGAAAAAAGTAAAGTTATGGGATTGGAAGAAAGAATGATGATTGAACATCGTGGTGAAAAACTCCGTCCCCAGGTTGTCATAGTTAATAAAGAAGGTAAACGGATTGCAATGTATCCTCTTCCTGTAGATACTCTCCTTTCAGTGGATGAAGGAGATAAATTACATGCGGGCGATACCCTGGCAAGGATTCCTCAGGAAGTCCTTAAGAGCAAAGACATAACGGGCGGATTACCGCGGGTGGCAGAACTATTTGAAGCCCGACACCCGCACAATGCAGCTATTATATCAGAAATTGACGGTGTTATTAAACTTGGCATCACATCAAAGGGTTCACCTAAAGTAACCGTAATGGATGAACAATCCGGCATGACAAGAGAATATATTATTCCGACAGGACGGCATTTAGTTGTCTATGAAGGAGATAAAGTAGGGGCGGGTGAACCGCTGACAGACGGAGCTATAGACCCACACGATATTCTCAAAGTGAGGGGTGCCAAGGAAGTACAGGAGTTTCTTGTTAATGAAATCCAGCAGGTTTACCGACTCCAGGGTGTTATAATAAATGACAAACATATAGAAATAATAGTTCGGCAGATGCTCTCAAATGTCCGAATCATAAATCCCGGCGGCAGCAAGTTTCTGTATGGTGAAATCATACCCAAGAGATGTTATGACGAAGAAAGAAGGAAAACAGAACAGTTAAGAAAAAAAATTATGAAGGATAAAGGACGTGAAGAAGCAAATAAAATTAAAGCACCTGAAATCCAGCCGGTATTGCTTGGAATCACCAAGGCCTCGCTCTCCAGCGAATCATTTATTTCAGCTGCGAGTTTTCAGGAGACAACACGCATATTAACCGAAGCCGCCACTATGGGACAGACAGACTATTTAGAGGGATTAAAAGAAAATGTTATAATCGGGCATTTAATACCAGCAGGTACAGGAATCAAACAAATAAGGGGGGACGCTACTTGAATTTTGCTACTTTTTCACAAATGAAATGAATTCAAGATAATCGTCCGAATTCGGACGCTACAGTAGTAAAAAGTAGCAAAATTCAAGTAGCGTCCCTATTAAGAGACAATATGCCAACAGTAAATCAACTTATAAGGTCTATTCGACAGAAAATCAGAGGAAAAACTAAATCACCCGCACTTACGGGATGTCCTCAGCGCAGAGGTGTGTGTACCCGTGTCTACACGACTACACCAAAGAAACCTAACTCTGCACTTCGTAAGGTTGCACGGGTGAAATTGACTACGGGCATTGAAGTTACGGCATATATTCCTGGTGTAGGACATAATTTACAGGAACATTCAATTGTGTTGGTTCGCGGTGGCAGAATAAAAGATTTGCCGGGTGTGAGGTATCATATTATAAGGGGTAGTTTAGATGCTACGGGTGTTGAGGGAAGAAAGCAGGGACGTTCAAAATACGGTGCAAAACTGGTTAAAACAGCAGCACCAGCTTAACTCCAGGGTAAAATCCTGAAGGATAAAACCCTAAAGGGTAAATTCCAGGAATTAAGGGTTTACCCTTTTACTTCAAGAAAGGTAAGGTAAAATGGCAAGAAAACCATTAAGACCAAGACAGCGAAGAGAAAAAACCGCACCTGATTATAAATATAACAATATATCGGTGAACAGGTTCATCAATAAAATTAACTACAAAGGCAAAAAAACTGTTGCTGAAAAAATTTTATATGGTGCATTTGATATAATCAGGGAGAAGACCAAGCAAGAACCGTTAGAAGTTTTTACTAAGGCGATGGAAAACGCAAGACCGCTTGTCGTTGTGAAAGCTCGACGGATTGGCGGAGCTACTTATCAGGTGCCTGTGGAAATGTCCCGAACACGGGGTGAAACAATAGGAATGAGATGGATTATTAATTCCGCACGGGAAAGAAAAGGTCTTCCAATGAAAATCAAACTTGCCGAGGAACTGATGTCAGCCTACAAAAAAGAAGGTTCGGCAGTAAAGAAAAAGGAAGATACTCACAAAATGGCTGATGCAAACAAGTCCTTTGCACATTACAGGTGGTAAACGGTAGTCCCGAGTAATTCGGGACATGTCACCGTTTACCCCCAGCGATTAGTTTTCAAACTTGTCCTGTTTGAAAACTGCGAGGGGTTAGTTAAAGTTTATGACAGAAAAAATTTTATTAGATAAAATTCGTAATATAGGTTTTGTAGCGCATATTGATGCTGGTAAAACCACTACGACCGAGCGTGTCCTTTTCTATACAGGACGTATACGCAAACTCGGAGAAGTGGATGAAGGTACTACTGTGATGGATTGGATGGCTCAGGAGAGAGAAAGAGGCATCACCATAACTTCCGCTGCCACCTCCTGCGTATGGGAAGGATATGACATAAATATAATTGATACGCCCGGTCATGTGGATTTTACCGTTGAGGTTGAAAGAGCACTGCGCGTGCTTGACGGGTGTGTCGTGATTCTTGATGGAGTTGGCGGGGTTGAACCACAATCAGAAACCGTATGGCATCAGGCAGACAGGTATAAAGTCCCGAGAATGATTTTTGTAAATAAGATGGATAGAGTAGGTGCGGATTTTAATATGGTTATTGAACATATTAAAAAGCGTCTATATGCTGTTCCTTTAGTTTTGCAAATACCCTGTTTCAGGCAGGACGAATTCGCTGGAATGATTGACATAGTCCAGATGAAACCCTACCTGTGGCAGGACAAAGAGGGGAAAGAGTATACTGTATGTGGATTTCAAGGTGAGGAAGAAAAAGAAGCAAAAAAGTATCATGAAAAACTTATGGAGCAGTTATCGGAAACCGATGACCATTTTCTGGATAAATTTGTTCACCACAGGGAGATAACTATTGAGGAAATAAAAAAAATTATACGCAAGGCAACCGTATCAGGCAAATTTTTTCCTGTTTTCTGCGGTTCATCATTGAAAAACAAAGGCGTTCAGCTTTTACTAAACGGTATTATTGATTATTTACCTTCGCCGGAGGACGTTTCCAAGATAAAAAAGTCCGAACATTTTTCTGCACTTGCGTTTAAAATCCAGGTTGATTCTTATGTGGGTAAATTGACATATATCCGTGTGTATTCAGGAAAAATAAGCCCCGGTATGAGCGTTTATAATTCACGAACATCTAAAACTGAACGTATAATGAAGATATTAAAAATGCATGCCAATCATCGCGAGGAAATACAGGAAACATCTACGGGAGATATCGTCGGTCTTATTGGATTGAAGGAAACAAGGACGGGCGATACATTATGCGAAAAGAAACATCCGGTGGTTCTGGAATCAATACACATACCTGAACCCGTAGTATGGATTTCAATTGAGCCGAAAACAAAAAAAGACCAGGAAAAACTTTCGTACGCACTGAGCAGGATGCGTGAGGAAGACCCGACCTTCAGAGTTAAAATTGATGAAGAAACGGCTCAGATGATAATATCCGGTATGGGCGAATTACATTTAGAAATCATAATTGACAGGATGCATCGCGAGTTCGGGGTGGAGGCTCATATCGGCAGGCCTCAGGTAGCTTATCGTGAAGCAATAACGAAACATGTTGCAGTAGAGGGAAAATACATAAAACAATCAGGCGGTCATGGACAGTATGGCCATGTAGAACTTGAAATTGAACCTATAAATGAGGGGTTTGAGTTTATTAATGAAGTAAAAAGAGGAGAAATACCGAGAGAATATATCCCGGCAATAGAAAAGGGAGCAAAAGAAGCAGTTGAGTCGGGTCCTATTTCGGGATATCCGTTAATCAATCTACGGATAAGACTTATTAGCGGTTCATATCATGAAGTAGATTCTTCTGATATAGCATTCAAACTTGCCACCATACAAGCCGTGAGAGATGGCACAAGGAAGGCTGATGCGGTATTACTAGAACCTATAATGAAAATTGAAATTACTGTGTATGAAGAGTCCCTGGGTGATGTTTTATCTGACATAAATGCACGACGGGGCAAGGTTTTATCCTTAGAGTCAAGGGAGATACCTCTAACAGATGGCGGACACTTAAGCGACCAGTCAAGTGACAGGCATAACAGGCTGCACTATGTTAAAGGAATGGTGCCCCTGGCTGAGATGTTTGGTTATACAACCTCACTTCGCTCACTAACCCAGGGCCGTGCAACTTATACAATGGAATTATCACATTATGATAAAGTACCAAGAACTGTTGCTGAAAAATTATTACCAGCAGTACTTGTGTAATGGAGGTAAAAAATATGGCAGCGAAAGAAAAATTTGATAGGACTAAACCACATTTAAACATCGGGACAATAGGACATGTTGATCACGGTAAGACCACACTGACAGCAGCAATCACAACCTGTTTATCCAAGGCGAACCTGGCAGAGGCGAAAGGGATATGGGACATAGACAATGCCCCTGAGGAGAAAGAGCGGGGCGTAACAATCAACATAGCGCATGTGGAATACCAGACAGAGAAGAGGCACTATGCACACATAGACTGTCCGGGACATGCGGATTATATCAAGAACATGATAACGGGAACAGCCCAGATGGACGGTGCAGTATTAGTGGTATCAGCGTCTGATGGACCAATGCCTCAGACCCGGGAACATATACTTCTGGCAAGACAGGTGAACGTGCCTTCAATGGTAGTATTTATGAACAAGACAGACATGGTGACGGATAAGGAGTTATTAGATTTGGTGGAGATGGAAGTCAGGGATTTATTGAAGAAGTATGAATTTCCCGGTGACAAGACGCCAATAGTTAAGGGCAGTGCGCTAAAGGCTCTTGAGTGCGGGTGCGGTAAGAAAGAGTGCAATAACTGTAAGTGTATATGGGAATTGATGAGTGCAATAGACGAATATTTCCCGATGCCCAAGAGGGAAACAGACAAGCCGTTTTTGATGTCAGTGGAGGATGTATTTACAATCACAGGTAGAGGGACGGTAGCGACAGGCAGGGTAGATAGAGGGAAAATCAACACAGGTGATGCGGTAGAGATAGTAGGGATACAGGAGACGAGGAAGAGTGTGGCGACATCACTGGAAATGTTCAGGAAGATATTAGATTCAACGGAAGCAGGGGATAACATAGGGATATTGCTGAGGGGAATAGAGAAGGACCAGATAGAGCGGGGACAGGTAATAGCAAAGCCCGGCAGTATAACTCCGCATAAGAAGTTCAAGGCACAGGTATATGTGTTAAAGAAGGAAGAGGGCGGCAGACACACACCGTTTTTCACGGGGTACAGGCCGCAGTTTTATTTAAGGACCTGCGATGTTACGGGGAATATAAAGTTACCCCAGGGAGTAGAGATGGTGATGCCCGGGGATAATATAGAGATGGAGGCAGAGTTGCTCACGCCGATAGCTTTGGAGAAACAGTTAAGGTTTGCGATAAGAGAAGGCGGACACACGGTGGGTGCGGGTGTGGTTACGGAGATATTAGAATAATATGGCTACTCAAACAACACAACAAAAAATAAGAATAAGATTACGTGGATACGAGCATAAAATGCTTGATAACTCTATTGCTAAAATAGTTGATACAGTAAAACGTACAGGTGCGGTCATTTCCGGACCCGTGTTGTTGCCGACAAGAATCAAAAAGTATACTGTTTTGCGTTCGCCTCATGTTGACAAAAAGTCACGGGAACAGTTTGAAATGCGTATTCATAAAAGGTTGATAGAAATAATTGATCCTACACCTAGAACGCTTGAAGAATTGATGAAACTTGAATTGCCTGCAGGTGTTGATGTGGAGATAAAGTTATGATAAAAGGACTTCTGGGCCAAGTAGGCCTACTCGGTAAAAAACTTGGTATGACACAAATTTTTGGTACTACGGGAAACGTTATACCTGTGACTTTAATACATGCAGGTCCCTGTCCTATCGTAGAGGTAAAAACGAAGGAAAACGATGGCTATAATGCTATTCAGTTAGCTTATGGCGAATGCAGAGAGAAGAGTGTTAATAAATCGCTAGCAGGGCATTTCAAAAAAGCTAATGTCCAACCTTACAAATGGTTGAAGGAATTTAGAGTAGATAAACCGGAAGAATATAAGTGTGGTCAGGAAATAAAAGTTGATATATTTGCCGATGGTGATTTTGTTGATATTACGGGAGTAACTAAAGGCAAGGGATTTCAGGGTGTTATGAAAAGGCATGGGTTCCACGGCGGTCCCAAAACACACGGTCAATCTAATAGACAGCGCTCGCCGGGAGCCATTGGCTCACAGGGTCCCCAGCGTGTATTGAAAGGCACACGTATGGGAGGACATATGGGTTGTGAGTGGAAAACCATACAGAAACTAACAGTAGTTAAATCTGACCAGGAGAAGAATTTGTTGCTTGTTAAAGGTTCTGTTCCCGGTGTAGTTAATGGGTTAGTTATTATAAATAAGACGATAAAAGCAGTAAAATCTAAAGTGGAAGTTAAGTTACAGAAAAAAGTGGCTGGTAAGGGTAAAGCACCAGCTGGAATTCCAAAAAAGAAATGATGAATGTAACTGTTTATGATATAGACGGAAAGAAATTAGAAGAATTAACTTTACCTGCAGTATTTTCTGACGTAAAGGTTTCTGTGCCATTGTTACATGAAGTGGTAACTGCATACCTGGCTAATCAGCGTGTGGGTACAGCCTGTGCGAAAACAAGAGCAGAGGTTGCTGGTGGTGGTGCCAAACCGTGGCGGCAGAAAGGCACAGGGAGAGCACGTGCCGGTTCAATAAGATCACCTCTGTGGCGTAAAGGAGGGGTGGTATTCGGGCCAAGACCGAAGTCATACCGTCAGAATTTACCTAAAAGGAAAACTCGTAAGGCACTGCTAATGGCACTCTATAGCAAGATTGTCAATAATGAAATAATTGTAACTAAAGATTTCTCGCTCCCGGAACCCAAAACGAAAAAAATTAAACAAATACTTGATAATCTCACAAATGAGATAGTCCTGCGGACAAATAAGAATGGAAATAGTCCCCAGCATCCCGATTCAATTCATCGGGATGGAAAAATATTACTGGTGGTAAAAAGCATTGAGAAGAATCTAAAGTTAGCAGCAAGAAACCTGAAATATGTCAGTTTGACTCCTGTAAATTCACTTAATGCTTATGATGTATTGAATGCGAAGATAATAATTTTTACTCAGGAAGCATTTAACGAACTAAACTTAAAAAAATGAACCCGTATAGTATAATAAAAAAATCTCTTGTCACTGAACAGACGAGACAACTAAAAGAAAAAGAAAATAAATATGTGTTTGTAGTTGACAAAAAAGCGACCAAAAATCAAATAAGGCATGCTATAAAACAACTTTTTGATATTGATGTAGAAAAAATTACGACAATGATTGTTCATGGCAAACTGCGCAGACTTGGTAAATACGCCGGGTACCGTCCCGATTGGAAAAAAGCCATTGTTAAATTGAAAAAGGGACAGGAAATAAAGGTTATTGAAGAAACCAGGTAATCATGGGAATAAAAACATATAGACCGTATACGCCGACACGAAGGTTCATCACTATAGAAGATTTTTCTGACATAACAAAAACCGAGCCTGAAAAAAGTCTTACAGTTAGACTTTTTAAAAAAAGTGGACGCAATAACACGGGACGTGTTACGATACCGCATCGCGGAGGCGGTCATAAACGGTTTTACAGGATAATAGATTTTAAGCGGGATAAGATAAATATTAAAGGTAAGGTTACCGGAATAGAATATGACCCCAACAGGTCAAGCAGAATCGCTCTTATAGAATATGAAGATGGTGAAAAACGTTATATCATTCAACCCGAAGGACTCAAATTAGGGGATGAAATAATATCGGGTCCCAATGCTGAAATAAAATCAGGTAATGCATTACCTTTAGAAAATATCCCTGTCGGGACGACAATACATAATATAGAACTTATTCCGGGAGGGGGCGGGAAGTTTACCCGTTCAGCGGGTTCCTGGGCACAACTTATGGCTAAGGAAGGTAATTTATCTACAGTGCGTATGCCTTCGGGCGAGGCGAGATTCGTTCCAATAAAATGTATGGCAACTATCGGACAGGTTTCTAACTTAGACCATGAAAATGTGAGTTTAGGTTCAGCGGGTAGAAAGAGACATTTAGGGTTTAAGCCAATTGTCCGTGGAACAGCAATGAATGCTATTGACCATCCCCATGGGGGGGGACGGGGCAAGTCCAAAGGAAATAACCAGCCCAGGTCCTACAGTAATGTGCCGGCAAAAGGATATAAGACACGGCACAAAAGGAATAAGTGGGATTGGATGATAGTTCAAAGGCGGGGTGGAAATTTATGAGCAGGTCAAGTAAAAAGGGACCTTATATAGACGAAAAATTATATAGAAAAATACAACAACTCAGTCAAACCGGTGAGAAACGTGTCCTTAAAACCTGGGCGAGGGCATGTACCATAATACCTGAGTTTGTCGGTCATACTATTTCCGTACACAATGGAAAAAAGTTTATACCGGTATACATAACAGAACAGATGGTTGGCCACAAATTAGGTGAGTTTTCGCCGACAAGATTCTTTAGAGGACATGGTGAGGCACACACAAAGGGAGTAACGGAGTTAACTTAATGGAAGCAAGAGCAGTATCACGGTTTGTAAGATATTCTCCGCGCAAGGTAGGTCTGGTGTTGGACCTGGTGCGGAATAAATCTGTCCCGGAGGCATTTCAGATTTTGCGGTTTGTCCCGAAATTAGTGACAGGATTTATTGGAAAAACATTGAAAAGTGCTGCTGCTAATGCGGGCAGGATGAAGAAACCCGGAGAATTATTTATTAAAACGTGTTATGTCAATCAAGGTCCAAGTATAAAACGATGGCGTGCTCGTGCGTATGGACGAGCCGCACCTTATAGACACAGAACATGCCATTTGACAATAGTCGTCAGCGATCAAAGGGGAGTGTGACCGATGGGTCAGAAAGTTCCACCAAAGGCAAATAGATTGGGTTATATAGAAGATTGGACCTCAAGATGGTTCAACCTGAGAGAAATGCCCGAACTTATTGAAGAAGACCTTCATATAAGGCGATACGTGAAACAAAAACTGCGTTTTGCAGGAATGTCAAAATTAGTTATAGAACGTGCCGGGAAATACCTGAGATTGGCTATATATACTGCTCGTCCCGGGATAGTGATTGGCAGAGGCGGTCAGGAGATTGAGAACCTGCGTCAAGAGATAGAATCTATGGTGGGTAAAAAGACTTTTGTAAATGTTATGGAAATAAAGGAACCCACGCTTGATGCTCAGCTTGTTGCTGATGCATTAGCAATGCAGATTGAGAAAAATGTAAATTATCGCAGGGCTATTAAACGCGCCATAGGAAGTTCAATGAACAGCGGGGCCCTGGGTATAAAAATTATGGTTTCAGGCAGACTTGGAGGCGTTGATATTGCCCGCACAGAATGGCTTAAAGAAGGAAGGATACCGCTTCATACATTTCGTGCGGATATAGATTACGGTTTTTCTGAAGCGATGATAAAAAAAGGTAAGATTGGTATTAAGGTGTGGCTGTTTAAAAAAGAATTTTTCCGTAAAACAGATAAAGACCTGATTGAAGAAGCACGACTTGTGGATAAAGAGACAATAGAATCCCTGCCTGAACCCGAGAGTGGACGGGTGAAAGAGATTATACCTGAAATTAAAACAGAGGAAACAGACGTAGTTGAAGAGAAAAAATAATGTTAATGCCAAAACGGGTCAAATATCGTAAATCGCAAAGAGGCAAAATCAAGGGTTTCTCAACCAAGGGTTCAAAAATAGTTTTTGGTGAATATGGTTTGAAAGCACTTGAACCTGCCTGGATTACTGCACGGCAGATTGAAGCAGCACGACTTACTCTGGCGAGAAGTCTAAAACATGGTGGTAAAATATGGATAAGGATATTTCCCGATAAATCCGTAACCAAAAAACCTGCGGAAACACGCATGGGTAAAGGTAAAGGTGACCCTGACCATTGGGTAAGCGTTGTAAGACCGGGTCGTGTGCTGATTGAACTTGAGGGCATTAACGTCGAAGAAGCCAAAAAATCATTGAAATTAGCTGCCGATAAAATGCCTATAAAAACTAAAATTATCTCAAGGATGCATGCATGAAGACAAAAAACTGGCAGGAGATGAAAAACTTCACCGAACAGGAGTTGGCAATGCAGTTAGAAACAAAAGAGGAAAAACTGTTTAAGATTAAGTTGCAGCATGAACATGCAACACTTAAAAACCCGCTGGAAATCAGAAGTTTAAGACGTGATATCGCACGTATAAAAACTCTTTTGAATAAAAAAATATGAAAAAGAAAACTCGTATAGGAACCGTTGTTTCAGATAAGATGAATAAGACACGTGTTGTGCTGGTTGAACGCACGGTCCGTCATCCTCTTTATAAGAAAGTCATTCATAAGACTAAGAAGTATTATGTCCACGACGAAGAAAACATTTCCCATACCGGTGATAAAGTTAAAATAATAGAGACAAGACCGCTGTCTAAACTTAAACGATGGAGAATAGAAGGGGACGCTACTTGAATTTTGCTACTTTTTCACAAATGAAATTTTGTTTTGTATACACGAACTATGAATATTTATTAATGAATTTTTACTAGTATAGAAAGTAGCAAAATTCAAGTAGCGTCCCCCAAATAAAATGATACAGGAAAGAACAATATTAACCGTTGCAGATAATACAGGCGCCAAAAAGCTTATGTGCATACGTGTCTCGGGTAGTACCGGTAAAAGGTATGCGCATCTCGGAGATGTCATAGTAGGTACGGTAAAAGAATCATTACCGACAGCAGCTGTTAAAAAAAGTGAAGTAGTAAAGGCAGTTATTATAAGGACGGCCAAAGAACATCGGCGCAAAGATGGCTCTTATATAAGATTTGATGGAAATGCATGCGTAATAATAGACAATGATGGTAATCCCCGCGGTACCAGAATATTTGGTCCTGTCGCAAGAGAATTGCGAGAGAGAGATTTTGTTAAGATTGTTTCTTTAGCTCCCGAGGTTATATAGATGTTACCAATAAGGAAAAAAGATAAGGTAGTGGTTATTACGGGTAAAGATAGAGGAAAACGGGGTGAAGTGGTGAAAGTAGAGCCCACCGGTATGCGTGTTTTTGTATCAAAAATAAATATTATAAAAAAACATTCAAAACCTACGCAAACTGACCCGGGCGGCATAAAAGAAATAGAGGCAGCAATTCATATATCCAATGTGATGCTTGTTTGTCCTAAATGTGAGCAGCCGACACGTCCTAGGTTTGATTCTCTTGCAGATGGCAAAAAGGTCAGAGCGTGCCGCAAATGCGGCGAAATGATAGTATAATGGAATACATACCAAGACTTAAAGAACTTTATAAGAAGAAAATTATAAATGAAATGACGAATAGATTTAACTATAAGAATCATCTCCAGGTACCAAAACTTGAAAAAATTGTCGTGAACATTGGCTTGAAGGAAGCAAAGGATGATATTAAAGTAATTGATGTTGCAACCGCTGAACTTGCTTCCATGACCGGACAAAAACCACAGATAAGACGGGCAAAAAAGTCCATATCAAATTTCAAACTTCGTCAAGGTGTGCCTATAGGATTAAAAGTTACTCTGCGGGATTCAAGAATGTATGAATTTTTTGATAGATTTGTAAGTTGTGCTATTCCGCGTATTCGGGATTTCAGGGGACTCAATACAAAAGGATTTGATGGTAATGGAAATTATAACCTGGGACTCCAGGAACAATATATATTTCCTGAAATTGATCTGGATAAATCAGATAGACCGCGTGGTATGAATATTAGTTTCGTCACTTCCGCAAAAACAGATGAGGAAGCAAAGGGACTGTTAACGTTACTCGGTATGCCCTTTAAGAAGGAAAAGTAAAGGAACTAAAATATTATGGCGACAATTTCTTCAATGGTGAAAATGCAGAAAATACAGAAATTCAAAGTCCGCTACAGAAATATCTGCAGAATATGCGGCAGACCACGCGGGTTCATAAGGGATTTTGGTCTCTGTAGAATATGTTTTCGGAAAATGGCTCATAGAGGAGAGATACCAGGAATAACCAAGTCCAGCTGGTAAATTAGGAGTAAGGTATGTCAACTGATACTGTTGCTGATATGATTGCACAATTGCAAAATGCTAATATGAGGTATATTGAAAAAATTGATGTGCCCGCATCAAAGATTAAACAGGAAATTGCCAGGATACTCAAAGAAGAGGGCTATATTGTATCATACAAGAGAATTGAACACTATAAACAGGATATATTGAGAATATTTCTTAAATACGGACCAAAAAAAGAGAGAGTAATAACCGGAATGAAACGTGTTTCAAAGCCAGGATTGAGAATATATAACCACTGGAATGAATTGCCAAGAGTACGGGGTGGATTAGGTATATCTATAGTTTCTACTCCAAAAGGTTTAATGACAGAAAAATCCGCACGGAAACAGCATTTAGGCGGTGAGGTAATCTGTACTGTCTGGTAATGTTATGAGCAGGTTAGCAAAAAGACCAATAATTATATTAGAAAAGGTTAAGGTTGAATTAAAAGACCACGATATTGAAGTGACAGGTCCACTCGGTAAACTTTCTGTCAATAGAATTCCAGAAATAGACGTCAGTATAACAGGTGGTAAAATTATGGTTAATAGAAAGACTGATGACCGAAAAGGACGGATGCTTCAAGGGCTGGCCTGGTCTTTAATAAGAAATATGGTTGTCGGTGTTACCCGGGGATTTAAGAAAGAGCTTGAAATACGCGGAGTGGGATACCAGTCAGAGGTGGCTGGGAATAAATTAGTCTTAAAACTTGGTTTCAGTCATCCTGTAGAGTATAAAATACCGGAAGGGATAAAGATTGATATAGGACCAAAGGGTGTATTAATCACTGTCGGCGGTATTGACAAACAGCTTGTCGGTGAGACAGCAGCGCAGATTCATCGTATAAAACCCCCGGAATCTTATAAAGGCACGGGTATAAGATATGTGGGTGAATATGTAATTAAGAAAGCAGGTAAGTCAGCTGTTTCTGTCACAGCAGGAGCGGGCGGTAAGAAATGATAAAGAAAATATTCGGGACAGGTGATAGACCGAGGCTTAACGTATATCGCAGTTTAAAGAATATATATGCCCAGATAATAGATGATGAAAAAAGGCATGTTCTGGTTTCGGCCTCATCCCTGTCAGGTGAATTAAAAGATAAAATACAAAAAAAACCCAAGACAGAATGCGCAAAAGATGTAGGCATACTTTTAGCAAAGAAAGCACTCCAAAAAGACATAAAAAAAGTTGTCTTTGACCGTGGCGGCAGAAAGTATCACGGTCGCCTAAAAGCTCTTGCTGAAGGAGCCAGGAGCGTCGGTTTAGTATTTTAAAATAAAGGATATCTTTTTATCCGCAGGATTATCTAATTTATGGCAATTAATGAAGTCCCTCTTTCCGGAAGTTCAATTGTAAAAGAAACAGTTATATCAATAAACCGTGTTTCAAAAACTGTTAAAGGTGGCAAAAGACTCTCGTTCAACGCTTGTGTCGTTGTAGGTGACAGTAATGGCAATGTGGGAGTTGCCGTTGGTAAAGCAAAAGAAGTTCAGCAGGCAATAGTAAAGGCAGGTAATAAAGCAAAAAAAGTACTGATAAAAGTGCCTATAGTAAAAAATACGATACCTCATGAAATTATTGGTGTTTGTGGCGCTGCAAAAGTTTTTCTGAAACCTGCATTACCCGGGACGGGTGTCATTGCGGGTGGTAGTGTCCGGGCTGTTGTTGAATCAGTAGGTATTAAGGATATACTCACAAAATGTTTAGGGTCAAGGAACCCGATAAATGTAGCATATGCGACTATAGACGGATTGAAAAGATTGTATACAGAGGAAGAAATACTAAGTTTAAGAGGTAAAATATAAATAATATGAAATTATATGATTTGAAACCACAGCCGGGTGCAAAACACAAAAAGAAAATACTGGGACACGGTGAAGGCAGCGGACATAGCGGGTCCTCAACGCGTGGAATGAAAGGGCAGAAATCTCGTTCAGGCGGTGCCAAGCCTAAATGGTTTGAAGGCGGTCAGATGCCGTTATTGAGAAGAATACCCAAACGCGGATTTTCAAATACAAGGTTTGAGAAAAAATATTCTATTATTAATTTAGAGACTTTAGAAAAAAAATTCGATTCAAATAGTATTGTGGACCCTGCTGTTCTTATTGAAAAGAAAATGATAAGAAAAGACTTTCCGGTTAAAATACTTGGCGACGGTGAGCTGACAAAATCATTAATTATAAAAGCACACAAATTTTCTAAAAGTGCTGTTGATAAGATTAATTCCCGTGGCGGTAAGGCAGAAATAATTCAATGTTAAAAGCGTTTGTTGATATTTTTAAAGTCCCGGAACTCAAAAGACGTATTTTGGTTACGATAGGCATTCTTGCAGCATTTCGTTTAGGAGCAGCGGTCCCTATACCCAATATTGACCCGGAAGGGTTAAGGGCACTCTTTGAAGCACACAAAGGTTCATTGCTGGGATTTTTAGACATGTTTTCAGGAGGTGCGCTGAGCAGATTATCCATATTCTCGCTTGGCATAATGCCGTATATAAATGCATCAATCATAATGTCACTCTTACAGGGTGCACACGTATTACCATATTTAGACCATCTGGCAAAAGAAGGTGAACACGGCAGGAAGAAAATCAATCAAATTACCCGTTATGCCACAGTTGGACTTTCAATGATACAGTCTTTTGGTTTGACTATGATGATAATTAAGATGCCGACACCCGGTGGTGTCCCTATCGTGCCTGACCCTTCGGTAGGGTTTATTATTATAACTGTGTTAACTGTAGTTACGGGCACTTTGCTTGTAATGTGGCTTGGTGAACAAATAACTGAATTCGGTATAGGCAACGGGATATCTCTTATAATATTTGCCGGCATTGTGGACCAGCTGCCCGGGGCAACAAAGAACATGTTCAGGTTACTGCGTCTTGAGGAAATAACAATTTTAGCAAGTATGTTTTTAGTTATATTAGTAATATGTGTAACTGCTTTTGTCGTCTGGGTTGAAACAGCACAGAGAAAAATTCCTGTCCAGTATGCAAAACGCATTGTCGGTCGTAAGATGTATGGCGGAGCATCTACATTTCTGCCAATAAAAGTTGACCAGGCAGGTGTTATTGCTGTAATATTTGCTGTGGCCGTCCTGTCTGCACCGCTGACATTACTCCAGTTTTTCCCGGCTGCAACCTGGGCACAAAAACTTACGCAGTTCTGGACACGAGGTTCAGTGATTTATGAAATAATTTTTGCCGGGTTAATTGTTTTTTTCTGTTATTTTTATAATTCCATAATTATTAATCCGAATGACCTGGCAGATAATATGAAAAAATGGGGCGGTTTTATTTCCGGCATAAGACCGGGTGAAACAACAGCAAAGTATATTCAGCGAATAATTGAACGAATAACGCTTGGCGGGGCACTGTTTGTAACATGTATCGCAATACTGCCGGATCTTTTGCGTGGTTGGTTCAACGCACCTTTTTTCTTTGGTGGGACAGCGATTCTTATAGTTGTCGGTGTTTCGCTTGACACTATTGGTCAGATAGAATCACAGATGATAATGCGTCATTATGAAGGGTTTATGAAGCAAGGGCGTATAAAAGGCCGCTGGTTTAACATAAAATGAATCTGGTATTATTAGGTCCACCTGGTTGTGGCAAGGGGACACAGGCAAAAATGCTCTTTGAAAAGTATGACTTAATGCATATATCCACCGGTGAGACGTTTCGTGAGTTACTGAAAACCGATAAATTAGATAATCCTGCGGATGACCCGGGCGCAAAAGAGGTAAAGAAATATATTGATAAGGGATTGTTTGTTCCTGACGATATTGTTATGAAAGTTGTAAGCAATCGGCTTGACCGGGAAGACTGTATAAAAAATGGTTTTTTACTTGATGGGTTTCCCAGAAATTTGTTTCAGGCGAAATTTCTGGATAAGCACCTGGCTCAAAAGGACAGGAAGATATATAACGTGGTGTCCCTTGAATTATCAGATGAAACAATTATCGCTAGATTGTCATCCAGATTAATATGTCCATCATGCGGTGCAAACTATAATTTAATAAGTCAGCATCCAAAAGCTGATAAGAAATGCGACTCTTGTGGTAAGAAACTTGTTCAACGTAAAGACGATACGGTTGAAGTTGTCAAACGGAGATTAGATATATATAAAAACGAAACTTTTCCTTTGATAAAATATTATACAACGAAACATTTACTGGTGAAAATAAATGCTGAAAATAATGTAGAAGAAGTGTTTAAGGACATTTGCAATGCAATTAATAACAAAATCTAACAACATTATGGACATAAAAACAGCAAGAGAAATTAATGATATCCGTGTTGCGGCAAAAATTAGCAGTGAAGTCTTGGAAATAGTACTAAAAAAGATACATCCGGGAATGTCCACAGCACAGTTGGACGAAATTGCACATAAGGAAATAATTTCCCGTAAATCTAAACCGGCATTTTTGGGTTATAGAGGATACCCGGCAAGCATATGTGTCTCTATCAATAATGAACTGGTACATGGTATCCCGTCTGAAAGTAAGATGCTTAAAGAAGGCGACCTGGTTTCCGTAGATTTAGGAGTAAACCATAAAGGATTTTATGGCGATATAGCTGAAACAGTCCCGGTAGGCAAAATTTCAATGTCTGCACAAAAATTGATGGATGTTACTTACCGTTCATTTCAACAAGCTTATAAAAATGCCTGTTGCGGAAAACGTATAGGTGATATATCGTTCAGTATACAATCATATGTAGAGCAGAATGGATTTTCTGTTGTTCGTGATTACTGCGGACATGGTATTGGAAGAGAATTACATGAAAAGCCTGAAGTGCCGGATTTTGGCAGAGCGGGTAGTGGTCAAGAACTTATCCAGGGTATGGTTATTGCAATAGAACCTATGGTTTGTGAGGGTGACTGGCGCCTGAGAATTTTGTCTGATGGATGGACAGCGGTGACTTTAGACAATAAACTATGTGCACATTATGAAAGAATGGTTTTGATAACAGAAAACGGACCGGAAATTTTAAATTAAATATAAGCATAAAGTATAAAAGGGTAAACCCTTAATTCCTGGAATTAATCCTTCAGGATTTTACTTAACTAAATATGGTAAAAGAACAAAAAATCCTGGTAGATGGAAAAATAAAGGAGGTTCTTCCCAATACAATGTTTAGAGTTGAAATAGAGGGTGGGCATATAGTTCTGGCACATCTGTCAGGCAAGATGAGAATGAACTATATAAAAATTGTTATAGGAGACAAGGTAAAAGTGGAACTTTCTCCTTATGACCTTAGCCGGGGAAGAATCGTTTACAGAGAAAGATGAAAGTACGTTCGTCAGTTAAACCAATTTGTAAAAAGTGTAAGATTGTGAAACGCAAAAACGTTATAAGAATTATTTGTTCAGACCCAAGACATAAACAGAGACAAGGTTAATAACCCCGATAAATCGGGGAATCCCTGGGGAGGAAAGAGTGGCACGAATTGCTGGCGTAGATTTGCCAAAGAACAAAAGGATAGATATCGGGTTAAGATATATTTACGGTATCGGTCCAACTTTAGCAAAAAGAATAATTGAAGAAGCAAATATTAGACCTGAAGTGCGAGTAAAAGACCTATCTGAATCT
Organism: Elusimicrobia bacterium CG1_02_37_114; assembly: GCA_001871125.1. Taxonomy (GTDB): domain Bacteria; phylum Elusimicrobiota; class Endomicrobiia; order CG1-02-37-114; family CG1-02-37-114; genus CG1-02-37-114. The sequence goes on from MNXB01000105.1 coordinate 48,404, forward strand.
GATGTGAATAAAATTAATACCATTATAACAAATAATTATAAAGTAGAAGGTGAGTTACGTAGAGAATTACAGCAGAATGTCCGCAGGTTGATTGAAATTGGTGCATATCGTGGTATGCGTCATAGACGGAATTTGCCTTGTCGGGGACAGAGAACCAAAACCAATGCCCGTGTCCGACGGGGTAAAAGAAGAACAGTCGGTGCGGTTCGTGTCCGTGCAGAGGTTAAGAAAAGAACAGTAGCCCCCGCTACTGAGAAAAAATAGGAATAGCTACTATGGCAGAAAAGACAAAAAAGAGAAAATCCTGGACTGGTGGGCAGGCAAAGGTATACATACATTCATCTTTTAATAATACTATAGTTACAATTACTGATGACAGTGGTGCTACCATTGTTTGGGCCTCTGCTGGTTCTTGCGGTTTCAAGGGTACAAAAAAAGGCACACCCTATGCAGCACAAATAGCAGCCTCAACAGCAGCTAAAAAAGCAATTGATATGGGTGTCAAATATACCTCTGTGCTTGTAAAAGGTCCGGGTCCGGGACGTGAGATTGCTATAAGGTCTCTGCAGTCTGCAGGATTAACCATTACATCTATACGTGACATTACCCCTATACCACATAATGGTTGTCGTCCTCCCAAGCCCAGAAGAGTATAAATTGGAGGTTTAAAAGTGGGACGTTATACAGGCCCTTTATGTAAATTATGTCGCAGGGAAAAGACGAAACTTTTCCTTAAAGGAGAGAAATGCGATAAAAATTGTGTTATTGACCGCATCAAACAAAAGGGCAAGTCAGGACAATCCAGACAAAAGAGAATGGTAAAGTTAAGCGAATACGCTAAACGGCTGCATGAAAAACAAAAGATGAAACACATGGCAGGGCTTACAGAAGAACAATTTCGTAATTATTATAGACAGGCATTAAAAATGCCAGGCATGACAGGCGAACAATTGCTTTTGTTGGTTGAAACAAGGCTGGATAGTGTTTTACATAGATTGGGTTTTGCACCGTCAAAACGTTTTGCACGGCAATTAGTAACACACAGGCATATAACTGTAAATGACCGTATTATGAAATTTGCAGGTTATCGGGTAAAACCCGGTGATAAAATAAAACTTCGCGAAAGTGTTCATGAGAATCCGGTCATTAAAAAATCTTTGGAGAAAGACATTGAGTCACCTTCCTGGTTATCTGTTGACAAAACGAATTTTGCTGCTGAAGTTTTATCTGTTCCATCACGGAGTGAAATATCCTATCCGATAGATGAAACACTTATAGTAGAATTATATTCAAGATAATGATTAAAAGCCTAAAGGCTTAATTCCATAATTTTACGGTAGGAGGAGAATACATCCATTATGGCCATTCCAGAGTTAGTTTTTCCGCAGAAACTTGTTGTAGAAAGACAAACGGATACTTACGGTAAGTTTATTGCTGAACCTTTTGAGCGCGGTTACGGACATACCCTTGGCAACTCATTAAGAAGGGTATTACTGTCGGGTCTGGAAGGGTCAGCGATAACTTCTGTCAAGATTAAAAATGTAGGGCATGAATATGATATAATAGAAGACGTTAAGGAAGATGTCCTGCAGATTACCCTTAACCTGAAAAAAGTTAGACTTAAAATGTATTCTGAAGGTCCGGAAACATTACGTTTACAGGAGAAAGGCGAAAAGATTGTACGGGCAGGCGATTTTCAGCCAAATTCTAATGTGGAAATAGTTAACCCTGATACTGTGATTGCTACGCTTGAACCCAATGGTGTACTTGAAATGGAAATGGAAGTTAAGCACGGCAGGGGTTATGTTTCCGCTGAAGAGAACAAAAGAGCAGACCACCCCGTAAATACCATACCTCTGGATGCTTTATTTTCTCCCGTTGTAAGGGTGAATTATGAAGTTGAAAATGCAAGAGTCGGACAGAAAACAGATTATGACCGTTTAATCATTGAACTGCAGACCGACGGAACAGTGGTGCCATCGGATGTACTGGCATACGCTGCTAAAATAGTTAAGAACAGTCTTGACATTTTGATTACTACCGAGAAGAAAGAAGAAAAGACCGTATCTACCATTGAGGTGATACAGGAAGAGAAGTTAAAAGAATTGTTGGGACAGCCAATAGAGATACTGAGTTTATCGTCACGACCCTTCAATTGTCTGAAAAATGCACGTGTAAAAACAATCCGTGACCTGGTAGGGAAGCGTGAAGAAGAAATTGTTTCATTACGTAATTTAGGTAAGAGCTCAATTACCGAAATAAAACAGAAACTCAGTGAACACAGTCTCAATCTGGGAATGGTGCAACAGTGATAAAAGCTTATTCCAGACGAAAACTATCCCGTGCTTCAAGCCATAGAACTGCAATGTTACGGAATCTTGCCACGGACCTTTTTATGCACGAAAAAATTAAAACAACTTTTGCCAGAGCAAAGGAATTACAGAGATTCAGTGAAAGACTAATAACAAAAGCAAAAGGAAATAATTTAACTGCACGCAGAGCAGTAGACCGTGATATAAAGGATAAGGCGGTGTTAAAAAAAATTTTTGAAGTACTTCTACCAAGATACTCTGATAGAAAAGGCGGGTATACGCAGGTCTATAAGATTGGCCAGAGAATGGGTGATTCTGCATTAATGTCGTTGATAAGATTGGTGCAGTAATAATCCCCTATATTCCCCCTTTACCAAAAGTAGGTTCTTTAGGAACCAAAAGTAGGTTCCGTAGGAATAAAAGGGGGAAATAATAAGGGGGAAAAGTATGTTTAATTTTCTATTTAAGATTTGGTCAAATGATATAGGCATTGACCTCGGTACCGCAAGTGTGCTGGTGTATGTGAAGGGACAGGGAATCGTGTTAAGAGAACCCAGTGTCGTTGCGATAGAGAAAAACACAAGAGATGTGGTGGCTATCGGTGCAGAAGCCAAGAGAATGATTGGTAAGACTCCTTCAAATATAGTAGCGGTTAAGCCTTTGTGTGACGGTGTAATTGCTGATTTTGATGTTACGGAAAAAATGATTAGATACTTCATAAAGAAAGTTCACAACCGCGGGAGTTTACTCCATCCCAGAATTGTCATAGGGATACCCTCGGGAATAACAGAAGTTGAACGTCGGGCAGTAAGAGAGTCAGCGACACAGGCAGGAGCACGTGAAGTATATTTAATAGAAGAGCCGATTGCAGCAGCTATTGGTGCCAACATACCTATCCAGGAACCGACAGGCAATATGATTGTTGATATAGGCGGTGGGACGACAGAGGTTGCAGTGCTTTCTTTAGGTGATACCGTCGTTTCAAAGTCAATTGATATTGCCGGCGATGAAATGACCGATGCCATTGTCCAATATTTCAGACGTAAATATAATCTTCTTGTCGGGGAAAATACTGCTGAAATGACAAAAATAAAAATCGGGTCAGCATATCCGACCGGTGAAGAACAAACAATGGAAGTAAAAGGACGTGACCAGGTCACGGGTCTTCCTAAAATAATAAATGTTACATCTGAAGAAATCAGGCAGGCGATTACAGAACCTGTTAAGGCAATAATTGAGGTTATAAAAAGTACACTTGAAGAGACACCTGCGGAGTTATCTGCCGATTTGGTTGACCGGGGCATAGTACTTGCTGGCGGAGGCTCTCTTTTAAGGGGGTTAATAGAATTAATTTCACAAGAGACAGAACTACCGGTGTTCCTTGCAGATGACCCCATTACCTGCGTAGTGCGGGGGGCAGGTAAATATCTGGAAGAACTGGATAACTTAAAAAGAATACGTAAAAGTTTAATTTGAATAAACCTATCGTATTAGTCCTTTTAATAAGCATTTCTATAATATTAATTTCTCTTAATCTCACTCCCAAAATCGTTGCAATAAAGAACGTTTTGAATTATTTTCTATTCCCGGTTCCCGGACTATCTTTTAAAATAATGGACCAGGCTGAACAATTAGGAGAAAATATAAGTTCGCTTATAAAGTTAAACGAAGAAAACCGTGCATTAAAAGACAGAATTGAGAAATATGTGCATTTAGAAAATGAATATAAAACAATGCTGCAGGAAAATATACAACTGAAGGAAATATTAATCTTATCAGGACATGTAAAGTATGATTTAATTTCTGCAAGAATTATTGTCAGGAATCCTTTGGATTGGTTCAGGTCCGTAATAATTGATAAGGGGTACGAAGACAACATTAAGTTAGATATGCCTGTAGTGGCAATTATTGATACAAAAGAAACTCTTGTGGGACGCATTTTTGAAGTTAATAAGAATAACTCAAAAGTCTTATTGATTACTGATAAACTATCCTCAGTGAGTGTCAGAATAAAAAGGTCAGGAACCGATGGCGTGATTGAGGGTAGAGGGAAATCATATTTGCTGCTTGATTATCTGCTTGTAGATAGTGATATAAAATCAGGAGATGAGATTGTTACCAGCGGTGTTGGCGGTGTGTTTCCAGCAGGGCTACCTGTTGGTGTTGTGCAGGAGATATTTTTTGATAAAAAGACTCACTTCAAGCAGGCATTCGTTAAGCCGGCAGTGAACCTTAATAAAATCGGTATAGTTTGTGTAATTATACCACAGCCCCTTGAGACGAAATAAGTCTCGTTTATAATTTTAGAATTATTTTCTGAAGCAGTAAGTGGGTAAAAAAGATGAGACAATGAAAAAATATAAAATATTCGTCAGTGGTGTGCAGAAAGAACTAAAGCAGGAACGACGGACAATTAAAGATTTTGTCCTAAATGATACCCTTCTTTCTGAATATTTTGATGTTTTCCTGTTTGAGGATGCTCCCGCAAAGAGCAAGTCAGCCGAGATATCCTATCTGGAAGAGGTAAAAAAGAGCGATATCTACACAGGCATCCTTGGCACAAAATACGGAAGTTCTGCCAAAGGTAAAATATCTCCCACTGAGGCTGAGTTCCGTGAAGCCCAAAAATCACATAAGACAATTCTGCTCTACATTAAAGGTGAAAACAGTGGCAATGACAAAAAGCGTGAAGAAGGAATTCAGAATCTTATTAAAGAAATCAGAGATTCAAAAAGTGGATTCAGCTATAAAAGATTTGGTGATGCCACAGAACTTATCCGTTTAGTTTATAGAAGTTTGATTGAGTTTCTGAAAGAAAAAGGTATTGTAGGCCGTGGCGCTTTTGATGAACGTATCTGCGCCGATGCAAAAATGTCAGATATAGACGAGGAAAAGGTTCGGTGGTTCCTAAAAGTTGCCAAAGCCGTACGTAAATATCCTTTAAAACAAGACACTCCAGTTGAGAATGTTTTAATCCACTTGGATATTCTTAAAGGCAAAGAACTTACTAATGCTGCGGTTCTTTTATTTGGCAAGAATCCGCATCGGTTTTTTATACAGGCTGAGGTTAAGTGTCTTCAGTTTTCAGGAACGGAAGTTAAGAAACCCTTTGTTAATTATCAGGTGTATAGTGGCAATTTATTTGAACATGTAGATAAGGCTGTTGCATTTGTACTTGACGCGATTAAATTTCCCGTTATTCAGAAGGCTGGTTCAACACGTTTTCATCGTCCATACGAGATACCTGAATTTGCTATTCAGGAGGCGATCGTCAATGCTGTTACACATCGTAACTACAATAATACTTCTGGTGTTCAAGTAATGGTTTTCGCAGACAGAGTGGAAGTTTGGAATTCAGGTAGTTTGCCACCAGAACTTACAGTTGAGGATTTAAGAAAACCGCACACTTCGTTCCCTGCGAATCCATTTATCGCTAATGTTCTTTATCTGGCTGACTATGCCCAGCGTGCCGGTTCCGGGACCATTGAAATGATTGAACAATGTAAATCTCAAAATGCGCCGGAACCAGAATTTATGCTTATTAGAAACGTGGAATTTCGGACAATTCTGCCAAGGGATGTATTTACCGAGGAGTTTCTGTCCCGTTTGGGATTGAATTGTCGTCAGATTAAAGCAATTAAGTATGTTAAAGAAAATGGCAAGATAACAAATAAAGAGTATACGGATTTGACAAAAGTTAATAGTCGAACCTCATTGAGAGACTTAAACGATCTTTGTGATAAAAATATCCTTGAAAAAGTAGGATTTACCGGACGTAATACCCAATATATTTTAACCAGACATAACCCCGACAAACCCGACACGAACTCGCCGAAGGCGACATAAACCTGATAAATGACAGATCGAATGGAGAAAATGTTGGGTACAAAAGGTATGATTAGGGTGTGGGTAAACACCGCTCGGGAGTTGAGGCAATACAGTGAGAAAAAATCTATCTATTATTGCGACCATAATATTTGCGCTTGTTGGACAATTGTTATGGGTTGAGTTCTTACCTATTTTTGGGTATGCCCCTGACCTGGTTCTTATTACTATTATATATCTTTCTTTACATTACGGGAGTCTATCCGGAGAAATATATGGTTTTTTTTCCGGTATATTGGTGGATGTCTTTGATGTCTCTATATTTGGGCTGAAAGCTCTGGTTTTCACTATTATTGGATATCTATGCGGGACATTCAGCAGACAACTTGATGAACTGGAAATAAAAACCCAGATACTGCTTGGTTTTTCTGCCTCTTATATTGTTATTATTTTTTCATATTTAGTCTCATCAATTTTTGTAACTAAATTAGTAAAAGAAGTTTCTTTAGTTGTCTATCCTGTTGTCAACATTGTAATGGCTCCTTTTATGTTTAGATTATATGATTGGTGGTTTGAAAAGGTGGAAAAATGGAGTGGGAAGGGGAAATAGAGTTAGTTTATAAGAAGTTTTTGAGAAGGCTCAGTAAGTATTCTGCGTTTATCATAATATTTTTTGTAGCGATTTTGCTAAAACTTGTCTATTTTCAGGTTTTAAAGGGAGATTATTTTTACAACCTGTCTGAACAAAATTGTGCGAATCTTTATGTTGAACAGGCACCCCGCGGAAAGATTTATGACTGTGCTCAAAATCCGCTCTGTGAAAACAGACCCTCGGTTACGGTTATGTTTTATCCCTTTCTGTATAAGGAAAATTATAAACTTCAGGCAGAGTTAGCCGATAGAGCGGAAAAGATATTGCCCGGGAGTAAATCCAAAATATTATCCGCGTACAAAACCACTAAAGCGGTACAATTAGGGAAGGATGTCTCGCGCGATATAATGTTCAAGTTTCTTGAACAAAGAATAAATTTTCAGGGTATCTCGGTCGTCACAGAACAGAGAAGATACTATCCCTACGGAGGGTTAGCCAGTCAGATGATAGGATATATTGGAGAAATCAGTCAGCATGAGTTAAAATACCTTCACCTCAAGGGCTACAAACAGGGCGATATAATAGGTAAAATTGGTTTAGAAAAACAATATGACACTTATCTGCGCGGAGTAAATGGTGGCTGGCTGATAGAAACCGATGCCAGTGGCTGCCAGACAGACATCATTAAACACGTACTTCCACAGCCAGGCGATGATTTGTATTTGACAATAGACATTGGACTTCAACTGGTTGCCGAAAAAGCACTGGAAGAAACGGGTTGTAACGGTGCTATTGTCGGACTTGACCCGAATGACGGTTCTGTAAAGATATTGGTTTCTCAACCCACATTTGACCCTAACAGTTTTATCTCAAACAGTGAGGAACGATTAAAATATATGAGTGATAAAGACCTGCCGTTATACAACAGGACAATACAGGCACAATATGCACCGGGTTCTGTATTCAAAATAATAACCTCGTTAGCTGCTTTGGATACAAAAAGTATTACTCCTGAACGGAAATTTGTGTGCCCGGGATATTTCAAGCTGGGCAGAAAAACATTTAAATGCTGGAAAAAAGAGGGACATGGCAGGATGTGTTTTTCTGAAGGTGTCAGGAATTCCTGTGATGTATATTTTTATAATGTTGGATTGATTACGGGTATTGATGCCATTGTGAAATATGCAGAGAAGTTCGCCCTGGGAAAACCTACGGGTATTGACTTACCGTTTGAAAAGTCAGGTTTTATACCCGCAGCTTCCTGGCGTGAAAAAAAATTTGGTAAAAACTGGCTGAAGGGTGATACTGTAAACATTTCCATAGGCCAGGGATACCTTGATTTGACGCCACTGCAATTAGCCAGTCTGGTTTCATCAGTAGCAAACAGGGGTAAAATATACAAACCGTATATAGTAAAGAAAATAATCAGTCCCGAAGAGAAACTTATTTATGAACATGAACCGGAAAAAACAAAAGAGGTTAAATTGCCGGAAAATATATGGTTAAATTTAGAGTCAGCGCTCGTGGATGTTGTGGATTCCGGTACAGGACAGGCAGCACGTGTTCCCGGAGTGAAAATTGCCGGTAAAACAGGTACCTCAGAAAACCCTCATGGAAAAGACCATGCCTGGTTTGTCTGTTACATGCCTGTTGAGAACCCCAGATTAGCACTGGCTGTTTTGGTTGAACATGGCGGTATGGGTGGGGCAGTGGCCGCACCCGTAGCGGGTAAGATATTGAGATATATAGTAGATAGAGATAAATCAGGGACACATCCCATTTTTTAACCCCGATAAATCGGGGAATTCCTGGAATTCACCCTTTAGGGTTTTATCCCTCAGGATTTTTCTTAAGTTTAAAACATGGTGAAAATCAAGGGTTTACACACTCAAGAAAGTGTTTTTGAAAGGATTCAACGGCATATTGACTGGATTCTTGTGGGTGCTGTTTTAGCACTTATTATAATCGGGTTGGTTATGGTCTATTCTGCTACAATACGTTTTGGAAATCCCGGCGTGTATGTAAGCAAACAATTTTTTGGCATAGTTATAGGCATTACCGCTTTGCTGATTATTATCGGGCTGGACTATGGAATTCTTAAGTCATACTATTATCACATATATGCAGTTTCCATAATTCTTTTGGTCCTTGTATTACTTATCGGGACAAAAATCCGCGGTACCCGTGCCTGGATTGACCTTGGATATTTTTCTTTTCAACCTTCGGAATTATCTAAATTGTTGTTTATAATTTCACTGGCGGGTTATCTGGATAAATACTGGCAGAAGATGAATAACTGGCGAAAATTGTGTATTCCATTAATTATGTTAATTGGTAATGTTGGTTTAATATTAATTCAGCCGGATTTTTCAGGTTCCCTTGTTTATTTCCCTGTATTTTTGGTTATGTTGTATGTGGCAAATACACGGTTATTACATCTTTTAGGGATTGTCTTTTATGCGTTAGTAACGCTCAGCATACCTTTATTAAAAACTCTTTTTGGCTGGAAAGTAATTTTGGAAAACCATTTGCATACAGGACTCGGTATTGTTTGTTTTGGATTGCTATTAATTTTTATCAGGTGGTTTTTAAAGCGGTGGCGTATATTTGTCCCTGCATTCTATTTTATAAGTATCTTTGCCATTTTTATCTCAGGAGTTGCATCTTCATATGTAGTTAACCACAGTTTAAAGGAATATCAAAAAAAACGGTTAGTGGCATTTATTAACCCCCGGATAGACCCCCTTAATACAGGGTATAATATTATACAATCAGAGATAGCCATTGGCAGTGGCAGAATCTTTGGTAAGGGGTTGTTTTCGGGTACACAATCACAGTTAGGATTTATCCCTGCGAGACATACGGATTTTATTTTTTCTTTAATAGCAGAAGAAATGGGTTTTATTTTTTCGCTGGCTGTCATTGGACTTTATATTTTATTACTCTGGCGTATTATTAATGTTGTCAAGGTCAGCAGTGATAAATACGGTGCCCTTATTGCAGTAGGTGTTCTGGCAATGTTTTCATTTTACGTTATTATTAACATAGGGATGACTTTGAGGCTTATGCCTGTAACAGGTCTGCCTTTACCGTTCCTGTCATACGGTGGTTCTTCAATTGTTTCTTCCATTATGGCAATAGGAATTTTGCTTTCAATTTATGTCAGGAGATACGTTTATTAAAAATGTATAATAAAATCCTGCCGTTTGTAACACGTCCTTCAAGGTATATTAATTCCGAATGGAACTCAATACACAAGAGCCGTTCAGATATAAAAATATGTTTTTGTTTTCCTGATATGTATGAGGTCGCCATGAGTAACTTAGGTATAGAAATATTATACCATACAGTCAATTCCCGTGACGATGCAGTCGCAGAGAGGTGTTACTGTCCCGCCACTGATATGGAACAACTGCTTCGTAAGGAAAAAATTCCTCTCCTGAGTTTAGAGTCAAAAACACCTCTCAAAGATTTTGACATTGTAGGATTTTCACTTCAGCATGAATTATGTTATACAAATGTATTGACAATGCTTGACCTGGCGGACATACCAATTTACAGTCCAGACAGGACAGAAACTTCTCCGCTGGTTATTGCAGGCGGGCCCGCCTGCTCTAATCCGGAACCTGCATCGGATTTCTTTGATATAATGGTAATCGGTGAAGGCGAGGATATAATAAATGAAATAATAACCACAGTCAAACAATCAAAAAAATGTTCCAGAAAGGATTTACTGTTAAACTTAGCGCAGATTGAAGGAGTATACGTTCCACAGTTTTATGAAGTGGAATACAATACTGACGGAAGAATATCAAAAATTACAAGAAACTTCCAGAACATCCCGGAAAAAATAAAGAAACGCACCGTGGATTTAAAAACAGCATTCTATCCATTCAGCCCGATTGTCCCCTATGCTCAGATAGTCCACGACAGGCTGAACATAGAAATAAGTCGTGGATGCAGGAACAACTGCAGGTTCTGCCAGGCATCAAACCTCTACCGTCCCTGGCGGGAAAGGCCTGTTGAAAAAATCCTGGAAATACTGGAAAACAGTGTTCAAAATACAGGATATGAAGAATTAGCATTAACAAGTTTTTCAGTCAGCAGTTATTCAAAAATAGAGGAATTAATCAAATCAGTTAACCGGTATTGCCTTGACAACAACATATTCCTCTCGGTTCCTTCATTGAGATGTGATATGAAGTCAGCCAGAATACTTCCATACCTGATATATCCCCACAGGTCAAACATCACCTTCGCCATAGAAACAGGCACAGAGAGACTGAGAAAAGTTATCAATAAAGAAATACCTGATGAAGATATTATATCCACTGTCCTGTACACGCGCAAACTTGGCTGGAAATTAATAAAACTTTATTTTATGATAGGACTTCCGACTGAAAAAGAAGAAGACATATCAGCTATAGTAGAACTTACGGGTAAAATCCAGCAGAGTGTGCCCGGTATGAAGTTCAATATCACAATATCGCCCTTTGTTCCGAAATCTCATACGCCGTTTCAGTGGTCAAAAATGGAATCTATGGATTCCCTGATTGACAAGGCAAAACTTCTAAAACATAAACTCCACGGTGAAGTCAAAGTCCATGATATAAGAACATCCCTGCTGGAAGCAGTATTCTCAATGGGTGACAGGAAACTTGGCAGTGTAATATACACAGCATGGAATAACGGCTGTAAGTTTGATATGTGGAAAGAGAAATTTAATTTTGACTTATGGCTTGAAGCGTTTAAAAAGTGCGGTATAGACTATGAATTTTATTTACGGGGGTATGATAGCGACGATATGCTCCCCTGGGAGCATATAAACTTCGGACCCGAAAAAAAGGTTTTGTATGAAGAATACGCGAAAATAGGGACAGCGACCATTTATGGTCATACTTTAGAAAAAACTCCTGTCCCGGATTTGCCTCCTGTCCCAATATCAGGAAACTATAAAAACCTGGAAGGACAGTTTTTATACAGGTTACTATTTTCACGAAAGAATGACCTGCGGTTTCTATCACATCTTGAACAGATAGAATTAATCCGTAGATGCATCAAGCGTACAGGACTGCCTGTCTCATACACTTCCGGGTTCCATCCCCAGATGAAAATATCCTTCGGCACAGCAATATCCGTTGGATATGAGAGCGATACGGAATATGTTGATTTGGAACTCTACAAAAAAACAGGTATAGAACAGGTCGCTAAAGAAATCATAAAACAGTTGCCGCAAAACTTCTCATTACTCAAGGTTGAGCAGATACCGCGTTTTCTGCCTTCATTAGATTCATCGTTCAGCAAAGTAACTTACAAGATAGATTTAAGTTGCTTGAAAGAACAGGTTGATTGGGGAAATATTGGTAAGACCGTCCAGAATTTTTTGTCACAGAAAGAAGTTATAATCACAAAAATTAAAGGCGACAGAACAGAATCAATAGATGTAATACCTTTAATTCAGAAACTGGAGCCAAAAGATAACTACCGGATAGAACTCTCCTTGAAATTCGGCCCTAAAAAGAATGTCAAACCTGAAAAAATCATCCAAAGTCTGCTGAACCTTGATGAATCCAGCACGAAACTCCTTAAAATCACCCGCACCACTCTGTTATCCTGACCCCGGATGGGGAATTTTCAGCAATAACGAATGAATAATTCTTCGCACCCGCGGTGAGCCCTACCTGTAAGACAGAAAGAAAAAAGCTGGTTTTGACTTTAAAAATGCTCGAGTCAAAAGAAATTCTTCGCACCCACCCTTTTTAACCCCCTATCTGATAAGTATAAATACATAGATGACTTTCTGGTAATTAAACAGGTAGAAATTTCCCGGATTTTTTTTGCTACCCCTGTTCTTTATCAGATTATTTTGCACCAATTTTATCAGATTATTTTGCACTGGGAAGACCGTTTTCAATCTGTTTAGCGTGTGAACAGATATTTGTTTAGACAGGATTATTCTATTTCTTTGGCAGACTGAACGATTACATTATCATCTACTGTATCTTTTTTCATTAGGTAGGCATGAAGTAAACTGATAGATGCAAGTTTATTTATTTTTCTTGGGATTCCTTTAGATAGGTCATAAATCTTTTCTATAGCAAGTGAACTGAATATAGAACCATCTCCGCCAGCAACTTTTAATCTATGTTTGATGTAATTGAATGTTTCTTCTTTGTCCATTCCATATAGATGAAATTTTATTCCTACTCTTTGATTAAATGCTTCGTAAGTATCCAGGGAAAGTTTCCTTTTTAGTTCTGATTGACCAATAAGAATTATGGTGAGTAATTTATTTGTATTAATCTGATAATTAGTAAGTAAACGAATATTTTCTAATGTATAAGTGGACAAAGTCTGGGCTTCATCAATTAACAATATTGGTTCCATATTCAACTCAGCATAACAACGTTCTACCACTTTCTGTAACTGATCTAATAAATTCCTTCTAAACCATTTTGGTTCTTCATTTCCCAGTTATAATGATCGGGAAAAACTGGACCAAAATTTAGGCTGACTTAAGGTGAAAAAAGTAGTATAATAAAGTCTGAAGGGGGGTCTGGTATGATGCGGAAGAAATTTGAAGCAGGATTTAAGGCTCGGGTGGCACTGGAATCTGTCAAAGGGGAAAAGACGCTTGCAGAAATAAGTTCCGACTACGGAGTGCATGCGAATCAGATAAGCAAATGGAAGTATGAGTTACTCAAAGGGGCAGCGCAATTATTTTGCAGAAAAAACGGTAAACAGGACAATGGACAGGAAGAAAAAATAGAAAAGTTGTATAAGAGTATCGGGGAACTGAAAGTAGAGAATGACTGGCTCAAAAAAAAACTGGATCTTTTGGGCTGAAAGAACGTAAAACGCTCATTGACAGACAAGACAATTGTTTCAGTCTCAGGAAACAAAGTGAAATACTTGGGATAAACTGGTCAACGCTGTACTACAAACCAGTAGAGATAAGCGAGCTGGACCGGGAAATGATGAATCTTCTGGACAAACAGTATACGGAAACACCGTTTTACGGAGTCCGGAAGATGAAAAAGTTTCTCCGCAGGAAAGGATTCAGGGTCGGCAATGCTCATGTGCGGACGTTATTGCGTAAAATGGGACTTTTTGCTGTATTTGCCAAGCCAAATACGTCAAAACCGCATCCGGAACACGCTGTGTATCCGTACTTATTGAAAGACGTGACAGTGGAAAGACCGAATCAGGTATGGAGTGCGGATATAACTTACATCCGTCTGGCACAGGGTTTTGCATATCTGGTAGCAGTAATAGACTGGTGCAGTCGTGCGGTGTTGAGTTGGCGGCTATCGAACACACTGGATAGTAGTTTTTGCGTAGAGGTATTGGAAGAAGCGCTGTGTAGATATGGCTGTCCGGAAATATTTAATAGCGACCAAGGTAGCCAGTTTACGAGCAATGACTTCGTAAGCAAATTGACAGGAGCGAATATTTCAATCAGTATGGATGGCAGAGGCAGGGCATTTGACAATATATTTGTAGAACGGCTCTGGCGTTCCGTGAAGTATGAGTGTATATATTTGAATGGTTACCAGAATATCCCGGATGCACGGGAAGGATTAAAAAACTATTTTGAGTTTTATAATAACGAACGGTTTCATCAGACACTGGATTACAGAACGCCTTGGGAAGTTTATGCTGGCGGAAACAACAGGTATAAAACCCTTACCGTCCCTGTGAAAATTGATTGTAGGTCAAATGCGTGCGAGTTTCAAAGTGTTGTGGCAGTAGGAAATTAAATATTTTGTAAAATTTCAAAAAACGGTCGATTCGCTCATTGAAAAGTTTCACCTTAACAAACCTTACAAATTGGTCTTGACAAACCCATACACTTTAGACTATATTTGTTATCATAGGTTATTTCTATACAGTTTTACGAATAAGTTTTATGTTTAGAGCGGATATAT